>DASTIG010000145.1:0-7399 GCA_035717785.1 Candidatus Limnocylindrales bacterium
CCGGCCCTTCAAGCTGACCTCGCGCGAGTTCAAGCCGGAAGACACCGTCATCCGCGTCCTCGATGCGGCGATCGGCGATGGGTCGCTCACGGTCATGGCCGGCCCCTGCTCGGTCGAGAGCCGCGACCAGCTGTTCGAGACTGCGGAGGCCGTCAAAGCAGCCGGCGCGACGGTCCTGCGCGGCGGGGCGTTCAAGCCGCGGACCAGCCCATATGCCTTTCAGGGTCTCGGCGTCGAAGCTCTCCGGTACCTGGCCGAGGCCCGCGAGCGGACCGGCCTGCCGGTGATCACCGAGGTCATGGAGCCGTCGCAGGTCGACGTCGTCGCCGAGTACGCGGACATCCTCCAGATCGGCACCCGCAACATGCAGAACTACTCGCTGCTGCGCGACGTCGGGCGAGTGGCCCGGCCGGTGATGCTCAAACGCGGCTATGGCGCCACGGTCGAGGAATGGCTGATGGCGGCCGAGTACATCGTCAGCTCCGGCAATCCGAACGTGATCCTGTGCGAGCGCGGCATCCGGACGTTCGAGACCTACACGCGCAACACCATGGATCTCGCCGCAGTGCCTCTCGTCCATCACCTGACCCACCTGCCGGTCATCGTCGACCCGAGTCACGCGACCGGCAAGCGCTGGCTGGTCAAGCCGCTGGCGATCGGCGGGGTCGCGGTCGGGGCCGACGGGGTCATGGTCGAGGTCCATCCGAACCCCGATCAAGCCCTCTCGGACGCCGAGCAGCAGCTCACGCTCGATCAGTTCCGCTCGCTCATGGACGCCCTGGTGCCGGTCCACGAGCACGTCCGCGGGCTGCATGGCGACCCGTTCCTCGTGGGCGCCGGCGCGGGCGCCGGCTTTGGCGCGGACGACGGGCTGGCCAAACATTGATCGCCACCGACGTCGCCACGGTCACGCCCGCCGCTCGTCTGCGCGGCGAGCTGCGGCTGCCGGGCGACAAGTCGGTCAGCCATCGGGCTCTTCTATTCGCGACACTCGCGGCGGGTGAGAGTCGGATCACCGGGGCCGGCGACGGCGCCGATATCCGTTCGACTGCCGGGGCGATGCGCGCGCTCGGCGCGACGCTCGACGCTCGGCCCGACGACGAAGGTCGCAACGTTGCCTACGACGTCACCTCGCCGGGGGCCGACGGCCTCGACCAGCCGGACGGCGTCATCGATTGCGGGAACTCCGGGACGAGCCTCCGGCTCATCACCGGGATGCTTGCCGGGCTGCCGATGACCGCGGTCCTGGATGGCGATGCCTCATTGCGACGCCGTCCGGTCGCTCGTATCATCGAGCCACTGCGCCGGATGGGCGCGGAGCTCCACGGTCGACGTCACGATTCCCTCCCTCCCCTCACCGTGGTCGGGCACACCCCGCTGAGGGCCGTGGACTACGCGACGCCGGTGCCGTCGGCACAGGTCAAGTCGGCGATCCTGCTGGCCGGCCTCCGGGCCGAGGGTCGGACGACGGTCCGGGAACGAGTCGCCACGCGCGACCATACGGAGCGCATGCTGAGAGCTCGGGGCGTGCCCGTGAGTCGCGCGGTCGGCGACGATGGCGGCTTCGCCTGGACGGTGGAAGGAGGGACGGCGGTGCAGCCCATCGATCAGCACGTGCCGGCCGATGTCTCGGCAGCGGCCTTCTGGCTCGTCGCGGGCGCCATCCACCCAGACGCGGAGCTGGTCCTCCGGGATGTCGGTGTCAACCCGACTCGGCGGGCCGTCATCGACCTCCTGCGCGCGATGGGCGCCGATATCGACGAGCGTCCGTCGACCACGACGGATGACCCCGACGCCGGTGAGCCGATCGCCGATCTCGTCGTGCGGTCATCGGACCTCCGAGCCATCGATCTAGGGCCCGCCGAGGTGGCCTCGGCGATCGACGAGATCCCGGTGCTATGCCTGGCCGCCACGCGAGCACGTGGCACCACGACGATCCGTGGTGCCGGCGAGCTCCGCCACAAGGAATCCGACCGCATCGCGGGCATCGCGGCGGGTCTGTCGGCGCTCGGCGCCCGCGTCGAGGTCGATGGCGACGATCTCGTGATCTACGGGTCCGCCGAGCTCCGAGGTGCCACCACCGACAGCCGCGCCGATCACCGTCTCGCGATGACGTTCGCCGTCGCCGGCCTGGTCGCGACCGATCGCACGTTCATCGAGCGGGCCGCCTCGGCCGCCATCTCCTATCCCGGCTTCTTCGCCGATCTGGAAGGGGTACGAGCATGACGAAGCGCGTCGTCCTCATCGGCCATCCGGTCGCGCATTCGCTGTCGGGCGCGATGCAGCAGGCCGCCTTCGACGAGCTCGGGATCGACGCCCGCTACGAGCTGTGGGATCGGGCCCCGATCGAACTCCCCGAGGCTATCGCTGGGCTCCGTTCCGACGACTTCCTGGGTGCCAACGTCACGATCCCGCACAAGGAGCGGGTCGTCCCGATGGTCGACCGACTGACCGAGGAGGCGTCGTCGACCGGCGCCGTCAACACGATCACGCGCGAGGGCAAGCGCCTCATCGGCCACAACACCGATGTGGCCGGGTTCAAGGTTGCGTTGGACCGCATCGTCGGACGACAGAAGATGCCGAAGCAGGCGGTCGTGCTGGGCGCGGGCGGCGGCGCGCGCGCGGTCGTCTTCGGACTCATCCGCGAAGGCTTCCAGCGGGTCATCGTGTTCAACCGTCACCTGCACCGCGCCGAAGGGCTGGTCAAGCATTTCGGCCGGACGGCTGCGCACATGGAGCTGCGCGCGATGCCGTGGCACGAGTCGATCATCGAGTCCGAGATCGCCAAGGCCAAGATCCTCATCAACGCGACATCGATCGGCCTGACGGCCGACGTGAGCCCGGTGCCGCCCGAGGTCCTGAACGACGAGCTGCTCGTGCTCGACCTGATCTATGCCCGGACCCGCCTGCTGCGCGATGCCGATGCGGCCGGCGCCACGACGCTGGACGGCGAGCTGATGCTGCTGCACCAGGGTGCCGCGGCGTTCACGCTGTGGACCGGCCAGCCGGCGCCGCTCGAGCTCATGCAGAGCAAGCTGGCGGAGGCCCGCGCCGGCGGTCTTCGCTCCGCCGAGGGCGAGCCGACCGGCGAACCGGCGGTGGCCGCCGCCGAGTGACCGCCTTCCGCTTCCTGACCGCCGGGGAGTCGCACGGACCGGCGCTCGGCGTGACGATCGAGGGCGTGCCGGCCGGCCTCGCCCTGACCGAGGACGCCATAGCCGTCGATCTCGCGCGCCGCCAGAGGGGCTACGGCCGTGGCGCGCGGCAGCAGATCGAGCAGGACCGCGCCGAGATCCTCGGCGGCGTCCGCCACGGCGTGACGCTCGGCTCGCCGGTGCTGCTGCTCGTTCGCAACCGGGACTGGGAGAACTGGACGAAGGTGATGCAGGTCGCGCCGCTGTCCGAGGACGAGGCTCGCGACCTTGCGGAGCTCGCCGACGGGGGCGACAAGCGGGCGACCCCGGTGACGCGCGTCCGGCCGGGGCACGCCGACCTGGCCGGGGCTCTGAAGTACGGATTCAACGACGTCCGGAACGTGCTCGAACGCGCTTCGGCACGCGAGACCGCGGCGAGGGTCGCCGCGGGTGCCGTCGCACGCGCGTTCCTGCGGGAGCTCGGCATCGAGGTCTGGTCATTCACGGCGGAGGTCGGTGGCGTCGCGGTCGACCCGGCCAACTGCACGCGCTCGCGCGAGGAGGCCGACGCGTCGCCGCTGCGCTGCCCGGACCCCAGTGCCGAGACCGCGATGATCGCCCGCATCGACGAGGCGCGCTCGAACGGCGACACAGTCGGGGGCGTGTTCGAGGTCGTCGCCCATGGCCTGCCGATCGGGCTCGGGTCGTATGTCCATTGGGACCGCCGGCTCGACGCGGCCCTGGCCGCCGCGGTCATGAGCATCAATATCGTGAAAGGTGTCGAGTTCGGGCTGGGGTTCGAGCAGACGAGGCGGTTCGGCTCGGCCGTCCACGACGTCATCGCCGGCCGGGATGGTGCCGGCCGCTGGGTCCATCGATCGAACAACGCCGGCGGCCTGACCGGCGGCGTGACGAACGGCGAGCCGCTCGTGGTCCGCGGCGCTGTCAAGCCGATCTCGACGCTGGCCCGGCCGCTTCCTTCGGCGGACCTGATCACCGGCGAGCCCGTCGAGAAGGCGCACTACGAGCGCAGCGACATCAGCGTCGTGCCGGCGGCCGGGATCGTCGCAGAGGCGATGGTCATGCTGACGCTGGCTCGCCTCGCCCTCGAGAAGACCGGTGGCGACACGGTCGCCGATGCCGTGGCCAACCTCGAGACGTATCGGGCCCGGATCGCCCGACCGCCCGACGCGCCAGTCGCCGGTGCCGCGCCCGGAACGACCGGCGACGGGCCCGTCGAGGCACCTCACGGGCTGACCGGCTCGGACGAGGCCGGCTCCGGCGGCGACGACTGAGGCCGGATCGATGGACATCGTCCTCGTCGGGTTGCCCGGCAGCGGCAAGAGCGTCGTCGGCAAGCGCTTGGCCCAGCGGCACGGCGCCGCCTTCATCGACATCGACGAACGGATCGAGCGCGACGACGGCCGGCCGATCCCGACGATCTTTGCCGAGGATGGCGAGGCGGCATTCCGCACGCTCGAAAGGCGCGCTGTCGATGAGCTGGGCGAGGCGGATCCGGCGCAGGAGGTGAAGCGGGTCGTGGCCACGGGCGGCGGTGCGATCGTCGACCCGCGCAACCGCTGGTCGCTCTATCGCGGTCGCCTGAGCATCTGGCTCGATGGGCGGCCGGAGGTCCTGGCCCAGCGCCTGCGGCGCTCGCCGCACGTGCGCCCACTGATCACCGGGCGGGACCCGATCGGTGCGATCCGTGACCTGGCCGTCCGGCGTGAGCGTTTCTACGCGGCTGCGGATCTCCACATCGTCGGCGTCGCGGAGGTCGCGAGCGTCGTGGCGGCGGTCGAAGCGCACCTCGCCGAGGCGGCGCATCGTGCGTCGAGTGGCACGACGCTTCTGAGCGCCAGCACGGCGATCGGACGGATCGTGATCGGTGACGGGATCGCGGCGGCCGCCATCGAACGCGTCCTCGGTCGTCTCGAGGCGCGCCGCGCGATCCTGATCTCGGAGCCCGGCGCCTGGACCGCGGTGAGCCACGGCATCGCCGAAGCGTTGGAGGCCGCCGGGCGCACCGTCGTGACCGTGCTGCTTCCGGAGGGCGAGGCCGCCAAGCGCCTGTCCGTGATCGAGACCGCAGCCAGCGAGCTCGCCCAGCACCGGGTGGGGCGAGATGAGCCGATCGTCGCGATCGGTGGCGGCGCGCTGGGTGACGCCGCCGGATTCCTCACGGCCACCTATCTGCGCGGAGTCACGCTCGTGCACGTCCCGACGACGCTCGTCGCGCAGATCGATTCATCGATCGGCGGCAAGACGGCGGTCGACCTGCCGGAGGGCAAGAACCTCGTCGGTGCCTTCCACCAGCCCTCGGACATCGTCATCGACGTCGGGTTGCTCGCCTCGTTACCGGAGCGCCAGCGACGGGCGGCGCTTGGCGAAGCGGTCAAGATGGCCGCGCTCGGGGATGAGCGTCTCTTCGAGCTGCTCGAGCGTCGTGGTGATGCGATCGCCCGGGGCGACGCGGCCTCGGCGGCGCGTGGCGAGGTCGCCGAGCTCGTCGAACGCTGCGCCTGGGCAAAGGTCGAGGTCGTGGTCGCCGATGAGCGCGAACGCATTGCCGGGAGCGGTCGCATCACGCTCAACCTGGGTCATTCGCTGGGCCATGCGGTCGAAGCGGCGGCGGGCTTCGAGGGGCTCCTGCATGGCGAGGCGGTGGCATACGGGCTGCGCGCCGCGTGCCGGATCGGCGAAGCGGTCGGCGTCACGCCGCCCGCCCGCGCGGCACGGATCGGCCGACTGCTCGACACGCTGGGCCTGGCGACCGAGCCCCTCCCCTACCAGCTCGACGACGTCCTGCAACACCTGGCCGCGGACAAGAAGCACGCCGGCGGGCGGCTCCGTTGGGTGCTCCCCACGGCGGACGCGGCGATGGTGCGCAGCGACGTGGGGGACGATGTCGTCGTCGATGCGGCTGGGGCGATGCTGGCTGCCGGGACCGCCCGATGACGCGGGTGCTCGTGCTCCAGGGACCCAACCTCAACCTCGTCGGCACGCGGGAGCCGGAGATCTATGGGTACGAAACGCTCGACGAGATCCACGCGGGGATCGAGCGGCGTGCGCGTGACCTCCGACTCGAGGTCGACTTCTTCCAGTCGAACCATGAGGGCGCCTTGATCGATCGCCTGCACGCGCGCGACTTCGACGTCGCGATCGTCAACGCCGGCGGGCTGACCCATACGAGCGTGTCGCTGCGGGATGCGTTGCTCGCTGTCCAACGGCCGTTCATCGAGGTCCACCTGTCCGACCCGTCGACCCGCGAACCCTTCCGGCACGTGAACTTCCTGCGCGACATCGCGCTCGAGTCGATCGTCGGGCAGGGAGCCCGCGGCTATCACCTCGCGCTCGAATCGATCGCACGGCGGTTCAGTGGCGACGATGGCTGACCGCAAAGTTCGTGCCGTCCCGGAAACTCCCGAGCTGCGACGGCTGCGGCGCCGCATCGACGTGCTTGATCGGCGGATCGTCGCGCTGCTCAACGAGCGCGCCCGGCTCGCGCGGGAGGCCGGGCAGGCCAAGGCCGAGGCCGGCAGGACCGTCATCCGCGATGCCGAGCGGGAGCGCGAGATCCTGCTGCGCGTGTCGATGGCCAACGAGGGGCCTATGCCACAGGCCGATCTCCTCGCGCTATACCGACGCCTGTTCGCCGCGACGCGGGCGCTGGAGGCGGGGGACCGCGCACGCGACCGGGCGGATCGCGACGGGGGCGGGAGCGACGGCTCGAACGGCTCGTGATATGGACGGCGCGACGGCGACCGCGACACTGACCCGGTTCGCGCCCGCGCCGACCGGTTACCTCCATCTCGGGCACGTCGCGAACGCGGTCTGGACCTGGGGCCTGGCGGCGTCCCGCGGCGCGCGCGTCCTGCTCAGGATCGAGGACCACGATCGCCAGCGGCGCCGGCCGGAGTTCGACGAGGCGCTGCTCGAGGACCTCGATTGGCTCGGATTCCGTGCGGCTCTCGGTCCCGTCCGCCAATCGGATCCCGACGCGAGCGCCGCGTATCGGGCCACCCTGGACGTCCTCCAGGCCGACGGACTGGTCTACGGCTGCGACTGCTCGCGCTCGACCTTTTCGGCATGGGCGGCCGCAAACGGTCGTGCGTGGTCGGGTGCCGGCTGCCCGGGCGGTTGTCGTGCTCGCGGAGTCAGCGGGCCCGTCCTGCGCGTCGATCTCGGCGGCGGGAGCGAGTCGTGGACGGACGCGCTTGCCGGCCCGTGCCAGTACGACGTCGCGCCGGCCGGCGACCTGCCGA
>DASTIG010000146.1:0-3999 GCA_035717785.1 Candidatus Limnocylindrales bacterium
CGCTCTTGGTCGCGACGACCAACTTTCCGTCGGCCACGATCGGTGACGACGCGACCCCGCCCGGCAGCGGCCCGTCGAACAGGACGCGGCCGCTGGCCTGGTCGAGCCCGAAGATGGCCGGGTCGCCGATCTCAGGGTCGGTGGCGACGTAGACGACGCCGTTCGCGAGCACCGGCGGGCCGACGACCGGGCCGCTGAGCGCCGCCTGCCAGATCGGCGGCGGGAAGGCGTCGACCGTGTCGAAGGCGTAGGTGTTGCCGCCGCCGTCGCCGAGAACGACCCACGGGTCCGACTGGTCCGGGTCGCCGATCGCGGTCGAGGCGGTGATCGGGCCGCCGGCCGCAAACGCGGCGACGATCGCCCCGCTGCGCGGGTCGAGCGAGAACAGGTTTCCGGCCTGGTCGCCGACTAGGGCGTTGGGCTCGCCGATGAAGTTGGGATTGCCGATCGAGGGAGCGCCGAGCCGGGCCCCAGAGGGCGTGGTCGCCCAGACGATCTGGCCGGTGGCCGCGTCGAGCGTGTACAACGTGTTCCCGGCCGCGGCGATGACCCGGTCCGGGTCGGGTGGCTCGACGAGCACTGCGGCCGCCTTCGAGATGTCGCCGCCCTCGAGCACGGTCGCCCAGAGCCGGCTGCCGTTCCCGTCGAAGGCGAACAGCGTGTTGCCCGCGCCGACGACGACTCGCTCGTTCGGCGAGTCGATTACTTGGATTACGAGCGGCGAGGCGGGCGCGGCGCCGAGGCCGGCCTGCCAGAGCGGCCGGCCGTCAGTGCTGGCCGCGTGCAGGATCCCATCGATCGACCCGAAGATCACCTTCCCCGGCGGGTCGGGCTGCGGGTCGAAGCCGCGGATCACCGCCGGCGTCGTCGAGACCGGCGCCGAACGGTAGTTGATGATGATCGCCCCGGTCGCCGGATCCAGCCCGACGAGGCCGTCCGCGGTGCCGACGAAGAGCTTGCCGTTTGCATAGACGGGCGAGGAGCCGCCGTTCGCCCCGACCGGTGCGCGCCAGGCGACGTCGAGCGCCCCGGCGTTGCCCGGACCGAGCACGTTCTCGAACGGGTTGAAGCAGCTCCGACCGCCCTCGAAGCAGCCCTGGAGCCAATCCGTGCGGACGAGGAACAGCGCCCGGGCCGAGACGCCGCTCGACTGGCCTACAGCTTCCACGGTGTGGTTGCCCGGCCGAGCCGAAGCGGGGACGGTCAACTGGGTGTTGAACTTGCCGTTTGGATTGGTCACGTCGGAGCCGATCCGGAGGCCGTCGAAGTACAGGGCCACGACCTCGCGGCCTGCGAAGCCGGACCCCTTTGCCTTGATGATCGCGGTCGGTGGGCCGATCGCGGGCTCGAGGGCGAGCGCGGACCGAGCGGCGACGGCCGGGGTCGCTATCGATAGAAACAGCAGGCAGGCCGCACCGAGCAGCGCCGCCTGCAGCAAACGTCTGGTCATCGTTGGACCTCCTCTTAGGCGGTGTGTTCGCCTAGCGGCACCCATCCGGAGTCAGATGGTCGAACTCGACGCTCACATCACCGTTGGCGTTGACCGTGACGTGGAACGTGTCGTCGAAGGCGAAATAGTTGTTCCCGCCGCCGGCGGTCACCAGGCGCAGGTTGCGGATCACCGTCGTCTGTGTGAATTGACCGTTCACGAAGCTGCCCTCGAGGTGGTCGCTGAAGTTCCCGAGCAACGTGTAGGCCGCGCCGGTGCTCTCGCCGACGCCGCCCTCGGCGGCGTTCGAATGGAACATCAGTGAGCCGTGGTTGTCGTTGATCGTCAAATCGCTGACGATGTGCGCAGTCCCACTCAAGTCGACCACCTCGCCCGTACATGGATCGAAGACGGTGTCGCTGATCGGGAACCGAAGGTTGAGCTGATTCGCCGCCTGGCTCGGAGCCGCCAGAGCCGCGAACCAGGCAAGCGCGAGCACAGCCGCTGGTACCGCGATGAAGCTGCATTGCTTCACAGGCCCTCCTTTCGACCGACCGCTTATCGCATGGAGCGCTTGCGCTTCGCTGGTATTCGCTTGCAAACCGCTGCAGCGCCCTCGCGGGGCTTTCTTTGCAAGCCGGGTCGGCGGTGGTTAACTGGTCTAGACCTAGGAGGCGCTCGTGGAGTTCCGGTTGCTTGGCCCTCTCGACGTTGTTGTCGACGGGCGAAGCGTTTCGCTCGGCGGGCTGAAGCAGCGGGCGCTGCTCGCGATCCTGGCAATTCACGCGAATGAGGTCGTGCCGACCGATCGCCTGATTGACGAGCTCTGGCCAGAGGAGACGCCGGCGTCTGCTGTCAACACGCTCCAGGGCTATGTCTCGCGTCTGCGGAAAGCGCTCGATCCTGATGGGAGAAACGGGGACGCCCCGACGATCATCTTTCGACCGCCGGGATACGTGCTGATAGCTCCACCCGATCAGATCGACTCGTGCCGCTTCGAACGGCTCGTCTCGGAGGCGGAAGCTCGCGGGTCGAGCGGCGATGCCAGGGGGGCTGCGACTCTACTCCGCGCCGCTCTCGGGCTCTGGCACGGCGCCGCCCTGTCCGAGTTCACCTACGAGCAGTTCGCAGAGTCTGAGATCGCGCGGCTGGACGAGCTGCGCTTGAAGGCCGTCGAGGACCGCATCGACGCCGACCTCGCGTGCGGGCGCCACGCAGCACTCGTGGCCGAGCTCGAAGCCTTGGTCGCCGAGCATCCATTGAGAGAGCGGCTCCGGGGCCAGCTCATGCTTGCGCTCTACCGATGCGGCCGACAAGGCGAAGCCTTGGGCGTATATCGCGAGGCGCGCACGGCGCTGAAGGAGGAGTTCGGACTTGAGCCGACCCGAGCGCTGTCCGAGCTCCAACGTTCGATCCTTCAGCAGGATCCCTCGCTCGATGTCGCGACGTCCCGGCGAGCGTTCCTCGATATCGGACGTCGGCGTCGCGGCATCGCGGTCATGGTTGTAGTGGCGGCTGCGGCTGTCGCCGCCACCCTCGGCTTTGCGCTGTGGCCTGGCGGCAGCGACCACACGGTTACGGTCAGCAACAACTCGGTCGCGGTCGTCGATGCTCGGACGAATCGGATCATCGACGACATCGTCGCAGGCGACTATCCGGGCCCACTTGCGGCGAGTGACGACTCCGTTTGGGCCGGCAACATCGGGGACGACACGGTGATGGCGATCGACGCGAAGACACGGAAACGTGGTTTCGCCGTGGCGGTTCAGCAGCCACTCGACCTCGCCGTCAGCGGGAGCCGGCTGTGGGTCGCGAACGGGACGAGCTTCGCAAGCGGCCGGCCGTCAGGAGGCGGGACGATCGAGTGCCGAGGCTGCCGTTTCGGCACGAACAGGATGATCAAGATCGGACCGCGCGACCGCGAGGGTGACTCGCCGGCCAGCGTGGCTAGCGACGGGCGGTCAGTCTGGGCCGGCGACGGGCCCAGCCGAGCGATCTACCGGCTCGATCCAGCGACGGGTCGTGTTGTCGAACGGGTCGCCGGCGTGCATGCGAGCGACATAGCCATCGGGTACGGCGGCGTTTGGGTCGCGGAAGCTAGGCGCGGCGACGTGGTGCGCGTCGACGGGCCCAGCGCAAGACTCGTTGGGAGGATCCGGGTGCCCGGCGACCCGACGGAAATCGCCGCCGGCGGGGGCGGGATCTGGGTCACGGTGCCGCACCCGCAAGGCGCAGCCTGGCACGCGCAGAGCGTGGTCTCGAGAATCCACCCTAAGACGAATAGGAGAGTTGCGAGCATCGCAGTGCCAGCAACGTCACAGCGTGTCGCCACCGGGGCCGGCTACGTTTGGGTCACGAGCGGCACGTACCAGGGAGAGCCGGGTGTGCCGGCTACGGGCGGCGTGCTCTCGAAGATCGACCCGCGCACGAATCGTGTGGTCGCGAAGATCAAGCTCGGGTTCCGCCCCGACGGCGTCGTCGTCGCAGACGGGCTCGTTTGGGTCGCGGTGGCGCCTCGATGACTGCCTGTCCGTCGGCGGCGCCTAACTGCTGCGAATGATCCACGTGAC
>DASTIG010000147.1:0-4732 GCA_035717785.1 Candidatus Limnocylindrales bacterium
GGAACGTGGAACGTGAAGCGGTCCTCGTCGGCATCGACGTCGGCACCAGCAAGGTCTGCGCGCTCATCGGCGAGGTGGGTCGCGACGGGCGGCTGACGATCATGGGCCACGGGACCGTCCCGGCATCGGGCCTCAAGAAGGGCGTCGTCATCAACATCGACCAGACGGTCCACTCGATCGCCGATGCGGTCGAGAAGGCGGAGCGACTGTCGGGCTGGAAGATCGACCGCGCGTTCGTCGGGGTCGGTGGGCAGCACGTCGAGAGTCTCAACTCGCCGGGCCAGGTCGCGGTCACCGGACATCATCGCGAGGTCAGTCGCGAGGACATCAGCCGCGCGATCGATGTCGCCCGAGCGGTGCCGATCCCGTCCAACCGCGAGGTCCTCCACGTCGAGCGGCGCGGCTTCTCGGTCGACGGCCAGGAGGGCGTCAAGGACCCGATGGGGATGAGCGCCTTGCGCCTCGAGGTCGAGACGCACATCGTGACCGCCTCCGCCACCGCGGTGACCAATCTGTCCAAGTGCGTCGCGGCGGCCGGCGTCAAGATCGACGAGCTGGTCGTGAACTCCCTGGCGTCGGCCGAGGCGGTGCTCAACGAGACCGAGAAGGACCTCGGCGTCGCAGTCGCTGACTTCGGCGCGGGCACGATCGACCTCGCACTGTTCCAGGATGGTTCGCCATTCCACACGCGGGTTCTGCCGATCGGTGGGAACAACCTCACCAATGACATCGCCGCGATCCTCAAGACCTCGCTTCAGACCGCCGAGGAGCTGAAGATCCAGAACGGGACGGCGGACCTGCGAACGGTCACCGATGACGAGGAGATCAGCGTGAGCGTCCTCGGCGAGGACGCCGGTCGCACCGTCAGCCGGCTCGAGGTCTGTCAGGTCATCGAGGCGCGGATGCGCGAGACCTTCGAGCTGTTGCGCAACGAGATCCGCGCTGCCGGCGTCCGCCAGCTGCCCGCCGGGGTGATCCTCACGGGCGGCTCGGCGCAGCTGTCGGGGATCGCCGAGCTCGGCCGCGAGGTCCTCGAGATGCCCGTCCGCGTCGCTGCCCCGAGCGGCATCGGCGGGCTGGTCGACACGCTGCTAACGCCGGCCTACAGCACCGGTGTCGGGCTGCTCCAATGGGGCGCCACGACGCTCGTCGACGGCGAGCCGATGCGCTACGAGTCGGCGCCCGCGATGGGGAGCCTGGGCCGCATCCGCGACGCCCTGCGCAGCATCTTTCCTTAGCCGGGATGGCTCGCAGGAGCGTCGAATCCTCGGGCCGATGGCGTCGCGGCGCTCCGCCTCGGGCCTCGGAGTGTCCGGTGGCTGAATACCGATTGGGTGGAATCTGACCTCCATGAAGACCAGGGTGCTGACGGTCCGGACGGGGTCGGCCCGCGGGCTGGCCGACCTAACGCCGGCGGTGGCCGCGTTCCTCTCGGACATCGAAGCCGGGGACGGCCTGTTGTCCGTCTTCGTGCCGCATGCGACGGCCGGGGTCGTCGTGGTCGAGGTCGGATCGGGTTCAGACGACGACCTCATGGACGCCCTCGACCGGTTGCTGCCACGCGAGGACCGGCTGTACCGGCATCGGCACGGGTCGCCGGGCCACGGTGCCGACCATGTCCTGCCGTTGCTGGCCGCGCCGTCCCTGACGGTCCCGGTCATCGACGGCAGCGTGGCGCTCGGAACGTGGCAATCGATCTGCCTGCTCGACCCCAACGCGGATAACGCGGAGCGGACGGTCAGGCTCAGCTTCCTCGCTGGGTAGTCGCCGGCGGGCCCTCACCCCGCGACTGTGAGTCCGGACCGTCGGTGCCCGCCGGCACCGGCCTTGCTGCAGCCTTTGGAACGGCAGAGCGCTCGATGGCCAGCCCTTGGGCTCAGCGCTATACTCCCCGGACCCACGGACCCGTCCGCCTCCGAGGCACCAGGGTCCCGACCGAGCGCGCAGACCGAGATCACCGATGACACCGCCCAGGACCCCCAAAGGGTCGCCGGAGGAGAACCCGATGCCGTTGCGTTCCGATTCCGAGAACTTCGCGTTGATCCGCGTCATCGGCGTCGGTGGTGGCGGGAGCAATGCCGTCAACAGGATGATCCGGGCCGAGATGATGGGCGTCGAGTTCATCGCCTGCAATACGGACGCGCAGGCCCTCCTCCAGTCGGATGCGCCGCACAAGATCCGCATCGGCGACAAGGTCACCCGCGGCCTCGGTGCCGGCGGCGACGCCGCGATGGGGCAGCGCTCCGCCGAGGAGGACTCCGACAAGATCGCCTCGGCGCTCGCGGAATCGGACATGGTGTTCATCACGGCCGGACTCGGCGGCGGGACCGGCTCAGGCGCAGCGCCGGTCGTGGCGCAGATCGCCAAGGACTCCGGCGCATTGACGATCGGCGTCGTGACCAAGCCGTTCGCGTTCGAGGGCAATCGCCGCAAGCTCGTGGCCGAGAAGGCCGCCGAGGAGCTGAAGGCACAGGTCGACGCGCTGATCACGATCCCCAACGACCGCCTCAAGGACGTCGTCCAGAAGAACACCAGCATCCTGGACGCGTTCCGGGTCGTGGACGACGTGCTGCGCCAGGGCGTCCAGGGCATCAGCGACATCATCACGGTGCCGGGGCTCATCAACCGTGATTTCGCCGACGTCCGGGCCGTCATGAAGGACGCTGGGTCCGCGCTGATGGGCATCGCCCGCGCGACCGGTGAGAACCGAGCGGTCGAGGCGGCCCAGCAGGCCATCGCGAGCCCGCTCCTGGAGCTCGACATCCACGGCGCCCAGGGCATCCTGTGGAACATCACGGGGTCTTCGAACCTGTCGCTCTTCGAGGTCAACGAGGCCGCCGAAACGATCAAGGAGGCCGCCGATCCGGAGGCCCTGATCATGTTCGGCACGAGCTTCAACGAGCGGCTCGGCGAAGAGGTCATGGTCACGGTCATCGCCACCGGCTTCGACGGTGGCAAGCGTCGCACCAGCGTCCACCGCGAACCCGCCGGTGTCATGGAAGGCGCGGCCTCGTCGCGCGTCGCTCACGAGCGCGACTTTCTCCAGGAACTGGAGCGTCAGCGCGAGCAGGGTGGTGACGGCGCCTTCAGCCCGACGATCCACGAGGACGAGGCCGCCGCTCTCGTCAGCTCCCCCCGGATCGAGCGGACGGCGGGCGAGAATGCCGCGCGACGGCCCGTGACGTACGACGCCGACGACCTGGAGATCCCGAGCTTCCTCCGCCGCAAGTGATCCCGGCCGGCGCGACGCCGGCAGCAAGGCGATGACGGTCCCGACCACGGACATCGACACCCTCCGTGCGGCGCACGCCGCTGTCCTCGCGCGGATCGCCGCCGCCTGTGCGCGGGTCGGTCGCGACCCCGGGGACGTCACGCTGGTCGCGGTCTCGAAAGAGGTCGACGCGAGCCGCCTGCGCGACGCCGTCGAGGCCGGGATCCGCACGCTCGGCGAGAACCGCGTCCAGGAGGGCGAGTCCAAGGTCGCGCAGGTCGCCGGCGCGACGTGGCACCTGATCGGTCCGCTCCAATCGAACAAGGCCCGCCGGGCGCTCGAGGCGTTCGACCTCATCCAGACCGTCGATTCCGTCGGGCTGGCGGAACGGTTGGACCGCCTCGCCCGCGATGTCCGAGGCGCCGGCCCCGCTGCGCGCTACCCGATCCTGCTCCAGGTCAATGTCGACGACGACCCCTCGAAGGCCGGTTTCGCTCCGGTCGAGCTGGACGATGCGGTCGAGCGAACGTCCGGGCTCGACGCGCTCGACGTGCGCGGTCTCATGACCATCGGCAGGTTGGTTGCCGACGCAGAGGCGGCAAGGTCGACCTTCGCGGGGCTTCGGAGCGTGTCCGAGCGCCTGCGGCAAGCCGGCGTGCCACTCGGTCCGGACCTGTCGATGGGGATGAGTGACGACTTCGAGGTGGCCGTCGAGGAGGGCGCATCCATGGTCCGCGTCGGTCGAGCCATCTTCGGCGAGCGGCTTCATCGCCACGCACCCGGCGAACCCGCACACGAGCACGGCGGATGAGGGTCGGCCGGACGTGCTGCTAGACTCGGGGAACCGTGCCCGGGACGTTCTTCCTCACCTTCCTCCAGTTCCTGTTGATGGCGCTGTGGGCGCTCATCTTCGGGCGGATGATCATGTCCTGGGTCGACCCCACCGGACGAAACCAGATCTCGGCGTTCCTGTTCCAGACGACCGAGCCTATCCTCGGGCCCGTGCGCCGGATGCTGCCCCAGTCCGGGATGATCGACTGGTCGGGCTTCATCGTCCTCGTCCTTCTCGGGTTCATCATCGGGCGCCTCTGAGGGTCGTGAGCGCGAGCGACGTCCGCTTCGCCGTCCGCCTCACGCCGAGAGCGGCGGTCGACCGCGTGGATGGCGTCAGTGATGGGGTTCTCCGTGCACGTGTCGGCGCTCCTGCCGTCGAAGGGGCCGCGAACAACGCGCTGATCAGGCTCATCGCCGAGGAACTCGGCGTGGCGCGCAGCGATGTCCGTATCGTCGCCGGCGCCGCGAGCCGCCAGAAACTGGTGGTGGTCGACGGCGCAGATCCGGACGCGATCGTTGCCCGGTGGCCGGGCCTGCGGGTATGATCACGGCCCGGGCGATTGGCTCAGTGGTTAGAGCACGCGGTTCACATCCGCGGGGTCACTGGTTCGAATCCAGTATCGCCCACCATTCCCTCAGTCGATGAGATCCGAGGCCGCCCGCTGCCGGCGGGCCATGAGCACGAAT
>DASTIG010000148.1:0-3297 GCA_035717785.1 Candidatus Limnocylindrales bacterium
CTCGTGCCGCCGATCACGACCATCGCGATCGCGTCGAGCTCGAACCCTTCGCCCTGTGTCGCCTCGGCGGCGCCCAGCCGCGACACGACGATGAGCGCCGAAATCGCCGCGCACAGCCCGCTGATCACATAGACCGAGAAGAGCACCCGGGTTGTCGGGATGCCGGCGAGCCGGGCCGCTTCGGTGTGTCACCGACTGCGTACACCTGGCGTCCGAAGGTGGTGTGGCGCAGCACGAACCAGCTGGCGAAGGCGATGCCGGCGAACAGCAGGAACGGAACCGGGATGCCGGCCAGCGAGCCGTTGCCGATCCACGCGATCTCGTCGGCCTGCTCGCCCACGCGGACGGGCTTGGCGTCCGTATACGTGAGGGTGACGCCACGGGCGATGACGAGCATCGCCAGCGTCATGATGAACGGCTGCAGACCACCCTTCGTGATCCCCAGCCCGTTCAGCGAGCCGACCCCCGCCCCGAGCAGGAGGGCGAGCACGATGGCGAGCGGCCACGGAACACCGCCCGCGAGCAGGGAGGCGAACACCACGGCGACGATCCCGAGGATGGATCCCACCGACAGGTCGATCCCGGCCGTGAGGATCACAAAGGTCATGCCGATCCCGAGGATCCCCGCGATGGACGCCTGGCGGGCCACGTTCGCGAAGTTCTCCGGGGTGAGGAAGTGGGGCGACTGGCTCGCCCCGATGAGGATCAGCAGGCCGAACGCGATGAGGATCCCGTGGCCGCGCACGAAACTTACGACGGCGGGGCGTAGCTCGGACGCGCCCGGCAGGCGACGGCGACTGCCGTTCGACTCGGACCATCCCGCACTGGGCGTCGGCTGCGGCGCGTCCATGTCTCCGCTCACCGCGCCGTCCAGCCGCCGTCGACCATGAGCGTCGTTCCCGTGATCAGCGACGCGGCGGGCGAGGCCAGGAATACGACCGCCCCGGCGACGTCCATGGGTTCGCCGATCCGGTGGAGGCCGGCGACGCGTTCGCGCACATCCGCTTCGAACGCCGGGTCCGCCAGGTCGGCAGCGGTGCCGTCGGTGCGGATGAACGTGGGCGCGACCGCGTTGACCGTGATGCCGTACGTGCCCCACTCGACGGCGAGGCACTTGGTCAAATGAGCCACCGCCGCCTTCGACAAGCAGTACACCGACTCGGTGGGGAGCGCGACGAAGCCCGCCTGCGAGCTGAGGCTGATGATCCGTCCCGAGCCCTGCCGGATCATCTGGCGGCCGGCTGACTGGCTGGCGAAGAAGACGCCCTTGACGTTCACGTCGATGGTGAGGTCGAAGTCGTCCTCGGTGACGTGCTCGGCCGGATTGGCCGGGCCGAGCCCTGCATTGTTGACGAGAATGTCGAGCCTGCCGAAGGCATCGACGACCGTCGCAACCGCCGCGTCGATCTGCTCGAGGGAGCGGACGTCCATTGCGACGGGGAGCGCACGCCGGCCGAGTCCCTCGATCTCACCGACGAGATCCGCGACGTGGCCGTCGGGCTCCGCGGCGCGGAGCCCGAGCGCGACGTCGGCGCCGGCGTCGGCCAGGGCAAGGGCCGTCGAACGGCCGATCCCGCGGGCCGCCCCGGTCACCAGCGCGGTGGTGCCGTGCAGGTCGAAGCGGGGGAACGCCTCCATCCGACCCAGGGTTCTCCTCCGAGTAGGCTTATCGCTAGCGCTTATCGATAGCGCTTAACGTTTGCGCTTGACGATGAGCGACCGGAAGATATACTCGCGGCGGATCGGGAGTCAAGTGGTAAATCGCAACGCGCGGCAGCGGAGGGAGACGCACACTGAGCACGCTCGAGCGATCAAGGGCGGTACCGGGGTCGGCCACCCTGCGCGACGTGGCCGAGCGCTCGAGTGTCTCGATCACGACCGTGTCGCGGATCCTCAACGGCCGCGAAACCGGGGTCCCGATCCGCGACGAGACGCGTCAGAGGGTTCTCGCTGTTGCCGCCGAGCTCGGCTACAAGCCGAACCTCCTGGCGCGCGGGCTGCGTGGCAGCAAGTCGTCACTGCTGGGGGTGATCGCCCGCGACATCGCCGACCCGTTCCACACGCAGATCCTGCGCGGGATCAACGCCGTGTCGCAGGAGCGGGAGTACCGCCTGTTCCTTGGTCACGTGGACTACCGGCCCGACGTGGCGCTGACATACGGCTCGATGTTCGAGCGGTCGCACGCCGACGGGATCATCGTCATCGGCGACATCGAGGGTGGCGACGACGCGCTCGAGGTCATCGCGGCGCAGCACCGCCACGTGCTCGGCGTCACTGACCGCACAGCGCGCCGCCAGATCCCGGGCGTGTACGCCGACTCCGCAGCGGGCACACAGCTGGCGCTCGAGCACCTGTGGTCGCTCGGCCACCGCTCGATCATCTGCGTTTCAGACAACCGGACGCACGACGGCCGCTTTCGTATCGACGTCTACCAGCGCTTCATGCGCGACCATGGTGTCGGTGACGCGATCGAAGTTCATGTCACCGACCAGGAGCCAGGACCGGCGTTCGAGCTCGGCCGTCAGATCTTCGCGGACTTCGGGCCTGAGCGGCCGACTGCCATCTACGCCACGTCCGACACGACGGCGATCGGGCTGATGCAGGCAGCGTTCCAGGCGGGCGTTCGGATCCCGGAACGCCTTTCGATGGTTGGGTTCGATGACATCGACATGGCCCCGTTCACGATCCCGCCGCTGACCACCATCAGTCAGTCAGGAGTCGAAATGGGCCGGATCGCGGCCGAACTGCTGTTCGACATGGTCGACAATGCCCGCGACCGGAGCGAGGTGCGGGACGTCGTGCTCACCCCGAAGCTCGTGGTGCGAGGCTCGACGGCGGCGCCTCCCTCAAGCTGATCGCCGCTCGCGCGGTGAGCAGTCGGGAGGTTCGTTCGCAGAACTGCTCGCCATCGACGAGCGATCGGGAGGTCCGTTCTCAGGACTGCTCGCCATCAGCGAGCCGTATGGGGAACGGGAGCGTCCCCAGCCGCCGGACCGCTCGCCAGGCGAGCACCGCCAGGCGAGCACGCAGGCGCCGGGGAGCCCCTCAGGCGACCGGCTCGGCCGCCGGCAGCTTCTCGATCCGGATCGCGGTCGCCTTGAACTCGGCCGTGCCCGACTTCGGGTCCCAGGCGTCGATCGTCAGCAGGTTCGTGGCCACATCGTCCTGGAAGTGGAGCGTCATGAAGGTCAGACCCGGCCGGAGCGACTCGTCGATCCGGATCGGCGCCTCGACCTGACCCCGTCGCGACGTCACGCACACCCGCTCCCCGTCGACGACGCCGAGCGCGGCCGCGTC
>DASTIG010000149.1:0-8279 GCA_035717785.1 Candidatus Limnocylindrales bacterium
GTACGCGGAGCGGTCGGGTTCACGGTGTTCGGCACCGCAGACGTGCCGGGCCGCGTCGGTGCGCTGCTCCCCGGAGCGGGCGAAGTGGCGCTCCAGTCGTCCGGGACCGGTCCAGCCGGAGGAGGCTGCGGTCCGTACTTCACCGCAGGCTTCGCACCAAGGTCCGCCAGCCAGGCCTCATTGAAGGCGGCAACGTCCATGCCGATGGCGGCCTCGAACGCCTCGTCATCGGTGCGCCCGTCGGCGTACGAGCGGACCAGCGAAACCATGGTGTCCTCGCCGTGCGTCCGGATCAGGTAATCGACGGCGCTCGCGCTCTCCGCGTACGCGAGGCTGAATTTCGAGGCCGACGTCGGGAACTGTCCCACGAGGCCGTCGAGCGGGATGAGGTCACCGTTGCGCCCCGCGACGTCGACCGCGACGCGGTCGCCCGGCTCGTATCCGACGCTCAGGTAGACCGCGAGGCCCTCGTTCAGCCAGCGCGGCGGGAAGTGATACGGGTTCTTGACCGCTGTGTCGAACACGAGGTGGGTGAGCTCGTGTGGGACGACGTTCTCGACCCACGGATCGTCGATCGAGCCCGGCGCGATGAGCGCGAACATCGTCCGGATGTCGGCGCTCGCCTGGCCCCCGACGTTCTCGCGCGTTCCCGGTCCAAGCGCCTCGTAGAACGCGTCGCGATCGGCATAGATGAAGAAATCGACCGGTTCGTCCTCGGTCACGCCGAACGTCTTGGCAGTCCGTGTGACCGCTTCATCACCGATCCGCAGCGCGCGCTCACCGAACGCCTGTCCGCCCTCGTACCAGTGGACGCGCACGACATCGCCCTCGAGCGTCTGCCAGTCGAAGCGGTCGTCGGCGATCACGGTGCGCGCCTCCGGACCCAGCGTCGTCACCCCGTCGGACGTGATGCGCCAGCGCACGCGGAGCGGGGTGTTCGGCAGGATGTGGCCATCGGCGCTGCTGAGCGTGTGCCGCAATGTCAGGGCGCCGGCGTCGGGAGGCGGAGCCACCTCGGTGACGAGTGGCGCCGGGTGATCGGCGGTCGAGATCAGCACCTCGACGAGGTCCGGCCCGCCGTCGAGCGTGATCGGCTGGCTTGCGACGATCGCTTCGCCGAACGAACCCTCGATCGTCGGCCGGCCGAACTCCGGCGCTGCCGCCCGGACGGGCGACGTGACCGACCACGCGGCGGTGAACCCCACGACGACCGCAGCGACTGCGCGGAGCGCGATCCGACCGGTCCTCACTGGCCGGACCAAGCCAGCCCCGCGAAGCGCAACGAGCCGAGGCCGTTCTGCCCCGCGCCGAGAAAACCGTCGCGCGACAGGGCCCAGCCCGTGCCGTAGCTCATGGGGACCACCGGCACGTCCCGCTGCACGATCTCCTCGGCGCGGTCGTACGCAGCGGCCATCGCGGCAGCGTCGGTGGCCGCGGCCGCCTCGGCGATCGCGGCGTCGAAGTCAGGCGAGCTCCAGCGGCCGTAGTTGTTGGCGGATCCCGTGCCGAGCAGCACGCCCAGGAAGTCGTTGCGGCCGGGGTAATCGGCGATCCACGAAAGCGACCACATCGCGGGTGCGTCGGTATCCAGCCGGTCGAAGTACGCGCCGAAGTCCATGATCTCGGCCTTGATCGTGACGCCCAGCTCGCGCTCTACCTCGGCGACGACCGCCTCGTCGTAGGCGCTCCCCCCGGTGACCAGCGTGACGTCCGGGAAGCCGGCACCACCAGGGAAGCCGGCCTCGGCCAGGAGCGCACGTCCCGCCTCGGGGTCGTGGCGGGGCAGCATGTCGCGCGTCGTTCGGTCGGGGATGCCGGGCGGGACCATCGACGTCGCGACCGCTGCAGGATCGTCCACCGCCAGCCGGGCGATCCTGCGCCAGTCGACAGCCGCCCCGAATGCCTGTCTGACACGGACGTCATCGAACGGCGCGACCGTCGTGTCGAAGCCGTAGAAGTCGGTCGACATCGCCGGCACCGTCCGTAGCTGCGGTCCGAGCGTCTCGTCGTAAGCGATCCAGGACGCATCGAAGCCGGAGATCTGGGCGTAGTCGAGATCGCCGCTCTCGAACCGCTCGACCGGGCTGGCACCGCCGAGGTCCGTCAGCACGGTGATCGTGCCCAGCGCCGGCGGCCCGGCCCAGTAGTTCGGGTTGGCCTGCAACACCATCTCGGTGTCGGACGCCGACGCGAGCCGGTATCCACCGCTGGCCACGAACCGGTCGCCCGGCCGGAGTCCGTCGGGGTCGTCGATGCCTGGCGGGACGACGGCAAAGGTCGGGCCGGCGACGATCGCGGGGAACTCCGAGCTGGGCCGGTCGAGATCGATGATGACCTCGCCGGCAGCGTCGTCGGCGCGCAGACCGACGTCGTCGGCAGTCCCCTGCCCCGCGACGTACGCCGTCGCGCCGCGGACGTCGAGCAGCAACGTGTGCAGCGGCGACGGAGCGTCCGGATCGATCACGCGGAGCCAGCTGCGCACGACGTCGCTGGCCCGGAGCGGGGTGCCGTCGCTGAACAGCAGGTCGGGGCGCAAGCGAAAAACCATCCGCTTACCGCTATCGTCGACGCGCCACGATTCGGCGAGCGCCGGCTGGAGGGTGAGCGAATCGTCGAGCGCGGTCAGTGTCTCGAAGAACTGGGCGATGACGGCGGAGCTCTCGGCGTCACCGCTGGCGGCCGGATCGAGCTGGGACGGCGCGCTGACAGCGATCCGTGCCGTGCCGCTGGCAGCTCCCGACGCCGACCCGCCACAGGCGCCGGCGATCAGGGCAACGAGGAGAATGACCATCCGGCGGCGCATCGGCCGGAGTATACGGGCGGTGCCCGTTCAGGCCGCCCGACGGCCTCCGGGCACCCAGCATGGCGGACATGAGATGAGGCCTCGCAGGACTACACCGCCGGGGGAACGATGTGGGAACCGCGAGGCCTCTGATGGCATAACGAGGATCTGAGGTTGCCGTTAGGGCCTCTACGATGGCGCCATGCCATTGCGTCTCCGGAACACCCTCACGCGATCCGTCGAGGACGTGGAGCCGATCGAGGCGGGCCGCATCCGCATGTACACCTGCGGCCCGACCGTGTACCGATTCGCCCACGTCGGCAACCTGCGGTCCAACCTCCTCGCCGACCTCATCCGGCGCGTGCTGCTGTACCACGGCATCGATGTGTTCCACGTAAAGAACATCACCGACGTGGGACACCTGCGCGAGGACGACTTCGACCGCGGCGAGGACCGGATGCTCGTCCAGGCCGGTCTCGAGCACAAGACGACATCCGAGATCGCAGACGCCTACGAGGCAGCATTCCACGCTGACGAAGCTCTCGTGAACATCCTGCCCGCGCATGTCTTCCCGCGCGCGACCGAGCACATTTCCGAGATGGTCGAGCTGGCCGAGCAACTCGAGGACCTCGGTCACGCCTACGCGTCCGAACTCGGCAACGTGTATTACGCAGTGGGTTCCCTGGACGGGTACGGCCGGCTATCCGGGAACTCCCTCGACGACCTCCGCGCGGGCTATCGCGGCGAGATCGAGCCGGACAAGCGCGATCCTGCAGACTTCGCGCTTTGGAAAGCGGCAGGCCCGCGGCGCGCCCTCAAATGGCCGACGGGGCGCTGGGGCGATGGCTATCCCGGCTGGCACCTCGAATGCTCGGCGATGGCCCGCCGCTACCTGGGCGACGAGTTCGACCTGCACACCGGTGGCGTCGACAACATCTTCCCCCACCACGAGGACGAGATCGCCCAGTCGGCCCCGGTCGTCGGCGGGCCGCCGGCGCGCGTCTGGGTCCACGGGGAGCACCTGCTGATGGCCGGCCGGAAGATGGCGAAGTCGGCCGGCAACTTCCAGCGGGTCACGGAGCTCGCCGACGAGGGCATCGAGCCGCTCGCCTTCCGGTACCTCGTCCTAACGTCGCGTTACGCGCACAAGCTGAACTACTCGGATGAATCGATCGCGGGTGCGGCTGCGGCATACGCCTCGCTCCGCAGTCGATTGGCCGCGCTCGGGCCACCGCCCGAGACCGGTGACTGGGTCGCGCCTCCCGTGCTGGCCGCGGGCGCCGCCGGCGACCGGCCGGTGGGGACAGCGGAGGGTGCCTCCGGCTTCGGAGGAGGCGACTACGCGATCGCCGACCGGGCCCACGCGCCGGCGGCCCCACTGTCGCCGGGCGGTTCCTCGCTGCATATGCGATTCGTGGATGCGTTGGACGCCGACCTCGACCTGCCGGCGGCGCTCAAGATCGTCCGCGAGATGCTCCGCGCCGACCTGCCGGCCGACGAACGACGCTGGCTCGTCCTCGACGCGGACGCCGTGCTCGGGCTCGACCTGCATCGGGTATGGGAGAGCGGTCCCGCGAAGGACGTGCCCAAGGATGTCTCGGCGCTGCTGACCGAGCGTGACGCTGCGCGGGCAGCGCGCGACTACGCTCGGGCGGACGTCTTGCGGGACGAGATCGGGGCGCTGGGCTGGGACGTCGTCGACGGGCCTGACGCATCCTCGGTGCGGCCTCGCACCTGAGCCAACAGCGGCCCGGCGCCTCCGCGACTGTCACTTTGGTGGACCGTGTCGAATCGCCTAGAGGCCGCCGCCGAGGTAGGTCCGGACGTTTCGCTCGTCATCGTTCTTCCATTCGGTCGCCTTGCGGGCCAGGTCTACCCACGCGTCGTCCTCCGACGCGCCGCTCGCCGAGACGCTGAACATCCGGGTGTCCAGCAGGAACGTGGCGGTGATCACCGCCGGCGGACCGGCCTCGATCGACTGCACCATGATGCCGATGCCGAGCGCCTCGGCGAGCCGTTCGATCCCGTCCGGCCCGGGAAGGTCGTCGATCACGTCGTGGTGCCGGTGGCGACCAGCAGGTCGCGGCGCGACCCGAACCGGTCGATGATCCGGTAGAAGTTCCGTTTCGACTGCCTCGCACGCTCGTCCTCCGGCAGGCTCGACCAGCCGCGATGCTCATGGCGGACCGCGGGCAGGTCGTCGAGCCGTACCGCCCGCCGAGGATGGTCGCTCTCGCCCTGGTCGCGGAGGACCAGGCTCCACCAGATGTCGAGATTGCGGTAGAAACGGAACCGCTCATCGAGCGGACCCCGCGTCTGATAGTCCTCGCGGCGGAACGCCAGCAGATAGCCCTCGATGGCATCGACGTCGCCGGGCGGAGCTTCGTCGAACGTGCGCAGGTCGGTCGATGTGAGGCCCCAGCCCCCGACGACCGCGACCGACGGATCATCGAGCGCCCGCACGAGAGGCGTGACGACGTCCCCTGTCGGCTCGACGCTGGCGTCCATCAGGACGACGACGCGACCGGTCGCCCGCCGGATTCCGATATTCGTCGCGGCCGCGTGGCCGAGTCGCTCCGAGGTCCAAAGGATCTCGACGTCGGTCGCGGCGTCCGTCTCCGCGTCGAGCGCCGCGGCCTGCTCGTCAGACGGCCCGTCGGCGACGACGACGATCCGTGTCCCCTCGGGCGCGTGCGTCCGAAGCGCCATCAAAGCCCGCTCCATGTCGGGCGGGAAGTCGGTCGCGATCAGCACGACCGTCGCCAGACCCACTGTGGGCTCGCCGAGCCTGGACGGCACGTTGCGCGACGCCCCATATCGGACGCGGGCGCCCTCCTCGATATCAGGCGGCGACGCCGGCGACAGCGCGAAGTCGGTACCGCGATCGACGATGATCCAGCCGGCCGATTCGATGTCGCCGCGGAGCCGGTCAGCGGTCGCCCAATCCCGCGCGGCCCGGGCCTTCGCCCGCTCGTGGGCGGCGGTCAGGACCTCATCCGGGATGCGCGGGCGAGTCAATTGCTCCGGCGTGCGAGGGTCACGTAGTAGAGAAGCGTCAGCACCGCGGCGACCGCGGCGGCAAGGTAGGTCAACGCGGCGGCCCGCAGCATCGACTTCGCCCCATCGCGGTCCTGCTGGGTCGTCACGACCCCGGTCGATTCCAGCATCGCGAGGGCCTTCTGGCTCGCCTGGATCTCGACCGGCAGGGTCAGGATCGAGAAAAGCACGGCGAGCCCGAACAGGAGGATCCCGATCGTCAGGAGTCCCGTCATGTTCAGGATGATCCCGCCGATGATGAAGATATAGGCCACACTCGGACCGACGCTGACGGCCGGCACCAGCAGGCCGCGCAGTTGCATGAGCGCGCTGCCTTCCGCGACCTGCTGAGCGTGACCGACTTCGTGGGCGGCGATGGCCATCGACGCGACCGACGGCTGGTGTGCCACGGCCTCCGACAGCGACAGCGAGTGGTCGCGCGGGTCGTAATGGTCGGATAGCTCACCGGGCGACACCTTGATCGCCGTGATGGCTTCCCGGCCCGGGCGGTTCCCGAACCGAGCGTTGTCGCGCAGGAACTCGGCGACCTGGCCCCCGGTCAAGCCGGCCGAATTCGCGACCTTGCTCCAGCGACCGTATGTCGAGCGGATGTAGAGCTGGGCACCTCCCGACACGACCAGCGTCGCGATGATGACCAGGATGTAGAGCGGATCGAAGAACACGTGAGGACTCCAGGGATGCGTGGGTACATCGACATCGTAGGACAACCCCGATTTCCTGGGCCGTGGGGCGGGACCGCACCCACGTTCTGCGAACCCCGGAGCCCAGACAGTCGCCTTGTACAGTGACGGGGTCCCACGACCTGCGGAACGATAGGAGGACGCAATGCGCGTACGCAGACTCGGCATCGCCATCGGGCTCGTCGGCAGCATGCTCTGGGCGCCTGCCGCCCTCGCTGCGCCACCACCCGTGACCACCATCACGATCGACGTGACATTCGGCGGGCCGGAGACGTTCACCGCGACTGGCGGCGTCGTCTGCGACTCGGGCACCGCCGTGTCAGGGCCGACGATCGTCGCGGGCGGCGGTCGGCGTGGCGGCGGCGTCCTGACGTTCCATGTCGTCAAGACGCTGACCTGTGCCGACGGCAGCGGGACCTTCAAGCTACTCGTCGATGCGGCCGCGTCACGGACGTCGACCGGCACTGTCGGCGGTTTCGCAGCGGGCCAGGGGACGGGCGAGCATGCCGGGCTGCAAGGTGGCGGGCAACTGGTGGGAACGGCGCGCCCCGACGGCAGCGGTGTCACCGATGTCTATACGGGCCTCCTGCACATCGGGTAACGGCGGGCTGACGGTCAGTCGGGTGGCTGCTCCCCCGCAGCCACCTTGCTGACGATCCAGCGGATCCCGTCCTCCCACGAGTCTGCGCTGGGCTCAAGACCGCGCCGCTCGGCTTCCGCCTCCCACGCGTCGCACCAGCGACCGACCGCGAAACCGGGGACGTGCATCGACATCAGCCGTGCCTTCGTCAGCATGCGCAGCGCGGTCTCGAGTCGATCGCGATCGCCGACCATGGCATCGATGGTACGTGGCCGACGCCCGTCCGGCATCATGGACAGCGGATGAACACCCTCGACGTGCTGATGTACGGACAGCGCACGGTCCGATCGACCATCGATCGCTATGGATCGGACGACTGGGATCGAATCGCGCTCGGCGTCTGGACCGCCAAGGACCTGCTTGGCCATCTCGGCGCGTTCGAGGTCAGGTTCGCGGATGTGTTGGCAGGTTTCGTCGGCGAGACGCCTGAGAGCGACCTGATGTCAGCAGATCCGGGGACGTTCAACGACGATCAGGCGGCGATCCGCAAGGACTGGCCGATCGAGCAGGTCAAGACGGAGTTCCTCTCAGCGCACGAACGGGTCATGCGTCACGCGACGGCGATCACGCCCGAGGTCTGGCGTGAGGTCGGCACGATCGTGTGGTACGGGCCTGAGTATTCGCTCAACGACCTGGTCGTCTACCAGATGTACGGCCACAAGCGCGAGCACGACCCGCAGCTGAGCGCAGTGCTCGAGCAGAGGAGCGGCTGACGCGAGGACACGCCCGAGCCAGGCGGACTCCGCGCCAACACGGGGCCCAAGTCCGGACCGACAAAGCCAAGAACCGGCCCAAGTCCGGACCGACCTGGCCCAAACCCGCCGGTCCGGACCGACCTGGCCCCACACGGGCCCAGACCGGCCCCAGTCCGGCCTACCCGCCCCCATCATGAATAACGCGGCTCGTGCCGGCATTATGTCGAGCCGGTCGCGTCAGCCGCCGCCCGAACGGCGCTCGACCAGGTACATCGCGCACCGACAGCGGCCTTATGGCCGGTCGAGGGCGTCCCTAGCGCCATCGAATGGGTCCTGACCGGACCTAAGGACGCTCCCATCCGCGTATTTCATGGTCGCAGGGGTGCCTGGGACGGCTCCGGCTGAGGACCGCTAGGCGGCCTCGA
>DASTIG010000150.1:0-7153 GCA_035717785.1 Candidatus Limnocylindrales bacterium
GATATCCACCACGCGCGCGTAGTCCGGGCGCTGGCTGTAGTCCATGATCCCGGGCATCTCGCGGAACTGGCGGCGAACCTCGACGATGATCGTCTGTGCCGTCTTCCCGACCGCGCGGATCGCCAGGCTGGAGAAGAAGTACACGAGCATCGCGGCGATCAGCGCCGCGATGAACACGTTGACGTTGGCGAGGTTGACCGATTCGAGGAGCTGTGCGCCCGGCACGCCGGCATCGATACGACGGGCCTGGATCACGTTGACCTTGTCGATGTAGGCGGAGAACAGCAGGAACGCCGCGAGGGAGGCCGACGCGATGGCATATCCCTTGGTCAGCGCCTTCGTCGTGTTCCCGACCGCGTCGAGGCGGTCCGTGATCTCACGAGCGCCTTTTTCTGCGCGGCTGAACTCCGCGATGCCGCCTGCGTTATCGGTGATCGGACCGAACGTGTCCATCGCCAGGATGTAGGCGGTGGTCATGAGCATGCCCATCGTCGCGACCGCTGTCCCGAAGATGCCACCGACGTTGCGACCATCTTCGCCGACAAGATTGGCCTCGTTGCCGAGCCAGAAACTGGCGAAGAGAGCGATGCTGATGGTGATGGCTGTAATAAGGGTGGTCTCGAAGCCGACGGCCGTGCCGGCGATGATGTTGGTGGCAGGCCCGGTCTTGGACGCCTCGGCGATCTCGCGGACCGGGCGGTACGAGCCCGCCGTATAGAACTGGGTGATGTAGACGAACGCGACGCTTGTCGCGAGGCCGACGACGCCGGCGAAGAAGAAGTACACCCAGGTCGGGAGCCCGAAGGCGTCGCCGACGCCGCCGTTCGTGTTCATCATCACGGCGGTCGTGATCGCGAGCCCGACGACGGACAGCAGGGTCGTGACCCAGTACCCGCGGTTGAGCATGTTCATGGGGTCCTCGGTCTCCTTGCCGCGGACGAAGAAGATCGCCACGATCGTCGCGAGCAGACCGAAGGCGCGGACGACGAGCGGGAAGAAGATCCATGCTTCGGGGTTGGGCCACCCGGCCGCGGACGCGATGCTGAACACCGCGACCCCGAGGATCATCGCGCCGATGTTCTCGGCGGCGGTCGACTCGAACAGGTCGGCGCCACGACCGGCGCAGTCCCCCACGTTGTCGCCGACGAGATCGGCGACCACGCCCGCGTTGCGGGGATCGTCCTCGGGGATGCCCTTCTCGACCTTTCCGACCAGGTCGGAGCCGACATCGGCGGCCTTCGTGTAGATACCGCCGCCGAGCTGCGCGAAGAGCGCAACGAACGAGGCGCCGAACCCGAACCCGACGATGAGGAATGGCGCATCGGCGACGGTGACGTCGGCGACCAGAACGCTGTAGGCGGTGAAGATGCCCCACACGCCGAGCAGCGACAAGGCGACGACGAGGAAGCCCGATACGGCGCCACCGCGCATCGCGACCTGGACCGCCTCGACGAGGCTGCGCCTGGCGGCGGACGCGGTCCGGACGTTCGACTTGACGCTGATGTACATGCCGATGATCCCCGACGCCATCGAGCACAGCGCCCCGACGAAGAAGGCGACGGCGGTCATGATCCCGATCGGCAGGCCGGCCAGCTTCGGCACATCGGCGACCTCAGGCGTCTCGACGAGCGTGATCACCGCGCCGATGACGAATGCGCCGACCACGGCCAGCAGGAAGATGGTCGTGTATTGGCGTCGGATGAAGGCGACCGCGCCCTCGAAGATCGTCCCGGCCACGGCCTGCATCTCAGCGGTCCCGGTGTCGCGCGCCAGCACGTCACGGGCGAGATACAGCGCGAACAGGATCGCAATGAGACCGGCCGGCAGGATGATCAACTGGAGCGCACTGCCATCCATCAGGTCGTGGGGTCCTCCAATGGGGAAGCTGTCCGGCACCCGGTCCGAGGCGCGCCAGGATGCGCCGTCGTCGCGGGGTCCGGGGAGATGCCGCCGGGTCCCGTCGGCATGCACCGATGGGTGGGACCTTTCAGGCCGGCGGCGAGTGTAACAAGGCGCTCTTGAGCGGGTCAAACTCAGCCGACAGGGCTGGTTATGCACCCGCATCCGGCGGTCCCGGACCCGTCCACGACGGCCGCCGGGGGACCATCGGCGTGCGTGACCAGCGGCCCCTATACTGCCGGACTTGTGAGTCAACGACCGGCGCTCGGGTGTCTTTTCGAGCTCGTCGAGACGCTCGTCCTGACGCTCCTGATCTTCTTTGTCATCCAGAACTTCGTCGCACAGCCCTACAAGGTCGAGCAGAAGTCGATGCAGCGGACGCTGGAGGAGGGCGAGTACGTCCTCGTCGACAAGCTGACGCCGCGGTTCGACGCCTACAACCGGGGTGACATCGTCGTCTTCCAGCCACCCGTAGAGTGGGGCGACGCGAACACGCCATTCATCAAGCGCGTGATCGGCGAGCCCGGCGAGGTGGTCGAGATCCGCGATGACGGGTTGGTGTATATCAACGGGGTCGCGCTCGACGAGCCGTACCTGTACGCCGATGAGGTCGGCGGACCGCCACAACCCACAACACCACCGCTCGAGCAGTCGAGCTGGACCGTGCCGGAAGGTGAGCTGTTCTTGATGGGCGACCACCGAGCAAATTCAGCCGACTCGCGGACCTTCGGCCCCGTGCCGTTGGACCGGGTCGTCGGCCGCGCCTGGCTGCGCTACTGGCCGTTCGCCACCATCGGCATCCTTCAAACGCCGACCTACTCGAGCCTGGCACCCGCGACGCCATGACGCGGTCGGGGACCCGGCGGTGAACCCGATCCTGGCCGGGATCGCCCTCGCGGTCGTTGTCGGCACAGTCGTCGCCGTCTCCTCCCGGGACGCACGCACCACGGTCCTCGGTCTCGCCGTCGTGCTCATCGGCTCGCCGGTGCTGGCCGACCCGATCCCGGCGCCCCTCGGCCTGGCAACGCGCTTCGTCGGGGCGGTCCTCGCCGCCTACCTGCTGTGGGTCGTCGCGCGCGATCGGCCCCGAGCCGGTGTCCCGGGTGCCGTGACCGGCGGGTCGCGCATCGGCTGGCCGGCCGATTCGCTCGTTGCGGGCGCGGCGTTCGTCGTCGGCTTCGCCGCCCAGGGTCTTGGCGCACCAGCGATGGGCTCAGCGCTGGCGAGTGCAGCCGGCTTCGCTGTCGCGGCTCTGGCCATGCCCGCCACATTGACCGGACGCGATGTGCTCCGCGTCGGGCTCGGCTCGATCCTCCTGGTCGATGCCGCCTTGCTCGTCCGCGCGGCCCTCGGAGGGACTCCAAACGAGCTCGAGCAGCTGGTCACCAGCGGCACGCTTGTCGTGCTTGCCGGCACGCTTGCGACGCTGGCCGGCAGCGCACGAGCCGACGGCACAGGCGGTTTCGGGTTCAGCCTCGAAGCGCGCTCTCGGCGTCGCCGCGAGCCCGACGCGCATCCGCTCGACGCCGTCTGAGCGGGACCCGTCGATGAGCCTGCTGCCGTTCCTGGTCGTGACCGGCCTCGGCACGATCGCGACGCTCATGCTCCGAGGCCGCGAGCGAATCGCGACCCGCGTCGGCATCCTGGCCCTGTTCGCCGCGTTCGTGACCGCTCTGCTCATCCGGCCGAGCCAGATCATCGAGATCGGCGGCGGCGGCATCGCGACGACCGATTACCTGCGACTGTTCCTCGTGCTCGGGGCGCTGGCGGCCCTGTTGCTGGCGATCGTCGGCGAGACCACCGGCAGCCGGCGCGACGCGCCGGCCGTCGCGCTCGGGATCCTGGCGTCGTCGGCTCTGGCGCTGTCTCTGCCCGACCCGCGCGTGGCGGTCCTCGCGGCGACGGCGGGCGGTGCGTTCGGGGCGCTGGTCGCGCTGACGCCCGTCGGCGGACGCGTGGCGGCGACCGTCGGGGCGCGCGTCCTGCGAGCGACGGCGGTCGCGGGCACGATGGCGATCGCGGCCACGGCATGGTTCGGTCGCGACCTGAGTGAGCTCGCCGCGCAGCCGATCGTCTTCGGCCTGGCGTACCTCGCGTTCGCACTCGCCGTCGCCATCCGGTTCGGGGCCATCCCCGCCCACACGTGGGCCGCACGGCTGACCGACGCCGTCCCCGAGACCACGCTCCCCCTCGTCACCGCGATCGCTCCGGCCGCGCTCGCGATCGTGGCGCTGGCATGGGCGGACGCCTCGGTCGCGCCGCTGGCCCTCGACCTTGGCTCGGTGCGCTTCATCGTCCTCGCGGTGGCCGTCGCATCGATCGTGCTGGGATCGATCGCGGCCTGGATCCAGGAGGACATCGAGCACGTCGTCGGCTATGCGATCGTCGCCGACGCCGGCGTCATCATGCTGGCGATCGCGGCCCTCGATCCGGCGGCTTGGGCGCCCGCGCGAACGTGGATCCTGGCGTTCATCGTCGCGCGCAGCGCGTTCGCCGCGTGGGCGGCCGCAACGCGGGCCACCTTCGGCACCGGCCGCATCGCCGACCTGCGTGGCTGGGCCGTGCGAGCCCCGATCCTCGCGGTCGTGCTCGGGCTGGTCGTCCTCGCGAGCATCGGCCTGCCGGGTCTGGCGGCCGCGGAGGCGCGCGGCGCCCTTGTGGACCTCGTGCTCGACGGACCGGTCGCCGCCGTCGTCCTCCTGGGAACGCTCAGCCCGCTCATCTACTACGGACGGCTGTTCTACTTCGGGATCGAACGGCCGGGCAGAACCCCGCGCGTGCCCTGGCGCCCGGTCATCTCGGGTATCGACCTGACTGATCTGGCCGCCTGGCTCGTCCGGACCTGGTCCGACAACCGGCTGGTCACCGCGACCGGGTCGGCGGCGCTGCTCGCGGTGCTGGCGCTGGTCGTGTCCGCCGGTGCGTTCGGCTCCCCGCAGGCGGCGGCCGGGCTGCCGCCGACGGTCGACACCAGCGTCGAGTCATTCGCGCCAGGCGGACAGCCGCCCGAGGAATCGGACGCGCCCAGCGCCGTGCCGCCGGACGCGACGCCGGATGGCTCATCGAGCGCGCCGAGCGCGCCCAGCGCGCCAAGTTCGCCGTCCCCGGAGCCGTCGGGGTCTGCGTCGTCCGAGCCGGTCCCGACGACCTAGCCGATCGAGCGGGCGGCTGCGCCGACCGACCGAATGGTCACTCCTCCGGAGCGAGCACCCAGCGGTCGATGTCGCGCTCGTAGTCGAGCAGCTCGCCATCGTCGAACCAGAGCGCCAGTTCCATGGCGGCAGCCTCCGGTCCGTCGGACGCATGGACGATGTTCTGTGCGGTCTCGAGCGCGAAGTCGCCTCGGATCGTGCCGGGCGCCGCCTCGTGCGGGCGGGTCGCCCCGTTGATCGCGCGGACGACGCCGATGGCGTTCGGACCGTCGAGTGCGAGCGCGACCAGCGGCGCGGATGTGATGAAGTCGACGAGTCCACTGAAGAACGGCTTCTCGCGATGCGCCGCGTAGTGACGCTCCGCGAGGGCGCGATCGACCGTGACGAGCTTGAGCCCGACGACCTTGAGCCCACGCTCCTCGTACCGCGCGAGGATCCGACCTGTCAGCTGGCGCTGGACGCCGTCGGGCTTGACGAGGACGAGGGTGCGTTCGATCACGCAGGGTCTCCTTGTGGTGGTGGCTCATCAGGTCGGGCGGCGTCGGCGTATGCCCGCCGCGCTTCGATCTCTCGGCCGACGAGACGATACGCATCGCCGCGCAGGAGTGCCAGAGCTGGGTCGTGGCGATCGCCGATGAGGTCGAGCACGGCCGGGGCCAGGGCCGGAGCGACACGCAGGACGAGTGCCAGCTGGAGGGCCGCGTTCGTCAGGTCGCCCGCCTCCAGCGACGCGCGACCCTCGTCGAGCGCTTCGTGACCGGTCGGCAGCGACGCATCGACCTCGGCTTGTGCCTCGGCCTCCGCCTCGGCTTCGGCGGCAAGGCCCTCGTCCCACAAGCCGATCCCACCGTCCTCCGCCACGTCCTGGGGCGCCGGCGGGGCCGTTGACTGGCGGGCCGTGCGACGACGGTCCGCGTTGGCCGCGCGACCAGACTCGGCGCGCGGCGTGTCGAACATCGTCGTCGGCGCGGGCGGTGGCGCCGCCGGATCGGGCGGCCACGCCGGGCTCCGCGGCATGCCCGCGAAGATGGCATCGATGGAGCCGTTGGCCGCGGCCAACGCCTTGGCCGCCAGGCGGCGCGCCTCGGTCGGACGCCCGCGCGCCGCGGCCGCTTCCGCTGCGACGACCAGCGCGAGGACCGGGCCGTCATCGTCGTCGAGCACGACCGCCGCCGCCTCGCCGGCGCCGGTGATGTCGCCGGTGCGCCAGCGAACCTCGGCGAGGTCGACCACACCCTCGGCGTCCAGCATGTCGCGACCGGCCAGGGTCTCGAGCTCGGCCCTGGCGAGGGACAGTGAGCCGAGGCGGAGATGGACCCGCGCGAGGACCAGGTCATGCGCTCGCTGCGTCGACGTGGTCGTGTCGTCTGTCATGCGGGCAGACGCAGGTGGCGGTCAAGGCCGCGCAGGTAGCGCGCAGGAGCGACCGCGGCCAGTCGAAGTCCGTCATCGACGAGGAGCGTCCCGGCCAGCCGCTGGATGTCGTCGGCGGTGACCGCGTCGATGGCCACCAGCGCCTCGTCGACCGTGAGCACGCGGTCGTGGAGGGCTTCCTGTCCGCCGATCCACGACGCGACGTGGCGCGTCTCGTCCATCCGCAGCTCGAGGCCGCCGGACAGGTAGCGCTTGGCCTTGTCCAGCTCGTCCGCCGGGATCGGCTCGTCGCGCAGGCGCGCGAGCTCCGCGAGGATTGCCTTGAGCGCGTCGCGCAGAGACGCGGGGTCGACGCCCGCAGAGACCTCAAGCGCGCCGGCATCGGCGTAGTCGACGAGGCCGGACGAGATGTCGTACGCGAGTCCGAGCTCCTCGCGGACGGACAGGAACAGTCGGCTGCTCATCCCATCGCCGAGGACCGCGTTCATGAGCGCCAGCGTCCACGCATCCGGGTGGTCCCGGCGCAGGGCCGGGACGCCGACGACGAGTTGCGCCTGCGTCGACTGCCGCTTGCCTGCCAGCACGCGCTCGCCGGCCGGGAGGGCGGGTGCCGGCGCGAACGTCGGGACGACGCCATTGCCGGTCCCGAACGCGGTGGTGGCGAGGTCGACGGCCTGTGCGTGCCCGAGGTCGCCGGCGACGGCGATCACAGTGTTGGCGGGTCGATA
>DASTIG010000151.1:0-5749 GCA_035717785.1 Candidatus Limnocylindrales bacterium
TGACGCTCGTCGATACACCGGGCGTCGGTGGCCTGAACGCCGGGCACGCCGCAGCGACGCTGGCCTTCCTCCCATCGGCCGATGCGCTCGTGTTCGTGACCGATGCATCTGCCGAGCTGTCTGGCCCGGAGCTCGAGTTCCTGTCCAGCGCCAGGGGCGCAGGCCCGCCGGTGCTCGTCGCCGTCACCAAGATCGATATCTACCCGGCGTGGCGCCGGATCATCGACATCGATACCGGCCACCTGCAGGCGATCGGCTTCGCCGAACGGCCCTTCGGGCTGAGCGCGGCGCTTCGTGCCCGGGCCGATGAGCGGGACGACGAGAGTGGCTATGGGGCATTCTCGGAGGCCGTCCGTGGCGACGTCGTCGAGCGCGCCCGCGTAGCCAGTCTGGGCGCGGCGGTCGGCGACCTCCGCTGGGTCCTCGGGCAGCTGCGGGAGCCCCTCGTCGCCGAGCGAACGGCACTCGAACACCCGGAGCAGGCTGCTGCGATCGCCGCGGACCTCGCTGCCGTGCGCGAGCGGCTTGCGGCGCTGCGCCGAGCGGACGCCGCGTGGTCGACCCGGCTCGACGACGAGTTCGGCACCGTGCGCACGCGTGTCGCGTTCGGTTTCCAGCGCGACATGCGGACGATCCTTCGAGACGCGCAAGCCGAGATCGAGGGCACGGATCCATCCGGGACGTGGCCGGAACTGAGCGCCAGGATCCAGGATCGCATCGCGACTGCTGTCCGGGCCGCGTTCCGTGGCGCGACGACCGGCGCAGCCGATGTCCAGGCCACCATCGCCGACCTCCTGGCTGACGAGGAGCGCGGATCCACCGACGCCGCGCCCTCGATCACGTTCGATGTCGGCGAGTTCTGGCGCGGTGACCCGGAGTTCGAGGGTCGGACGAAGTCGCGTCTGGGAGCCGGCTATGGCGTCGTGACCGGCGCCAAGGCCGGCGTCGAGCTGCTCGGTCTCGTCGGCACGCTGCTCGGTGCCGCGATCGTCGGTCCAGCCGTGCTCGGCGTCGCTGCGCTGTACGGCGGCAAGGAGGTCCTCGACGAGCGGCGCCGCCGCCTCACCGACCGCCGCCAGCAGGCGCGGAGCTTCCTCGCCGACCTCATCGAGGAGATCGCCTTCCAGGTCGAGGGCCGGCTGACCACGGTCCTCGACGAGATGCAGCGCCAGATGCGGGCGCGCTTCACCGACCGGATCGGTGAGCTGCATCGGACCGTCGGGGCGAGTGCCACCGCCCTGGAGCGTGCAGCGAAACGCGAAGTCGCGACTCGGCGTGCGCGCCAGGAGGAAGTCGACGCCACCGTCGCCGAGATCGACAGGCTCCACATGCAGGCCCGGCAGTTGCGGCCGGTGGTCTGACCCGAGGCGCCCGGCCCCGTCGATGGCCGCTCCGTGTAGCATCCTCGAACGATGACCGACCTACCCTCGGACCGCGACGACCGCCCGGCCGGCACGCGATCGATCGAGGCGCTGACCGAGGAGTTCCGCAGCCGCGACTACATCACGGACCGCTCACTGGCGACCGCCGTGTTCCTCGCATTGGAGCTCGGCCGCCCGCTGTTGCTCGAGGGAGAGGCGGGCGTCGGCAAGACGGAGCTCGCCAAGGTCCTCGCGGCGTCACTCGGGGCGCGTCTTATCCGGCTGCAGTGCTACGAAGGCCTGGACGTCAACACTGCCGTCTACGAGTGGAACTACCCGCGCCAGATGCTCGAGATCCGACTGCTCGAGGCGCGCGGCCAGGCCGAGCACGCCAGCGCCCACGACATCTTCGGGTCGGACTTCCTCATCCGCCGGCCGCTGCTCAAGGCGCTCGAGAGCGACGACGGCGTCGCGCCCGTCCTCCTGATCGACGAGATCGACCGGGCCGACGAGGAGTTCGAGGCGTACCTGCTCGAGATCCTGTCGGACTTCCAGGTCACGGTTCCGGAGATCGGTACGATCCGGGCCGAGAAGCCGCCGCGCGTGATCCTCACGTCCAACCGGACCCGCGAGGTCCACGACGCGCTCAAACGTCGCTGTCTCTATCACTGGATCGACTATCCGACGGCCCAGAAGGAATACGAGATCGTGCTTGCGCGCGTTCCAGAGTCGCCGGAGCGCCTGGCGCGCGAGGTCGTCGGTTTCGTGCATCGGCTGCGTGAGGCCGATCTGACCAAGGTCCCGGGCATCGCTGAGACGCTCGACTGGGCAGCCGCCTTGCTGTCGCTCGGCGCCCGCGAGCTCCGTCCCGACCTGGTCGACGAGACGCTCGGTGTCGTCCTCAAGTACGAAGAGGACATCCGCCAGGTGCGGGGCGAGCAGGCTGCCCGGATGCTCACGGAGATCGCCGCCCGGGGCTGATATATCTGCAGTCGTGGCGGTCGCAGTCGCGTACGCTGCACTGATGACCGCGCGCGCCGTCCTCCCCGTCACCGACCGGCTGGCCGGTTCACCGGAGTACGCGTCGTCGCCGAACTGACCAGGAGACCGAACGCCCGATGACCTTCCCGGTCCAGGTCGGACCGTCGACGATCACGATCAACCGCGACGACCGCGTCCTCGTCTCCCAGCCCGACGCGCGGGTGCTCGGCGAGGCGGACGGCTTCTTCACCCGCGACACCCGTTTCATCTCGGGCTACGACCTGTGGATCAACGGGAAACGGCCGATCCTTCTGGCGTCGGGGCCCATCCAGTTCTTCTCGTCGCGGTTCGAGTTCACGAACGAGGCCTCGGTCGATGCGGACGGCCCGATCGAACGCCAATCGATCGCTCTGCGGATCGACCGGACCGTGGCCGATGCGGTCCACGAGGACATCGACCTCACGAACTATGCACGCCGGCCCGTGCGGCTGACGATCGAGGTCGCGATCCTGTCGGACTTCGCCGACATCTTCGACGTGAAGGCGGGGCGGATCCTCCGGCGCGGCGAGGTCAACTCGCGCTGGTTCCGCTCCCGCGGCGAGCTCCGGACGACCTACGTGAACCGCGATTTCCGTCGGGACCTCGTCGTCGCGGTGGAGCGCCCAGGGTCGACGCCACAGTTTGCCAACGGCCGCCTGGTCTTCGTGGCCAACCTGCCTCCCAAAGGGACGTGGCACACCTGCCTGAAGTGGCTTCCGGTGACCGGCGCGCACCGCCGGCTCGTCACGCTGGCGTGCAACGCTGTCGATGCGCCGCTGCGCAAGATCGGTCGGACCACGCTGCCGAACGTCGCCATCTTGACGCCGAACCAGGTCGTCGATCGCGCGTGGGACCAAGCTGTGCGCGATCTCGAGTCGTTGCGTCTCGAGGACCCGACGTTCGAGCGTGGCGTGTTCATCCCGGCGGCCGGGGTGCCGTGGTTCGTCACACTGTTCGGACGTGACTCGCTGATCGTGTCGATGCAGGGGATCTCCGGCTTCCCGGAGTTCGCGGCCGGCGCCCTGCGACGCCTGTCGGGGCTGCAGGCCACGAGCGACGACCCGGAACGCGACATGGAGCCTGGCAAGATCCCGCATGAGATCCGGCACGGCGAGTTGGCCCAGCTCGGGATCCTGCCGTTCCAGCCGTACTACGGGACGCACGATGCGACGAGCCTCTTCGTCATCGTCCTGTCCTACCTGTACCACTGGCTGGGCGACGAGAGCGTGCTGCGGCGGTTCCTCCCGAATGCGGAAGCGGCGATGGCCTGGATCGACCGCTACGGGGACCGTGACGGCGACGGTTTCCAGGAGTACAAGACGCGGTCGACGCATGGCTTCTACAACCAGGGCTGGAAGGACGCGGGCGACGCCATCGTCGAGGCTGACGGCACATTGGCGCCACTACCGATCGCAACCTGCGAGCTGCAGGGCTACGTGTTCGACGCGAAGAACCGCATGGCGCACGTGTACGACGTCCTCGATCGGCCGAAGGAAGCGCGCCGGCTCCGCCGCCAGGCACAACTCCTGTACGAACGGGTGAACGAGAAGCTCTGGTGGGAGGAGGAGGGCACCTACTACCTCGGTCTCAACGGCCGCAAGGAACCGATCCGGAGCGTCGCCTCGAACCCCGGCCACCTCCTCCAGTCGGGGATCGTCCCGCCGGAGCGCGCCGGTCGCGTGGTGAAACGCCTGATGGCCGACGACATGTGGTCGGGCTGGGGCATCCGCACGCTGTCATCCGCACACCCCGCGTACAACCCGTTTTCCTACCAGACAGGCTCTGTATGGCCGCACGACAACGCGTCGATCGCCGGCGGGTTCCGCCGCTACGGGTACGCGGCCGAGGCGGCCCAGGTCGCGAAAGGCATCTTCGACGCCGCGGAACGGCTCGTCGGCCTGCGCCTCCCTGAGCTGTTCTCGGGCCTCCCGCGGGTGCCGGCCAGCTTCCCGGTGCCGTACCTGGGTGCGAACGTCCCGCAGGCATGGGCCGCCGGCTCGGTCTTCCGTTTCGTGGCGATCCTGTGCGGGCTGCACGCGACCGTCGATGACGATGGGTCCAAGCTCTACGTCAACCCGGCACTCCCGGACTGGCTGCCCGAGATCACGATCCAGAACCTGCGGCTGGGGACCGGCTCGATGGCGATCCATTTCACCGACGGCGACGCCGAGGTGCTCTCGAACACGTCCGGCTACCGCGTCGTGCACGGACCTGCTCCCGGGCCATTCGGCAGTCGCGGCGCGGTCGTGGCAGAGTCACCGCATGCAGGCGCCTGACGATCCAGCCGTCGTCAAGGCCCCGTGGGGCCCCGAGGTCGACGGTCGGCGCCTGCTGAACGAGGCGGTCGGCTTCGGACGCGCGCTGCGTACAGCGGGCCTCCACATCGACCTCGGTGCCGCGGTCGACTTCGCGCGGGCCCTGCCGCTCGTCGATATCGGCTCGCGCGAGCAGGTCCGGGCCGCCGGCGAGACGGTGTTCGTCCGCCGACGCGACGACCGCGAGGCATATGACATCGTCTTCGACCGCTGGTGGCGTGCCCGCGGCCGTCGCCCCGGCGACTTTCAGGCACCGGCCCTCCAGCGCCCGGATGGCACCGAGTCGGAGGGCGACGACCCGACCGGCGAGGCCAAGCCCGAGCCGGGCGACGAGCGAACCTCGACGCGCCCCGACGAATGGGGCGTGCCGATCCCGACCGCCGGCGACGACGATGACCAGGTCGGCGAGGACATCGACGGCGTCGTGGTCGCGCCCGACGCCTACTCGCGCGGCGAGATGCTGAAGCACCGCGAGTTCGACCGCATGACCCCGGCCGAGCTGCGCGATGCGGAACGTCTCGTCGACGAGCTGGTCCCGCGGCTGGAGCAGCGCCGGACCCGGCGGTACGAGCTGCACTCGCACGGCCGCCGGCTCGCCCCACGGGCGATGTTCCGCCGCAACCTCGGGACCGGCGGCCAGCTCATGTCGTGGGTCTGGCGCCGGCCGGTGAAGGAGCCCCGCTCGCTCGTGGTGCTGTGCGACATCTCGGGCTCGATGGAGCGCCACTCGCGACTGCTCCTCCGCTTCATCCAGGCGTTGTCCGCATCGAGCGAGGTCCGCGCCGAATCGTTCGTGTTCGGGACCCGGCTGACGCGCGTGACGCGCCTGCTCCGCGACAAGGATCGCGATCGGGCGCTGGCGCGGGTCAGCGACGCCGTGAACGACTGGGCGGGTGGGACCCGCATCGGAGAGAGCTTCCGGATGTTCAATCAGAAATGGGCGCGCCGCTCGCTGCGCTCGAGCGGCGTGGTGATCGTCGTGTCCGACGGCTGGGACCGGGGCGATCCGAACCTCGTGGCGACCGAGACGGCCCGTCTGCGGCGGAACTGCCA
>DASTIG010000152.1:0-4648 GCA_035717785.1 Candidatus Limnocylindrales bacterium
ATTGCCATGGCTGGTTCGGGCCTAGGAGGTAGTCGGTCAACTCGCGGGGCGGCTCGATGTAGGGAAAGTCCCACGGGAAGTCCAGGAGGAAGACATCGCGGAACGTCCGCTCCGTCACCCGACCGCGATCGAATCCGATGATGCCGTAGCTACCTGTGTAGCCACCCGTCGGCCGGAGCTCAGCTGGGTTCTGGGTCAGGACGAGGTAACGGCGCGGGTCTTCCCATCCGAGGATCGCTGGAAGACGCTCGCTGATGTCGACGTAGGCGTCGAGGAGCGGACCATAGGTGTCGATCCTCTGCGCGATCGCGTCCCGAGCGGTTCCGAGGGTCCCCCCCGGCCCGTCCGGAACCTTCTCGAGTGCGACACGGGCGCGAGCGAGCGAGGTCTGGACGACGAGCGCTCGATCGCGCGACGTGGCCATGAACTCCACGAGTCGCGACAACGTCGTCGTCCCGGGATCGGAGACCGGTACGGTCTTGATGTCGATGTATCGCTGTGCAAGCTCGAGGCCTTGGTCGGCGGCGTCGAACAGGTCGCCCGCGGCCCCCGCCAGGGCGTCAGCACCCCGTACGTCAGGTTGCGTGGGTGGGAAGGCGCGAGCGAGCCCGATCAACGGGTCCGCCGCGAGGAGATTCGCGAGGCGGTCGAGACGGGCGCGCCCGGTCGCGAGATCGCTGTTGAGGCGATCGATGGTGGGTTGATCGATGTCGAGGCCGGCGGCTCGGACCCGGGTCGCCATGCTCTCGAGATCCGAACGAAGTGCGCGAGCCTCATCGATGGCGGGCAAGTAGCGAGTGGCGGCGAGGACGCCCGCGACCACGATCACAGCAAGCACTGATACGACGGTCAGCGCGATCGCACGTCGAAGGCGACGGCGCGATCCGCCTCCCCGAAGGAGCGGCGCGGACGGCTGGGTCATCGGGCGATGGCCACGCCGATGGATCCGATCGTTCTGATCTCTTGCGGCTCCGCTGTCAGAGCCCGTTATGCCGACCCGGTGTCAGCGGCGACCGAGAGCGCGCCGCACCAGCAATGTTGCGGCGCCCAGCAGGGCGAGGGTGATCAGAGCGACGGCGGTCGGCAGGCCGGCCGGCGATGTCTCGGCGGTCAGCGGCATGGTCGCCAAGAGCGCGTTTCCCAATGGTCTCGCTGCCGCGCCCTGGGCCCCGGTTTGTCCCTTGCCAGGGCGGTTGACATCGACATGGACGACCGCAGATCCGCTTATCCCGCCAGCCGTCGCCGTGATGGTCCGGTCGCCGGCCGCGCATGTGGTCTTGACCATGGTCCGGGCGACGCCATCCTTGTTCGTCTTGCTGGTCGCCTGGAGGATCCGATCCCCGCTCGACGGGGAGACCGTGAACGACCAGGTCACGATCACGCCCTTGATGGGGAGCGCGTCCTGATCGAGCACGGTCGCAAAGACTGCGTCCGGGTGCTCACACAGGATCGTGGCGCTCGACGGCATCACGGTGATGGTGTGCGGGACCTGCGGGCCGTACGCGAACGCGTAGGCAGTCATTGCTAGGGCTAGCCCGATCCCTGCGGGCACCGCCAGCCATCGATTTCGGCGGCTCATCCGCTAGTCCTCCGACTTCCCCACCCGGTCTCGGACAGCGCGTCAGTCAATGGCGAGGCATTCGCGCGCTTAAGTCACACCTTGCCTCTCGTAGCATACACGACAACGGGACCAAAGTACTACCACCCGTCAGGGGGATCTCATCTGCTCGCGATCGAGCCGACGGCCGAGACATCAAGGCCCGGAAGGATCCCCAACGTGAAGCCGACGATCGCGAAGAGCAGGACGGCGAGCGCAAGGATGAGGACCATCACGAGGCGACGAAGGGAGCGTCGTGACCGCGTATCCCCGGACCCAGCGTCACGACTGGCCTCTGAACGCTCCGAGGCGGATACCGGCTTGAGAATCGTTGGCACGGCGCTGCTGTGCGCGGTGGTCACGGGGGCGAGGACGTCAGCGGCTGGGCGTGAAATCTCCACGACGGAGATCACCGGCTTTTGCCGCGAGGTAACTCGGCGCGCCGTGGCCGCGGGGTTCGTCGCGGGTGCCCGAAAGCGCGGACAAGCCGCGAATTCATTCGAGAGGCAGTAGCGCCCCTGATGCTGAAGATCGATCAGGCCCGGCTTCCGCTTGACGTGGCATCGATGGGCTGGGGTGGCAAAGAGGAAGCGGGTGCGTTCGTCCTCGAGCAAGCCCAGGTACGGGCATGCGACCGGCTCGGGCGCCGCTCGATAGGTTCGCTCGATCATGGGTGCTGGCAGCTCCTAGGCGAGCGCACAGGTCGATTCAGGACTTCTGCCGTCAGGCATCACCAGTCATGGTACGCGAGGCTCCCGCTCGCATCGTTGATCCGGCACCCCTCGGCGAGCCCAGCGGGAGTCCGGGTATCCTGACGCGAACATTTACGTCTTGGGAGCCCAGCCAACGCCCGTGAGCGACGGACACGTCATCATCATCGGTGGTGCGGAGGACAAGGTCCGCGACCGCGTCATCCTCAGCCGGTTCGCCACCCTCGCCGGCGGTCGCGATGCGACCGTCGCGGTGATTTCCACCGCATCGTCGCTCGGTGAGCTCGCCGGCGAGCGCTACAAGCAGGTGCTCGGCGAGCTCGGCGTGAAGAAGGTTCGCGCGATCCACGCCGTGACCCGCGCGCAGGCAAACGACGACACGGTCGCCCTGGCGCTGCGGGATGCGACCGGCATCTTCATGACCGGCGGGAACCAGTTGCGCCTGTCATCGACGATCGGCGGCACGCGCCTGGCCGACTCCGTCCTCGAGCAGTTCCGCAAGGGCGCAGTCGTGGCCGGCACGAGCGCGGGTGCCTCGGCGATGTCGAGCCACATGATCGCGTTCGGCGCGTCGGGGGCGACGCCGAAGCACAGGATGGCGCAGATCGCAGCCGGCCTCGGGGTGCTGCCGGGCGTCATCATCGACCAGCATTTCCAACAGCGGAACCGCCTCGGGCGGCTGCTCAGCCTCATCGCCCAGAACCCGTCGCTGCTCGGTTTGGGCGTCGATGAGGACACGGCCGGGGTCGTCGGGCCCGATCACATCATGGAGGTCATCGGGCGAGGATCGATCACGGTCGTGGATGGTTCCCGCTCGGAGACTGACGCCTGGGAGGTCAAGGGCCACCGTCCGCTGATGATCAGCGGTGTGGTGCTCCATTCGCTGCCGGCCGGCTACCGGTTCGATCTCCAGCGACGCGAGCGGATCATCGCGCCGACGCTCCACGCGATCCCCGGCGGCGAGGCCGCGTCGAGCTAGGGTCGGATGGATCCCACGGCCGGAGGCGATGGCCCCCTGATCGAGGCGCTGCGACACGATGACGCCGCCTGGGCGCGTGAGCACCTCGAAACCGATGTCGTCGCCTGGCTCACGACCGTCGCGCCGGACGGTCGCCCGCAGTCGTCGGTCGTCTCGTTCCTCCGCGAGGGCGACACGATCCTCGTGTATAGCGAGCCCGAAACGCCGAAGTTGCGCAACATCGCCCATTCCCCGCAGGTGTCGTTCCACCTGCAATCGGATCCGTACGGCGATCACTACCTCGTGATCGAGGGGACGGCGGCGGTCGACAGGTCCGTCCCACCGTCCGACGTGCACCCGGCGTACCACGCCAAGTACCTCGAACCGCATGCGCACTGGGAGATGGACGTGGCGCAGGTCGCCCTTGATTTCTCGGTCCCCCTGCGGATCACGCCCCGTCGCGTCCGGGTCGCCTGACCCCGGCGCGTCCACAGCCCGTTCACCGCGCACCGCGCACACGCGACTGGGTTGCTGACTCTGGGTCAACGTTTTCGCTCGCGAGACCAGACTTGCTGGCTGGGAACCGGATCGCGGTGACCGTCAGCCACCAGATCGACACCGTCGACCCTGTCGCGTTGACTGTCGGTCAACGTATCGGCGTCCGGCGTCGTTGCGTCGCTGGGCGTCCACCTTGCCGCCGAAAAACGTTGACCGTCCGTCACCGAACCGACGTGCGGCCGCGGCGGGCTGCAAAACGTTGACCGTCGGTCAGCAGGCTGGCAGTTATCCTCGCCGGGTTCCACATGACGACCGCCGCGTCCAGCTGACGACGTTCCGTGTCGCAGCGGCCCGCCGTACACTGACGGCCCATCCCGAGAGCGCAGGAGGGCGAGCGTGACCGAGACGGCCGAGCCGACCGCGACGACCAAGCCGAAGCGCCTGCGCTCGAGTCCGACCACCACGCCCGAGGCCACGGCGGTCCCGACGATCCCGCTCCCGACGCTGCGGATCCTCGAGACCCGCGTCCTGCGCGGCCCGAACTACTGGGCCCGCGAGCCGGTCATCCGGATGCTGGTCGATCTCGGCAACCTCGAGGAGTTCCCCTCGAACCGGATCCCGGGCTTCAGCGACGCGCTGGTCGCGCTCCTGCCGACGCTCGAGGACCACGCATGCTCCCTCGGCCGTCGCGGCGGGTTCATCACCCGGCTCCAGGAAGGGACGTGGGCCGGTCACATCGCCGAGCACATCGCGCTCGAGTTCCAGAACCTCGCCGGCACCGACGTCCGCCACGGCAAGACCCGCTCCGCCGGCGTCCACGGGCAGTACAACTGCATCTACGAGTACCGCGAGGAGGCGGTCGGGCTCGAAGCCGGCCGCATGGCC
>DASTIG010000153.1:0-34174 GCA_035717785.1 Candidatus Limnocylindrales bacterium
CCAGCGAGCGGGCGGTCGAGCGCTTGGGGTTGAAGCCCCTCGCCCGCATCGTCGGATACGCCCAGGCCGAGGTTGCACCCAAGTGGCTGTTCCTCGCCCCCGTCGAGGGCGTCCGCCGTCTGCTGGACCGGATCGAGCTCCCCATCGAGGCGTTCGATCTCGTCGAAATCAACGAGGCATTCGCTGCCCAGGCGCTGGCTGATGGTCGCGCCCTCGGCTTCGACTGGGACAAGGTCAACGTCAACGGCGGCGCGATCGCCCTGGGCCACCCGATCGGAGCCTCCGGGGCGCGGATCGTGGCGACGCTCCTCCACGAGCTTCGACGTCGCGAGGGCCGCTACGGGCTCGCGACGTTGTGCCTCGGCGGCGGCGGCTCGGTCGCGATGGTGGTCGAACGGGTCTGATCTGTGGGGTTCTACCGCCGGCCGTCGTTAGGTACGCGTCTCGGCCTGGGGCGCAAGCGCGGCCTGGATCGCGTCATGGAGCCTGGCGCCGGTCGGCTGGCCCAGCAGGACCGTGACAGCGTGGCGACCGGTCGTCTCCTCCCAGCTGAGCTGCAGCCCGGGCGAGGTCAGGACGACGGGGGTGTCAGGATGGATGTCACGGATATTCTCGATCAGCGTGCGCGCGCCTTCGGCGTCGCCGCTCGCCCACACGTCATAGACGAGGACATCGGCTCGCTCCGCGAGGTCGCACGGCCGTCCGGCTAGAACAGGACAGCGGTTGCGCGTCGGCCCGCCGCATTCGATCACGTCATATCCGAAGCGACGGAGCGAATCGGCCTCCTGGCCGGCAAGGTCGAGGTCGTGATGGACGACAAGCACGCGAGTCACAGTAACCACCTCGGCGCGATGCGCCTCGCCCGGTCCGCGTGGTCCGGCTTCCGCGCATCCTGGGCGTCTCGCGACGGTGGGGCGAGTGGCAAACGTCACCCATCCCCGGGCCATTCGGCTCTCGGGCCGATAGTCGCCAGCGGTCGATGCGGCCATCGCCGGGCACGGGTCAGAGCGGGCGTGCGTCCGCGAAGTGCCGACAGGCCCTACGGATCGGTCCGGACGGACCTCGACCGTCGGGTTCGACGCGGGCAGGCTTGAGCCATCGGCGAGTCTGACGAGTTCGACAGAGAACCGCCGGGATCGGAGCCAGCGATGCCAAATACGGGATCGATCGGCGGCGCGACCGTCGCAAGCATCATGACCACTTCCCTCGTCGTGGTGTTTGAAGGCGATTCGATCGACGAGGTCGCCGACCTGCTGGCAGGTTTCGAGATCACCGGCTTGCCCGTCGTCGACGTCGCGGATCGATTGGTCGGTGTGATCAGTCAGACCGACCTCGTTCGGGCGCGGGGATCGATCGTCCCGTCGACGGGCTGGCACGGACTGATGGTCCGCGACTTGATGTCCACGCCGGCGAAGACGATCTCAGGTGAGGCGCCGCTCGAAGAAGCGGCTCGGCGGATGACGGCTGGACATGTCCATCGTCTCGTGGTGGTCGACGGACGGCAGTCGCCGATCGGTGTCATCTCGGAGAGCGACATCGTGCGCGAGATGGCCGACCGCTGCTACGACGGCTGACCCAGCGATCATGCACCGCCGCCCACGGCGCCCGGCGCGATCATCGACCTGGGACCGGGGAAGGCACGGACTTCGCGCCACTTGACCCGCTCGCCTGGGGCCGACCGGCAGTGTCAGAGCCGCAGCGCGAGCGGTACCGTCGTCGTAGACGACACGATGCGATGACTAGGACAAGGACATGGCACGGTGATCCGACATTCGATGGCCCGACCGCTCCACGAGCAGAGCCGCAACCACGATCTCGAGGCTCTCGTGCTAGCGGTCGGGATCCTGGCTTTGGTCTTTGCCCTCTGCCTCCTGACAGCCATCTTGCCCGAGGCCTTCTGACCGCCTGATCATGACGGTTGTATGGGCCCGCTGCCTTCGGGATCAGAGGCATCCCGCTCGCTGGTCAGCAGGACGGCAGTCGCATCCAGGTCGCCCGACGCCAGACGCCGTAGGGCACCATTCGCGTCTCCCAGTGGGAAGCTCTGGATCGCCGTCCGGATGGGGACGGAGGCCGCGAGCTCGAGGAACTCGCGAGCATCGGTGCGGGTGAAGTTGGCGACGCTGCGGGGCCCTCGCCCCAACCACATGAGCTCGTACGAGAATTCGGGGATCCGGTCGAGCTGGATCGCGTTGATGGCGACTGTCCCGCCCGGCGTTACGCAGCGGAGAGCCGCCACGACAACGTCGCCTGAGGGTCCGAAGGTCACCGCGGCGTCGAGCGGCGGAGTCGGCTCGTCATAGGCCGCGGCACTCGCGGCGCCGACTCGCGTGCACGCTGCTGCTCACGCGCCGATCTGGTCCGGATGTGGACTTCGCAGCCCCAGTAGTGAGCGACCCGGAGCGCCAGGAGGGCGGACGCGCCGAAGCCGAACAAGCCGAGGCCACCGCCCGGGTGGATCCCCGACACCCTCCGGGACCGATAGCCGATAACACCGACACACCTGCGGTGCAACCGCCAGGTCGTCGAAGCCGTTCGGGAGGCCTAGGGCGAAGTCGGCGCGGACTGCGTGTGAAGTCGCTGGGGCCCAGTACCGGACGACCGAACTGCAGATCGATCCCACGCCGATCGGCCGAATGGCACTCGCGAAGGCATCCTTCGGCACTCGCGGAGCCACGGTGGGCGGCCTACCGTTCGATCGGAGGTAGCCGATGGCGATCGCCGGCCAGCTGAGCGGAAAAGACGTGCGCCACGCGTTTGCGCCGCTGGAGATCGCCGCCGAACGCTGCAAGGGCTGCGGCCTCTGTGTCGACGTCTGCCCCAAGGGGATCCTCGCGCTCGACGTTTCCACCGTGAATGAGCTCGGCTACCACCCCATTCGGCTGACTGACGCGGCCGCCTGCACGAGCTGTGCACTGTGCGCGCGAATCTGCCCTGACACGGTGTTCGCCGTATTCGCGCGGCCGAGGCTGACCTGACGTGGCCATCGCCGAGGCACCGAACAGCATTCATCGGGGGCACGGTGTCGTCCGCCCGATCTTGATGAAGGGCAATGAGGCGATGGCCGAGGCGGCGATCCAGGCCGGCTGCGACGCCTACTTCGGCTACCCGATCACGCCCCAGGCCGAGTTGCTCGAGTGGATGGCCCGCCGCATGCCGGAGTTGGGACGGGTCTTCGTACAGGCCGAGAGCGAGCTCGCTGCGATCAACATGGCGCTCGGTGCCGCGGCGACCGGCGCCCGCGTCCTCGTCTCCTCATCCAGCCCGGGCATCAGCCTTATGGCCGAGGGGATGAGCTACCTGGCCGGCTCCGAGCTGCCGATCGTCCTTATCAACGTCGTGCGCGGTGGACCGGGGCTCGGCAGCATCGGACCCTCGCAATCCGACTACTTCCAGGCCACGAAGGGCCACGGCCACGGCGACTACCGCGTGCCGGTGCTCGCGCCATCCTCGATCGCCGAATCCGTCGAGCTCGTCGCCGACGCGTTCGAGATGGCCGAGCGCTACAGGACGCCCGTCATGATCCTTGCCGACGGCGTCATGGGCCAGGCCATGGAAGCGGTCGTCCCCGTCTACCGGATGCCGGTCCGACAGCCGGCTGGCTGGGAGCTCACCGGGGCCGCCGATCGAGCGCCCCGGGTCATCCGCTCGCTCCACCTTCGGCCAGAGGACCTCGAGACGCACAACCGGCATCTGCAGGCGAAGTTCACTGCGATCGCCGAGCGTGAGATGCGCTGGGCGGGCGAGTGTCTCGAGGACGCCGAGATCGTGATCGTCGCCTACGGCACGGCGGCGCGTGTCGCGCGCACGGCGATCGAGCGGGCGCGCGACGGTGGCCTCCGCGCGGGTCTCTTCCGGCCTATCAGCCTCTGGCCGTTCCCGTCGAGCTGGCTGTCGAGCAGCGCGCCCGATCTGCGCGCCATCGTCGTCGTCGAGATGTCTGCGGGGCAGATGATCGAGGACGTGCGGTTGGCCGTCGAGGGGCGCACACCCGTGTTCTTCCACGGCCGGACGGGCGGCATGGTCCCGACGCCAGGTGAAGTCGTCGATGCCCTGCGCCGGGCCTGGGCGCTGACCACACCGAAGCGACGGCCCTCCGTTCTGGATGAGATCGCACCCGACGATGAGCCGGACCCGCTCAGCCTGATCGAGCTCGGCGCGTGGGCGGCCGCTCGGCGCTGCCCGACACGACGGATGGCAGGGGTGACCCGATGGCGATCGTGACACCTGACCCGAGGCGCATCATCTACCGCCGGCCGGACCTGCTGACGAACACGTCGACGCACTACTGCCCCGGCTGTGGTCACGGCATCATCCACCGCCTCGTCGCCGAGCTGCTCGACGACATGCACCTCGGCCCCAGGACCATCGGCGTCGCGTCGGTCGGCTGCAGCGTCTTCGTCTACGACTACCTGGCGGTCGACTTCGTCGAGGCACCGCACGGCCGCGCGCCGGCCGTCGCGACTGGCGTTCGACGCGTCCGTCCAGACGCCTTCGTCTTCACCTACCAGGGTGACGGCGACCTCGCCGCCATAGGGACGGCCGAGATCGTCCACGCGGCGGCCCGCGGCGAGCGGATCTGCGTGATCTTCGTCAACAACGGCATTTATGGCATGACCGGCGGGCAGATGGCCCCGACGACCCTGCTCGGCCAGCGAACGACGTCGAGCCCAGCCGGGCGCGAGGCATCGACTGCCGGCTATCCGATCCCCATCACAGAGATGCTCGCGCTGCTCCCCGGCGTGTCGTACGCGGCACGAGGCTCGATCGCCGACCCGCAGTGGGTGGGCCGGACCAAGGCGATGCTGCGGCGGGCGTTTGAGGTCCAGCTGGCTGGCGGCGGGCTGTCCATCGTGGAGATCCTCTCGACCTGCCCCGTGGGCTGGGGGATGACGCCGATCGAGTCGATGGAGCATCTTGCCCGCGACGTCGTGCGGACGTATCCCCTGGGCGTGCTCGTCGACCGCCCCAAGGACGCACGGACAGTCGCGGGGCAGGCGTGACGATGCAGCACGCGACGATCTTCGGAGGATTCGGTGGGCAGGGATTGCTGTTCGCCGGTCACGTCCTGGCCCAAGCCGCTGTCATCGAAGGCCGGACGGTTACGTGGATGCCGTCATACGGGCCCGAGATGCGCGGCGGGACGGCATCGTGCACGATCATCATCGCCGACCACCCGATCGGCTCGCCGATCGTCGACAGCGCCGACAGCGTCGTCGCCCTGAACCCGCCGTCACTCGCGAAGTTCGAGCCGCTGCTCGTGGGCGGCGGCCTCCTCGTCGTGAATGCCTCGCTTATCGAGGCCGAGCCGCGGCGCACGGACGTGGAAATCGTCGCGATCCCATGCACCGCCCTCGCTCGTGCCGCAGGTGACGAGCGATCCGTCAGTATCGTCGGGCTCGGCGCGCTGCTCGCTCGACGGGCGATCGTCTCTCCCGACGCCGTCCGCGGGGCCCTGATCGAGCTGGTGGGCGACCGTCCCACCCTGATGGCGGCGGATCTGACGGCATTCATGCGCGGCTATGAGGCCGCGGCTCGTCCGGCATCCGCCACATCGAGCACGACCGCGCCGGTCGGGAACGGCGGGCAGGCGACGAGCCCGGGATCAACGCCCGAGACCACGACTGTCAAACGGTTGATCGGGCGCATCCGCTCCGGCTGATCGGACGGCGGTACGTCGCACCCATCCACGATTCGGTCTGGTTGGCCGAGCGTTCCGTGACCTCCGGCAGATGCCGCCGCCGACCCCGCAACACAAGCTGAGGTCGGTAGCGGGTCTGCTTCGGAGGCATCGCCATGTTCGGCCGCAAGTCGTCGACCATCTTGGTGATCGTGATGCTGCTGGTCGCCTGCGCGGCGCCCAGCGGGAGCCCGGGTCCCGCCACTCCGAGCTCGTCGGGCGCGGTGCCCTCGCCCAGCGGGTCGATCGCCACGGCGACGCCCACGCCCACGTCCACGCCCACGTCCACGCCCACGCCGACGCCGACGTCCACGCCCACGTCCACGCCGACGCCGACCCCTGAGCCCCAGACGATGATCGTCCGGGCCTATTTCTTCCTCGATGACGCGGCCGGCGGGGATCCGGCCCTGGTCCCGGTCCTGCGTACGCTCCCGAAGAGCAAGGCCACCGCGAAGGCGGCGATGAGGATGCTGCTCGCCGGGCCATCGGCGAAGGAGCGCGCCGCCAGCCCGCGACTCCGGACCATGATCCCAGCCGATACGGGATTGCTGGGTATCGACATCTCCGACGGTCTTGCGACCGTCGATCTGTCGGCCGACTTCGCGAGCGGGGGCGGCAGCTTCTCGGTCCGCGGGCGCCTCGCCCAGGTGGCCTACACGCTGACGCAGTTCAGTACGGTCGATCGGGTCAACTTCAGGCTGGACGGCAAGCCCGTGACCGTCTTCTCGTCGGAGGGGATCCTCCTGCGGAAGCCCGTAACGCGAGCCACCTACCGCGATGACTTCCTGCCGCCGATCTTCGTCGATCGACCGGCGTGGGGCGCCGCCCTGCTGAGTCCAGGACATGTGACGGGCCTCGCCAACGTCTTCGAGGCCCAGTTCCGGGTCGCCCTCCTCGATCGAAGGGGCCGGGTGCTCGTCGATCGTCCGGTGAAGGCCACGGCTGGCACCGGCACCTGGGGGCGATTCGACGTGACGCTGTCGTACGACGTCTCAGGCGCCCAGTGGGGGACGCTGCGCGTCTGGGATATCTCCGAGCGCGACGGCAGCGTGGAGAGCCTCCGCGAATATCCGATCTATCTCCGGCCGAGCGCGTGAAGCGGCTGGACGACGCCCGATGACCGCTTGGCAGGCTGCCCTGCGCGCCGACCCACTCGACTGGATGCTCGAACCGGACGACCCGGCCGTTCGTCACCTGGCGTTACGGCAACTGCTCGATCGCGACCCTGACGAACCGGACGTCACGACGAGCCGTCGGCTGGCCATGGCCGCCGATCCGATCGCGGCGATCCTGGCTGCGCAGGCGCCCGAGGGGTATTGGGAGAAGCCTGGGCCCGGCTACGCGACGAAGTACCGCGGCACGGTCTGGCAGGTGATCATCCTCGATCAGCTCGGAGCCGATCCCGAGGATCCGCGCGTCCGTCGTGCCTGTGAGTATGTCCTATCGCACAGCCAGGCCGAGAACGGCGGCTTCGGTGCGTCCGGAGTCGCGGGCGCAGGGCCGCCGCCCCCCTCGTATGTCATCCATTGCCTCAACGGCAATCTCCTGCGGGCACTGATCGGTTTCGGCTGGCTCGACGATCCTCGCGTAGTACGAGCCGTCGAGTGGCAGGCCCGTGCCATCACCGGCGAGGGTGTCACGAGGTGGTACGCGTCGGGCACCTGTGGGCCAGGATTCGCCTGCGCGGCGAACGAGCGGCTTCCTTGCGCGTGGGGTGCCATCAAGGGCCTCGCAGGGCTAGCGCGTGTGCCCGTCCAGCACCGGTCGCCCGAGGTCTCGCAGGCGATCGAGACTGGTGTGGACTTCCTCCTCAGCCGCGATCCGGCGGTGGCCGACTATCCGACGGGCTGGGGCAACACGCGTCCCAGCGGCTCGTGGTTCAAACTCGGCTTTCCGTCGGGATATGTGGCAGACGTGCTCCAGAACCTCGAGGTCCTGGCCGAGCTCGGCCGTGCTCGGGATCCACATCTCGCGAACGCGATCGACTGGCTGCTTGCGAAGCAGAACGCGCGCGGCCGCTGGAAGAACGAGTACGCCTACAACCGCAAGACCTGGGTGGACTTCGAACGACAGGGACAGCCCAGCAAATGGGTGACGCTGCGGGCATGTCGGTTCCTGCGCTCGGCGTTGTCGTAGACGTCGCCGTCAGGTCCGACGCTCATGCTCGGCCCGGGACCTCGCTAGCCTTGCCCGTGACCCTCTTCGCGGCATCCTGAAGGCAGGCCACCACCTCGTCGTCCGAGGTCTGCCTGAAGTCCTCGTAGTGCTCGCCGATCGAGAGGAACCACGGCGGTGTCTGCAGCACCACGAACTCATCAGCCACCGGACCCATCGTCGCGACGCTGTCCTCGGGCGCCACCGGAACCGCGAGGATGACGCGGCTGGCACCTCGCCGCCTGATCTCCTCGATGGCCGCGCGCGCCGTGTAGCCTGTTGCGAGCCCGTCATCCACGAGGATGACGACGCGACCGTCGAGTTGCAGCGGCGACCGCTCTCCGCGATAGGCGCGGACGCGTCTCTCCAGCTCGACCAGCTCGCGGCCGATCACCGCCGCGAGCTGGTCAGCGCTCACTCCCGCCTCGTCGATCAGAGCGTCGTTCAGGACGCAGACGTTCCCTTCGGCCATAGCGCCGATGGCGAGTTCCGGCTGCCATGGGAGGCCTACTTTGCGGACGACGATGATGTCGAGCGGCGCACCAAGGCGGTCGGCGATCTCGGCGGCAACGGCAACCCCGCCTCGCGGGAGCGCGACGACGACCGGTCGAAGCGTGGCGTATCCAGCCAGCCGCCGGCCAAGTTGCCGACCCGCATCACGCCGATCCTTGAACACGTTCCGTTCTCCTGGCGCCGAATCTGGTCGGATCCGTGTTCAGGTTCCGCGTTTCGGGCTCTGGCCGACAGTGCCATCGAGCGGGATTTGAGGCGTCCTCCGGCCCTTCCTGGGATCGGGCCCGTCGGCGGATCGCGTAGCGGGCCCTATGCGCCGAACATCCCGAGCACCTGCCAGTACGGCATCGCCACGAGCAGCAGGATCGCGGCGGCTGCGAGCGTGACAAGTGTTCCGTACGCGAGCATCTCCCGCGCCGAGAAGTAGCCAGCCTCCAGCATGATCACGTTGGGTACCGTGTTCATCGGGAGCATGAGTGCGTAGCCGATGGTGATGGCAACGGGCAGGGCCAGCGTCGCCGGCGGCAGGCCGCCCGCTGCGGCCATCGCGATGGCGATCGGAACGATGACCGTGGCGTAGGCCGTCGTCGACGTGAAGACCAGATGGCCGAAGAGCGCGATCACGATCACGGCGGCGACGGCCGGCATCAGCGGCAGTCTGCCGATGCCCAGGGACTCGAACACGGAGCGCACGATCGGATCGAACGCGGCCGTCGTGGTGATCGCCGATCCCAGGAGCAACGCGGCGAAGAAGAGTGCAACAGGCCCCCACGGGATCGCATCACCGAACGCGCCGAGCCGGATGGCGCGGATCGGCGGAAGGAACAGGCTCGCAGCCACGGCCAGCCCGATGAGTCCCCCGTTCAAGCCGGTGAGCGGCTCGGAAACCCAGAGCGTCAGCGCGACGCCGAGGGCGATCGCCGTAGCCATCTCTGCGCGGCTCGCCGGAGTGACCGCTCGAGCCAGCACGTTCCGGGCAGCAACGACCGACTGGCCGATCGACGACTCCGGGCGGTGGACCACGAGCAGGGCGATCCACTCGAACGCGAGGAGCAACAGGTTCGGTGGTCCCGCCAGGAGAAGCCAGCGGGCCCAGGGCACCTCGACCCCCACCGATGCGAGGTACTGCGACGAGATGAAGTTGGGGATGGTGGCCGTGAGGAACATCGAAGCGCCGATGTTGTTGCGGCCGCGGCGAACAGCAGCAGCGCCGCCCCGAATCGACTGCCTGGCTTTGCCTCGAAGGCCTCGGCGAGGCCCACGCAGATAGGAAGAAGCAGGAACGCCTTGGCCGTCGTCGACGGCGACAGCGGCGCGATCAGGAGGCTCACGATCCCAACGGCAAGGAGGACGAGACTCGGCCGTCGGCCGATCCGTCGGACGACGGTATACGCCAACCGTCGCCCAAGGCCGCTGACCGTCACGGCGTGCGCCAGGAGGAACCCGGTGAGCGGCGTCCAGACCCCCGACGTCCCGTACAGCTGGACGACCTGGCCCGCCAGGGTTCGCCTGGGTCCGCTTCGCCCGCGGATCGGGGTTGTTGTCCACTGTGCTTGCGCCTCGCGCCGGATCATCGTCACTGCATGGACTGGACGGCCACCTACCAGAACGCATCGGATCGGCACCGCGAGCGCGCCCGCGCTGCCCGGGCCGCGCACCTCATGTACGTCGCCGCTCTGCATGAGCGCGCGGCCGAGATCCTCGACGCCGAGGTCGCGTGGGGCCAGCCCAGCGCGAGTGCCCCTGCTCCGGCTCCGTCGTACTCCACCGGACGCGGCTGGTCGATGACGGGCCCGCGTCCTCAGTCGACCTCGTAGGTTCTTCCCTCGACGCCGATCTCACCGAATGGCGGAGTCAACCCGTCAACGAGTGCCCGGATCGTCGGGCGGCCGATGTGGGCGAAGACGAGACGGCGGACGCCAGCCTCGCGGGCCACGCGATCTGTCTCCAGGACGGGCGCATGGCCGCCGGTGCCCCGGGCAAATCGGATCGGCCGGGCCCAACCCGACGCCTCGGCAAACATGAGGTCGGCGCCTGCCGCCCAGTCAGGAAACACCATGAACTCGGGCGCCCAGACGACTCGCCGGCCCCTGACCTCGATGAGATAGCCGAATGTTGGGTGGCTCGTGTGGACGACGGGCCTCGGCTGGATCGACAGGTCCGGCCGATCGAACGCCGCGACAGCCGGTTTGACGCCACGGGCCGCACCTAGCCGCCGGATCGTGGTTCGGAGTTCGCTGTCGGCGTCGCTGACGAGCCAGGCGTCAATCGTTCCGTCGGGCTCGGCGCCTGGCCCACCATCGAGCATGACCCGCCAGGTGCCCGCCGAGACCAGCAACCCGGCCGGCCGATACTTCGGTGACGCTATGGCGCCGATTCCGACCAGGGTGCAGCGTAGCGCCGGCATAATGCGCTCCCACTCGCCGACGTCTGTAATCAGAAGCTCCCGGGCGAGGTCGTCGCGCTGGCTAGTCGGATAAGCCTCGTCGCCCGGAAGTCTTCATCGGGTTCGTAGATGCCGGGGTCTTGCCGCGTCGCGCTTTCGACGATGGTCGCACTACTCGAGGGCGGCGTCTGTCACCCCTGATGCCGGACTGTCCTGGGTTGAGTCGGAAGCAGCCCGCAGGACCATTTCGAGCCGTGTTGATCGCAACGTCCAGGCTTCTCACGCAGCCTGTCACACTGGCGTTCGGTTTCGGAATGGCGACGCTTCTCCCCGAGTGCCAGTGATGATGGCCGATTCGGGCCATGTGGCCCTATCGTTGACGGACGGCGGCTGTCATCATAAGTGTTGACCCGGAGAGGTCAGCACCGAACCATCCAGAGATCGCATCAACGGGTGGAGCGTCCAGAGATCGCATCAACGGACGGCACGTCAGAGATCACATCAACGACAGATGGCAACGGTCCCTCCGGGTCGTTCGTCGTCCATCAGTCCTCACAAGGGTGCGGCAACGACCAGCGGCATGATCGGCAGGTCGATCTCGGTCCGGTACGCGCTCGGCGCGACGCCGTCGCCCGGCCCGTTGAGATATCGCTCCCGTATGGGACCCGCGGCCTCGAAACCGTGGTCCCCGACCCAGTCCGTGACGGCCGCATAGGCATCTCCGAGCTCTTCGTATGGGCCGACATGCACCGTGCGTGCGACGGTCGTCGCTGGTAGTACGCGGCTCCCGATATCGCCGGCCGCGGCGACAGGCTCGCCGATCCGTACCGACACCTCGGCGTCGATGCCGTCGGCGCCGAATTCGTGGTAGATGACGAACGGCGGACCAGCCGGGCTGACTCCGAGGGCGCGGAGCCGCCCGAAAAGCTTCGGAAATGCCGCCTGGAGGAATCCGGGCAGATCATGCTGCTTGCGGCGGTCCCGGATCGAAACGATCGCCTGCGACTCGACATGGTGGGTGGCGATCACGTGATCCATCTGGTGGCTCCTCGTGCGTTGCCCCGGGGGATCCGCGACCCCGCGCTCGACCTCCCCGGGCGTGAGCGGCGGAGGCCTGCCACGCTGCAGACCCCCGCCTGATGGTCGTTGCCTGTCGCCTTGCCAAGGCCTCAGGAAACTTGGACCTTGACGTGCGTCGGCTTGACTTCCTCGCTCTTCGGGAGGGTGAGCGTGAGCAAGCCGTCTTTGAACTCGGCCTTGGCTGCGTCGACCTTGATGGCGGTCGGCACTGAGAAGCTTCGGCTGAACTTGCCCTGGGTCAGCTCCTTGTGGACGTAGCCCTCGTCGCTTATTTCTTTTTCCTCCTTGAACGCACCGCTGATCGTGACCATGTCGTCGGCGATGGTGACGTCGACGTCTTCTGGCTTGACCCCGGGCAGCGCGACCTTCGCGATCACTGCTTCAGGCGTCGTGTACAGGTCGAGGGCGGGAGCCGTCCCGCGCTCGCCGTTGCCGATCCACATCGGCCTGAAGGGTCGCTCGTCGAAGAGCCGCTCCATCGCGTCCCGGAACGAGACGAGATCAACGAGCGGCGTCGGACGCCGGATGAGCGTCATCTGCTCACCTCCTGCTTGCCGGCGGATCGGTCGCATCGTTTGACACGGCGCGTCGCAGCGACCCGCCAAGAGATCCAGTCTCGACGGTCCGCTCGCTGCCAACGAGAGCCATCCGACCTGAACATGCCGAGTCACTCGGACCGAATCGCCTCGTCGGTGTCGCGCAACCTTGGTTCGGGCCGTTCGGCACGGGGAAGCGCGCCCAAATGGCCGATGCGCGCCACGATGGGTCAAACGAAGGTTGGAGTGCTGGACACCGTGCAGAAGGTCACGACCGATGAACGCCAAGACGACGTCCAACCGACCCTACCAACCCCTCGTCGACTGGCTCGCCAGCAAGAAGATCGAATACGAGATCCATGAGCACGACCCCGCGTACACGGCCCGCGCCACGGCGACGGCCGAAGGCGTCGATCCGCGGACATTCGCCAAGGTCGTTGCCGTGGCATCTCACGATGGGCGCAATGCTCTCGTCGTCCTCGACGCCACGGACCATCTTGACCTGCGCAAGGCGCGGCACGTCTTGGGCGCCGGCGACGTTCGACTGCTGAGCGAGCCCGAACTTACGGCACTCGCACCGGGCTGCGAGGTCGGCGCGATCCCTGCCGTGGGCGCGCTGTTCGGGCTGACGACATACGCGGACTACGCCGTGCGGGATGACCCGGAGATCAGCTTCAACGCCGGCAGCCACCGCCTCAGTGCCCGTGTCGAGCGAGCGCGCTGGGAGCGGGCCTGCAACGTCATCTACGCCGACCTGGCGGAGGACGCTGACGCCGGCCCGGCATGGGCGCGGTGACGACCATGGCAGGCGGCACAGACCGTACGGGAATGGGTGAAGCGCGACCCGTGACTGTCGTATGGATCGACGCGGCGGAGGCTGTCATCGTCCGCTTGCGGGGAGATCAGACTCGCCTCGAACGAGTGGAGTCGGAGGTGCCGACTCACCATCGTGCCACCGGTCACGTCCGGCACGATCCCGCCATTCGCCACGGCGGCGGTGGGAGCCCGCAGACCGCCGGCGAGCCCCACCGCCTCGAACACCTGAAGCGATTCGTCGTCGACATCGCGAACCGGTTGCCGCGGGGCGACGACCTGCTGATACTCGGTCCAGGGGTCGTCCACGAACGCCTGAAGCGGCATGTCTCAGAGAGCGACGGGCGCCACGGTCTCCATCGCGACATCACCTGCGAGACGTCGCCACCGCTGACCGAACGCCAGCTCACCGCGCGTGGTCGGCGGTTCGCGGGCGACGAACCGCGGAGGCGCTCGGTAGGAGCGTATCGCTGGAGTGACGCGCCTGGGCACCGCCCATCCGGACAGGCGCACCTTCCGCCTCGTCGCGTCGTCACCAAGCCGCCGCGCGATCGAGGGCAAGAAGTGCCAGAAGGATAAGGAGAACGACATGGCGGACGGCGCGATGAAGGTGCTCCTCGCCATCGACGGTTCCGAGCCTGCGGGGCTCGCCCTTGGCCTCGTGGCGGACATCGCCTGGCCGGTCGGGACCGAGATCGTCGTGACGGAAGTGGTCGAGACTGGAGCAGGCCTCTTCGGTGGACCATGGCCGGCACTCGCCATGGTCCAGGTTGATCAGATCGAGGCGGATCTCAGCGAGCACGCGCATCGAGTCGTCGACCAGGCCCGTGATCGATTGGAGCAGCCGGGCTTGGACGTCAAGGCGGTCGTCCTGCGCGGACGCCCGGCGACGGCCATCGCCGATCGAGCTCGTGCCATGGCAGCCGATCTGGTGGTCGTCGGGAGCCGCGGCCACGGCACGATCGAGTCGCTACTGTTGGGATCCGTCTCCGCCGAGGTAGTCGACCTCGCGGCGGCCCCGGTGCTCGTCGCCCGAGGCCGCCGGACCGAGCGGATCGTGCTCGGTTGGGACGGTTCGACCTGCGCGGCGCGGGCCGCGGATCTCCTCCGCACCTGGCCCATCTTTGCTGGCTCTCGCGTGCGCGTCGTGAGCGTCACCGACATCGAGATCCCGTGGTGGACCGGCTTCCCGATCGAGGGCTCCGCGACGATGATGCCGATCTACGTCGACGCCGCGAGTGCCGCTCGCACGCGCCACGAGGAACTCGCGCGCGAGATGACCGCCCGGCTTCAGGACGCCGGCATCGTGGCCGAGGCCGAATGCCGAGACGGTGACGCCGCCACCGAGATCCTTGCCGCGGCGAACGCTTCGAAGGCCGACCTCATCGTGATGGGGACCCATGGGCGGACGGGCCTGAAGCGCATGGTCCTCGGCAGTGTCGCTCGCAACGTGGTCCAGCACGCGACGTGCTCGGTTCTTGTCGTTCGGGACGGCTTACCATCGTCAGCAAGCTGACCCGGGATCTTCACCGGTCGCCACCCGACTCGTCAAAGACGAGCTGCCAGTCACAGCGCCTCGGTGCCTGCCAGCGGCCTCGTTCGGACGGTCCCATCCGGCGAGCGATACGATCCGTCCTCGGACTCGATCCAGTCACTCTCGGGGTCGACGTACTCGGACGCCTCCCATCCTTGCCGGGCATGAGCAGCGACCGACTCGAGTGCCCCACGCTCCTCGAATAGGTGGGTCGCTGCGGGCACGATCGTTAGGTCGCTGGGGCAGCGCAGGTGCGCCTGCGCTTCGCGGTTGAGGGCGAGTACTTCGACGTCTCGGCCCCCGACGATCAGCAAGGTCGGCGCTCGGACAGCCGCCAATCGGGGGATGGCGAGGTCCGGTCGACCTCCGCGGGAGACGACAGCGGCAACGTCTGCGTCTGGCTCGGCGGCCGCCCAGAGGGCTGCGGCCGCCCCGGTGCTTGCCCCGAAGAAGCCGAAGCGAGCGTCGTCGGTGCCCGGCATACCGCGAAGCCAGGCTGTGACTTCGCGGAGCCGACTCGCGAGCAGCCCGATGTCGAACACATTCGCCCGGTCCGCCTCTTCGTCGGGTGTGAGCAGATCGAACAAGAGCGTCCCCAGCCCAGCCTCGTTCAGCACGCCCGCGACGTAGCGATTGCGCGGGCTGTGGCGGCTGCTGCCACTCCCGTGGACGAAGATCACGATCGACGTCGCTCCACTCGGAATCTCAAGGTGACCTGGCAGTCGAACGGATCCCACGTCCACTTGCACCTCGACATCCCGCGCGACAAGATCGGGGACGGCGGGGGATCGGGCCTTGACGGGCTTCGTTGCAGTCACGGGCGATCTCCGTATCTCCTACTGATGGTGGCAGCGAAGCCCAACGGCGTCGAGTGCCATGCGTCCCGATTCCCCGGGCTCGGAGGTGACGGTGACGTGCGGCAACGAGCAGCGCAGCTTGGTCGCCTCGCTCGGCGACGAGCGCCCCATCGCCTCTGGACGCGTCGAGCCAACGGGTCCCTCATCGGCCGGCTGAGCGGCTGGCTGGAGCAGTTGGGAGGACGGAGGGCATCGCTGGGGTGGATAAGGAGTAGGCATCGGGTTTGAACGACGAGAGAGATGTCGGTGGTGTCTGGCAACCGAGAAAGTGATCCTTGGCCCCTCCCTTTCGGACTGTCTGGCCGATGTCAGCGTGGCGAGGGCTCGCCAGGATGATCGACATGGACACATACGGGACCGCCGTCCGGATGCTCCGGTGCGTCGACTGCGGGCGCGAATTCCAATTCACGGCTGGCGAGCAACGCTTCCACCGTGTCATGGGCTTCGCAGATCCCTTGCGCTGTGCGGCGTGCCTGGCGGTGCGACTGGGCCGCTATGGCCCTGAGCGCCGACGACCGCGATCAACCCCACGTCCTGCCAGTGTTGGCTGAGCCTCCGACGGGCTTCCTGCTGGCAACCGAGCCCCCATACCTTGTCACCGGCACGCGGATCCTCCTGGTCGGGATGATGGGCAGCGGCGTCCTCGTCGCCCCGCAGGTCTGCCGGCGCCTTGATGGCTCTCGGCCCGCGGGAGCGGCCGTCACGGTCTCCCGAGCATGGTGACGATCGCGCTCGGCGGGGACGCGATGCTGGGTCGGATGGTTGGCGAGGCGCTGGCCAGTCGGCAGCCAGCATCCGTGTGGGACCCAGGGCTTCTCGAGGTCTTCCGCGAGGCGGACCTCGCCATCGTCAACCTGGAGTGCTGCGTCTCCGAGCGGGGTGAGCCGTGGGCGGCACCTGGCAAGCCGTTCTTCTTCCGCGCTCCGCCCGTCGCGGTGGAGGCGCTCGCTGCCGCCGGTGTGCGCGCTGTGTGGCTGGCTAACAACCATGCACTGGATTTCGGCGAAACCGCCCTGCTGGACACGTTTCGCCACCTTGAGGCGGGTGGGATCGCCTGGGCAGGAGCGGGCCGCGACCTCGAGCAGGCCCGCCGCGGTGCCGTCATCGCGGTGAACGGCCTCCGGATCGGGCTGGTCGGACTGGCGGACCACCCCGCCGACTACGCGGCGACCCCCGATCGTCCCGGCATCGCCTGGGTGGCGTCGGACGAGCTGGCGCGGGACGGACCGCCGGACTGGCTCGTGGCGGAGGTGCGGCGGCTGGCGAGGACCTGCGACGTCGTCGCCGTGGGACCGCATTGGGGTCCGAACATGCTCCTTCGGCCCATGCCTCATCACCCGGCGGTGGCGCGGGCTCTCGTGGCGGCGGGAGCATCGATCGTCTGCGGCCACTCGGCGCACGTCGTTCAACCGATCGGACTGATCGACGGGGCCCCGATCTGCTATGACCTCGGTGACCTTCTCGACGACTACGCGATCGATCCGGAGTTGCGGAACGATCTCGGGCTGCTCGCCCTGTTCAGACCCCGCGAGCGGCTCGAGCTGATCCCTCTTCGGCTCGACTACACCCGGACACGGGTGGCCACCGGGGACGACCACGCCCGGCTGGTCGACCGCTTGCTGGCGGCAGCCGGTCGGGACGGCGTGGACCTTCGCGTCGAGGGCAAGCGGCTCGTCCTCGATCTCACTCGCGAGCCGGGTTGATCGGGCGAGTCGGCGTCACGAGTCGGTAGCGATTCCACCGGTCCAGCCCGCGAGCGTCCTACGAACGTCAGACACATCGAATCGCGGTTCGAGCTCCTTCGGGCTCGCTTCGACCTCGGCGCGGGTGACCCCCAGCTTGCCGGCAAACGCGAGCAGGGCTCCCTCGGTCGGGTCGCCGCTGATCGTCCACGGATCGCCCGATCGATGCGGCGCATGGAGCGCGGCGTCGTTGCAGCCCGCCGCGACCCTCGCAAGCGCCTGGAGGTATCGGTCGGCCGCCGGTTCGCTGTCGCCCACGACCGATCCCACCGGCTCGTAGCCCTGGCCAGATACGGAGTACTCCCCGTCCGGCGTCCAGACGCGCTCGACGAGCATCCGGTTCTCCGTGAGCGTGCCCGTCTTATCCGAGCACACGACCGTCACGGAACCGAGGGTCTCCACGGCCGGGAGCTTCCGCACGAGAGCCCGGCGGCGAGCCATCCGTTGGGCGCCCAGAGCGAGCGACACGGTCACGACCGCCGGCAGCGCCTCGGGGATGGCTGCGACCGCGAGGCTGACCGCGGTCAGGAACATCAGCTCGACCGATTCCCCCCGGACGACGCCCGCGACGAAGATGACGCCGCAGATCGGGAGGGCGGCAGCCGCGAGGCCTCGACCCAGGGCCGCCAGTCTCTTCTGCAGTGGGGTCGGGCCGGCCACGTGTTCCTGCATGAGGTCCGCGATCCGACCGATCGCCGTGGCCATCCCAGTTGCGACGACGATCCCCGAACCGCGACCGTATGTCACCGACGTCCCTTTGAACCCCATGTTGCGCTGATCGCCGAGTGCCCCATCGGCGACGGCCGGCAAGGCCTCGATCGTCTTGGTCGCCGGCTCCGATTCACCGGTGAGCGCGGACTCGTTTACTCGGAGGGAGATTGGACCGAGCAGGCGAAGGTCGGCCGGCACCACATCTCCCGCCTCCAGGCGAACGATGTCGCCGGGCACGAGCTCTGCAGCCGCGATGACGTCGATCTCGCCATCCCGCAGCGTCCTCGCTGTGGGGCTCGTCATCTGCTTCAGGGCGGCCATCGCCCGATCGGCGCGGTACTCCTGGATGAAGCCAATCACACCGTTGAGCGCGACGATCGTCAGGATCACGATCGAGTCCTTGGGGTCGCCGATGATCGCGGTGACGGCCGCGGCGATCACGAGGACGACGATCATCGTGTTCGTGAACTGACCGGCCAGGAGCCGCCACGGAGAGATGCGACGGCGCTCGAGCAGCTCGTTCGCGCCGACGGCCCCCAGCCGTGCGGCGGCTTCCAGCGTGGATAGGCCCGTGGCCGGGTCGGTCCCGGTCGCTCTGCAGACGGTGAGTGCCTCGATCGTCCACGGCCGGGCTGGCATTGCGATCACGCCGGGCACCGCAGGATGCTGCTGGTCCATCATCTGATCACCAGCGTGCGGTTGGCGCACCGCGGTCCCAAGAGCCGGGCGACACATCGAGGTCGGGTCCGATGGCCCGTATCGTTCGTCGCGCGATAACGGGCTATGGTCGAATGCGCCTCAAACGACGATCGCCTCTGCCACGACGAGATAGATCACGATCGTCAGGAGATCCTGCGCCACTGTCGCGAGGGGGCCGCTCCCGAACGCCGGGTCCACCCCGAACCGTCGAAGCAGGGCCGGCAGCGCCATTGCGACGACCGTGGCGATCGAGCAGGCCGCCACCATCGCGATCGCGACTGCCGCGATGACGTCGGGCGTCCCCCAGCGCAACCAGGCGATCGGGATGAATACTGCCGCGAGGGTCAGGCCGACTAGCAATCCGGTCGTCAGTTCGAGCCGGACGACCCGGCCGATCGGAACGCCAACCGACAATCCGCGCACGACGACTGTCTCGGTCTGCGTACCGACGGCGTCGGCGAGGTAGACGAGGCCGGGCAGGAAAATGGCCAGAAGTACGGTCGCCTCCAGCCTCGCCGCGAAGGCCGCGATGACCTCCGCTGCGAGGACTGCTCCGAGAAGGCCGACGATCAGCCATGGCAATCGGTGCCAATATCGGCGCCGGACACTCTCCTCGCTGGCCGTCCGCGCCGCGCTGGTGCTTCTGAGATACCCGCCGAGGCGGGCCAGATCTTCATCGTGCTCGGTCAACAGCACCTCGATCAGCTGCCGCGGCGGGATTAGGCCAACGAAGCGGCCCTTCTGGTCCACGACCGCAACCGTGCTCTCGCGTCGATGGATGGCCGTCCAGGCGGCCGCCTCCTGGTCCGTGTCGGGCGAAACGACCGGCGGGTCCGCGTCCATGATCGCGTCGACCATGGTGTCCCCGGACGCCCTTAGGAGGTCCTCGATCCGGACGAGACCCGCCAGCCGCTCACCGTCGGTGACTGCGACCGCCGTGACGCTTGCATAGTCATTGCCGTGAAGAGTGCTGACGACATCGCGGACGGTGCTGCCTGCCTCCGCCAGCGGCACCTGCCGCTGAACGAGCTCGGCCGCGTTGCCGAGGAGCCGCTTGCCACCATCGGTCGCGGGCATCAGCACGGTCGTCGTGGGCTGCGGGAGGTCATCAGACAGGCCCGGGATCCATAGCCATCCGCCTTCTAGGGTCGACCTCCGAAGCTTGGTTCGTAGTACAGCGGCCGCAGAGGGCCAGGTGGCACGCACGTGCGGGCCGACCGTCGCAAAGTCAGCCCAGGCCGCCGAGCCGAGGTCCGGGTCGGCGTGCGCCTGCCTCTGCCCGAACGGAACGCACGGACTTCGCGCCACTTGACCCTCTCGACCGGGCCGATCGGCAGTGTCATTGCGCCAGCGCTAGCCATACCGTCGTCTCAAGGAGACACGACCATGGCTGGCACCCAAGTTCTCGGTCCGGCCGCATCCGAGGCGGCAGCCCCAAGCGCAGTCGTCTGGATCAACGGACGACAGGCGTTCGTGGCTCTGATGAGCCACGACGGCCACATCTCGACATGCGAGATCAGCCGAGGCTGGTTGACTCGATCGTCCTACCTGGTTCAGGTCGTCCGGGTGATCGGCGACCGTCAGCGGGTCGTGATCCTCGGTCCCAGCACTGATCGGTTGGCCTTGGAGCGTAAGTACGTCACTATGTTCCGACGGCCGGATCGCCTGGTGGACGTGGAGCCTGCCGGCCCACTGGCTCCCGACGAGCTTGTTGATCGGCTGCGCACGCTCGCAGCGTGAAGGGACGATCGGTGCGATCGTGGCTCAAGGGCCGTGCGAGCCGTCTCAGTTCGGTCGCAGGCGACTAGCATTCGCCTGACGGCGATGTCCTCCCGGCAGTGTCCTGAGTCTGATCGGCCCGACTGACGTGCTGATCCCAAGGCCTCTCCGGCGGCCGGACCGGGTCGGCGCGAGCTTCGCCGTGCGGGCGACCGGCACCAGGATCACGGGGATCCGGCTGTGCTCGAGGACGGATCGGACCAAAGCCGCGCGCTCCGCGGCCAGTCGCTGGCTCCAGGCGAGGATGACGGCGTCGGCCTGCATCTCCTCCGCAAAGGCAAGGACCCGCTCGCGGGGCACGCCGATCCGCACCTCGAGGCGGACCTCAGGGTGATCGCAGTACCGACGGCGGAACTCGTTGGTCCACGCTTCGACTTCGTGCTGGGGCTGATCCGTGAACGGTGGCAGCCCCTGCTCGGTCATCACGTGGACAACGACGATCTCGGCGCCTCCGGTGGCTGCTGCGACGACGATGGAATCCACGGCCGAGGCAGTCGCCATGACGGCTTCGAGTGGGACGAGGATCCGGCGGAGCCGGACCGGAACCTCGCATTCGGGTGGCACGACGACGACCGGTTTGCGACTGGAGGTGGCAATGTGGGCTGCAACGTGGCCCGCTGGACGGGCCCCACCGGGCGTCGCGCGAGCCCCCAGCACGACCGCCACCACGTCCGGCTGTCCCGCCTCCTGGATGATCCGTTCGAGCGCGCGACCTGAGAGGAGCCTGAGGTCCACGCCAGCCGCGTCAGCGGCCGCTTGGGCTGTTGCCCAAGCTCGTTCCCGGACGTGCACGGCGTCGACGTCCGATCCGAGCAGATCGGCCACGGCGTTCGCCGCCGAGAGGACGGGGCGTGCAGCCGCGCTGCAGTCGATGGCTGCTAGCACGCGGGTCACGATGGAACCTCCTGCCAGCCGGCCAGATCGGGCTGGAACCGGACCCGCCCGCAGGCCAGGCGAACTGCTCGATCGCCAGGGAAGCGGATTCGTAGCGTCTGGTCGGCATCGACCGATACGGACTCCGGCTCGAACCGGAACCGGACACGGGTCCCGTGATAGGTGACGGGGATCTCAAGCCCGGTCCACGACGCTGGGAGGCGAGGATCGACCAGCAGCGCGTCGCGCGTCGGCCGGATCCCGGCGAAGCCCTGGACGAGCGCCTGCCAGGCGCTGCCCATCGCCGCGAGATGGAGGCCACCTGCGGTCGTCCCGGTGCGGTCGTCGAGGTCCAGCCGGGCCGTCAGGCGCAGCATGGCGACCGCTTCCTCCATCTGCCCGGCGCGCGCGAACAGTGCTGCGTGGATCCCGGGTGAAAGCGAGCTGCCAAGGGCGGTTCGCGGCTCGTAGAAGCCCAGGTTCGGGCGGAGCGATCCGGATGCGGTGGCGCCAGGGAGCATGTGATGGAGCATCAGTACGTCGGGCTGCTTCAGGATCTGGGCAGCCCTGACCCGGTCGCGGCCGAGCAACAGGTCGGCGGCGACCGGGCGGCGGTCGACCATCTCGCTGATAACCAGCGGCTCCAGGTCCCAGAACCCCGCGAACTGCTCGTACAGCCGCGTGCGCGGGTCGTAACCGTCGACGAGCCGTCTGGCGAGCTCGCGCCATCGGCGCCGCTCGTCGTCCGTCGCGCCCGGGAGACGCGATGCCCGCCGGAGGTTCCAACGTGCCATGACGTTCGTGAACGCGTTGTCGTCGACCGGGTCGTGGTACTCGTCGGGGCCGATCACCCCGTGGATATGTGCCCGCCCATCGCCCCCAAGCGCGATCCTGGAGTCCCAGTAACGGGCCGTCTCGAGCACGAGCGCGCGGCGCGGCCCGTCGCCGAACTCGTCATCTGCGGTCCACGCCTGGTATGCCTCGGCAGCCCACGCAACGTCGGCGACGATGTGCTCCTCGAGATCGCCGGTTCGGATCTCGACATGTTGCCCGTCGTGTTCGACGGACGACCGCGGGGTGACATCGGATCCGGTATGGGCGGACTCCCACGGGAAACGCGCGCCACGCAAACCAAGCGCGGCGGCGGCTTCGCGCGCAGCGGGAAGGCGTCGCACGCGGTACTCCAGCATCGCCCGGGCGGATGACGGATGCGTCGCTGCGAGAAACGGCAACACGAAGACGTCGCTATCCCAGAACACGTGGCCTCGGTAGGCACTGCCACTCATCCCTCGGGCACCCACCGCGGCTTCGTCCGAATCGCCGACGGAGCCCATGAGATGGAAGAGTCCGAAGCGAATGGCTCGCTCGAGCTCATCATCGCCCTCGATCCGGATATCGGCGTTCGCCCAGCGGCTCGCCCAGGCCGCCCGCTGCTCGACCAGGAGTCGGTCGAAACCCGTCGCTTCGGCTTCGACCAGGTCGCGAACGGCGTGGACCATCGTCGGCGACGCAAGGGGCTCGGTGCGGTAGGTCGCAAGTCGGTCCAGCCGTCCGCGCGAGCGATGCGTCGTTCGAGCTTCGCTGGACGCGGCAGCGATCCGCACGTCGTTCGATTCGACGCTCATCGTTATCCGCCCGTCCACATCGAGGCTGCCGGTCGCGACGGCTCCAGCCGGAGCAACGAGCGCAGGACCGACCGGCATCAGGCGCTGGTGTCCCTCCGCACGCAGGACGACGGTCCCCGGCCGGGCGAGCGATGCGAAGCGGACCACCGTGCGAGACGCTCGCTGATGTGAGATCTCCTCGGCCAACACCCCCGTTCGGAGGTCGAGCGTCCGGCGGAGCGGGGCACCTGCCAGCAGCGGCAATCCTGACCGATCACAGAGCGGGCCTGGGAGAAGGGACGTGTCTGGGCCATCGGCTGTATACGCACCGGCAGCCATGACGCGAGCGCTCAGGGCTGGATGATCGTCGAGCGGTGCCCCCGCCGTACTCAAGCGACCGGTGGCCAGGCTCAGGAGCGATTCCTGGGCCCGCTCGGTTTCCGCATCGAAGCCGGCGACGGAGAGCGTCCAGTCGGGGTCGGGGTCGAGATCGGGGACCGCATGCCGGGCACGTCGTCGCAGCTGGTCCTCGAGGATGCGATGGAAGCTGGCCGGGCCGCCCGCGAGTCGGGTGACGGCGGCGGGGACACCGCCTGGTTCGACCCCGACCGACACGGCGGTCGCTCGCATCGATTGCGGGATCAGCATCAAGGAGTCGCTGCCGGGCAAGCCGCCGAGTGGCCCGAACTCGTCCCCGACGATCAACACGAGGCCGGGTCCGATCCCGCGCTCCCACAGGTGCCCGAACGCCCAGCTCGCGGAGTCGGACTTGTCGGTCAGCCCTATCTCCACGTGCTTCGCATCACTCGTCACCTTGACATCGAGTAGGCCGAGGTCCCGAGCAGCCGTCCTGGCGATCTCGATGACGTCGCCGAGCGTCGCGATTCCAGCAGCCTGAAGTCTGGATTCGACCGCTGCCACGAGTTCGGCGATGCAGGCCTTCGGCGGGTCGACCCATGCTGGCAACGGGATAAGGTCGATCTTCCGCCGGTTCAGCCGCTCAGCGACGATCTCTGTCGGGAGCCCGTGTGCGGCGAGGCGTTCGACCGTCAGCTCGGCTGCGGCCGAAATGAGCCGATCTTCCTCGGCTGAGGCATGGCGTCGGTGGACGAGATGCGCACCCGCTTCGTCGACCGCGAACACTTCCGAGCCGCGATTCAGGCACAGGTGCAACTCCCCAGGCCCGGCAGGCCGCGCCCGCAGCTGTCCGTCGACGTTGTCAAGGTTCGTGCCGCTCACGACGACGAGATCGACGCCGGCGCGACTCAGGGCTTCGGCTGTCGCCCTCAGAGCGGTCGCGTCGGCCGCGCGATCCGGGACCGCGGTCCCATCCCAGTCGAATACGATCGCCTCGAAGCGCCGGTTCAGATCGTTCGGCGCGGATCGGCCGACCCCGTCCGGTCCGTTCGCGTGCAGCAGGGTCGGCGGGCCGCTCGCCGCGGCATCAAGGGATGGAGCGACCGGATAGGGCTCGGGATCGATCCCCGCGAAGGGTCGCGCCTCGGCCGCCCGCCGGCTTGCCCGGCACCGGGGCAGTGGTTTCCCGCCTACAATCCTGTCGGGCGATCGTGGCCACATGGCGGTTGCTTCCATGCGTCGACCGTACGCGGGTCGCGCGCAGAGGTCTCGTGTCGAAGCGCCCGACCTCACGTGCCGATAGACCCCATGTCGAGCCCGGTCACGGCTGAGCATCAGCCTTCGCTAACGAGGCGGCGCTGACGGCGTTGCCAACGCGGTGGAAGGCACCGACGGGCCATGCGGGTTGTCAAGGACGCGAGCCCTAGATGGTCTGATTCGCGACCTGAAGCTGACGGTCGGTCCAGGCCACGAGGTTCATGAGCTGTCGTGCGTCCAGCCGGTCGCACGCCCACGACCAGTGGATGGACACCGCCTCACCGGGCTCTGGAACGTCGATGAAGCCGGTCGCATCGCGCCACGCCTGGACCCGTTCGGGCTCGGGTTCGCCATGCCGAAGCTGCCCATCGACGAGCTCGAGCCGCGTGGCGGAGACGACAAGCTGGTCGCCGATCCGTTCGAGTACACGTCCCCACCGGATGCGGCACGAATCCATGATCTCGAGGATCCCATCGACCCGTCCGCCGCGGATCAGCCCGACGCGCGGGAACACGTCCAGCACGTGGAACGCGTGGACGGGACGCGCCCCGCTGAGCGGCTTGCTGGCGAGCCAGCGCCAGTCGTCCGGTCGCAGACGCCGTCGGAATCGTACATCGAGCGAGGCGCCAAGGGCGCCTGCCGGCACGGCCGCCAGCAGGTCGTTGCCTAACCAGTAGGCCTCGACCACCCGGCGATCGAGAGGGTCGGGTAAGCCATTGGATCCGGCGATCAGAGCGAGGTACGGGTAGGCGCCTTCGAACTTGCTCGCCAGGTTGCGGAGGATGTGATCCTGGTTTGCCGCCCCGGCCTCAAGGAGCTCGTCAGAGTCGTCCGGACCGCAATATCCGTAGCGGTTCGGGCCGTAGGCGTACCGGGCAAATAGGACAGGGCCTGACGCCGGAGGCTGCGCGATCCCCGGGCGCCGGGGCGGTGGGAATACGCTCGTCGCGTCCATCTGCGGCCTAGGCGACGACCGGTGTTGGGCGTCGCGACCCGAGCCCCGCGAGCCCGACGACGGCGATCGCGACCAGCACGTACCCGCCGGCCGTTATCGGGTCCGGCGCGGCGCCGCGCGAGATCGCCGTCAACGCCCCGGTGATAACGGCGCCGACGATGAGGATCGACGTGACCTCCGTGGCAGGCGCCCGACGCAGCGCTGCCAACCATGTCCCCACGTAGCCGGAGAGGAACAGCCCGGTGATCGCGATCCACAGCCATGCCGTGCCGTCGAGATCGGCGATGCCTGCGATCCGCCCGGTCACGACGAGGAATCCGACGAGCACGATGAGGCCGACGCCCAGGCGCGCGACGCCCACGATGGGCGATCGGATCCGGCCGAGAACGCGCCTCGCGAGGACGACCTCGACGGCCCACAGGCCGGTCGCGATGGCGATCAGGTTCTCACCGGTGCCCCATGTGATGCCGAGCGGCGGGAGGACCAGGACCTGCCCGAACAGGAGCAGCCCGAGCGCCGCGATCGGCGCCCAGCCCAAGCGCTCGCCGAGGAACGGGCCCGCCATGAGCGCGACCCAGAGGAACATCGTCTTGTGGATGAACGCGGCCGCCGGCGCACTGGCCATCGCCAGACCGGAGAAGAAGAGCAGGAACGCGACACCGCCGCCGAGCGTGCCGATGATGACGAGCCGGGCCCGATCCCTGGCACTGACGGCACGGACCTCCGCCGGGCCCACGATGGCCACGGCGACCGCGAGCAGTAGGACGAGCGCCACGCCGTTCTTCAGCGTCGTGAAGACGGCGGCGTCCGGGACGTGCTTGACCGCTGTCGCGTTGATGAAGACCGACACGCCGCTGATCGTCGCCGTGGCGGCGGCGAGGCACAGGCCGACGGCCCGGGTCCGGGGTATCGTCGGAGCACGCGTTGGGCGCGCGCCATGGACAGCGATCATATTCGTGCTCCTTCGTCTCCTCGCGCGACCCGAATGAGTCGCTCGATGTCATCCGCCTCATCGGTTTCGAGGCGGGCGATGATCGATCCGGCGGCAACGATCACCCGGTCGCCGACGGCGGCGTCCGGGAGGGCCAGCGTGGTGGCTCGGCGCAGGCGGCCCTCGGTCAGGACGACGGCTTCCAGACCCTCCAGGGCGACCACCTCGCCGGGGAACGTCACGCACATCAGGCGGTCGCCGTCGAGCGGAGCCCGGTGGTCGATGGTGTGATCGGGTAGGCGCAGGCCACCTCGGAGACGCGTGTCTCGACGCGGGCGATCGCCTCCGACCCGTCGACGATCTCGGGCAGGCCGGGGAAGCGCACCCCTGTCGCGGTGAATGTCGTTTCGCTCATGTCCCAAGCGTGCGGGGAGACGTGCCGACCCCGGACGTGGCGTCCGGCCCTTTGCTGTGGGCCGTTCGGCAGGGCCGTTTCGGCAGGCTCGTCAGCGGCCGGCGTTCGAGCGCACGACGAGCTCGCGGACCCGCCCGACCGCATCGGCGATGGCCAGGACGAACGCGTCCATGGCCGCCGCGACCGGCCAGCTGAGCGCCTCGCCGAAGCCGAAGTCCACGCCACCGATGGCGACGACCATCCCTTGTAGGGGTCGACCGCGGATTATCGATGCGACCCCGATCGTCTCTGGGATGGACAGCGCGTGGGACGACCTTGGCCGGATCCCGGATTCGCGACCCGCCAGGCCGCTGAACGGGATCTCCACGATCCAGCCGGGGTCGACCCCGGTCGCGGTGTCGACGACGATCGCGCCGGCTCCCTTCGGCACGGCCAGTAAGTCATCGATGTCCAGCTGGCCGACGATGCGCGTCCTGACGTCGTCCGGCAGGTCGTCCGCCAAACGGGCGACGGCGATCACCGCGGCGCCATCGTCCCCACGGTCCGGCGCGCCGCAGGCGAGGATCTCGATGAGGGTCGTCGGGACGGGGACGCTGTCCTCGGTCCTATCCGGGGCGTCCGGCAGCCGGACGACCGGCATTGTCTCGAACACGGTCGTCATGGCACGTCCTCCACTTCGAGCTGCAGGAAATGGGTCGCGCAGCTGATGCATGGGTCGTAGCTGCGGATCAGCTGTTCGAGCAGATGGGTGATCTCTTCCTGGGGCCGGTCGAGGATGGTTGGGGCGAAGAGCGCGAGGTCGGCCTCGATTGCTGCCTGGTTCTGGCTCGTCGGCGGCACGATCCGCGCCTCGATCACGTGGCCGTCTCCGTCCAGCAGGTAGCGCTGGAACAGGAGGCCACGTGGGGCTTCCGTCGCCCAGGCCGCGGTGCCGGCTCGGGGCTTCCACGGGACGGCCGCCTCGGCCGGTGGCTCGTACGCGTCGACGATGTCGATCGCTTCGGCGACGGCGTGGACCAACTCGATCGCGCGAGCCGCGATGCTCCAATGGGGTTCGTTCGCGATCCGATCGGCGAGACCGAGACGCGCGAGCGCGTCAGCCGCCCGCGGGTGGAGTTGCTGCCCGTCCAGCGTGACGCGGGCGGACGGCCCCAGCAGGTACGGGCGACCATCGCGCCCCAGTGCCTGGAGCGCGTGCGACCACGGCACCTGGCGTTCCTCGAACATCGACTCCCAGGTATCGGCTGCGATATCGAGCCCGTCGTGGGACACGATCCGTCCGTTGTTCATCGGGTACTCGTGGGGCGCGCGAAGGGCGACCAGCCGCGCGGGTCGCCGGAACGTGGGAGGTTCCAGAGTCGAGACGAGCTCGATCGTGGCGTCGGCGAGCCGCTGGGCCTCCTCGAGATCGGTTCGAAGGGACGCGATCTCGCCACGGGCCAGCACCCTCGAGAACCCACCGACGCGAACCGACACGGGGTGGATCGCCCGCCCGCCGATGCGTGCGACGATCGTGTTCCCGGCCCGTTTCAGGCGCAGCCCATCCTCGACAGTCGCACGGTGGTCGCGCGCGAGTTCGAGCGCGCTCGGGTAGCCGAGGAGGTCGGGGAGGTGGAGGAGATACAGGTGCAGGGCGTGGCTTTCGATCCACTCCCCGCAATAGAGGAGGCGGCGGAGCGCGACGGTGGCCGGATCGACCTCGATACCGAAGGCCGATTCCGCGGCGTGGACGGCGGTCAGCTGGTAGGCGACAGGGCAGATGCCACAGATCCGCGCGACGATGTCGATGACCTCGTCCATCGTCCGAGCGACCACGAGCCGCTCGAAGTAGCGGGGCGCCTCGAAGATCTCGAGGTGCGCCGACTCGACCGCGCCATCGCGCACACGCAGGTGCAGCGAGCCCTCACCCTCGACGCGCGTCAGGTTGCGCACATCGACCGTCAGGTCCGTGCCACCCGGGGCCACGACAGCGTCATGCATCGACGGCCTCCGGCTCGGCGACCTTGTCGATGGGACCGGGCGGACCGCCGGCTTCGTCGATCACCCGCCGGAACGGCGGGGCCCAGGCGTTGAACAGCGCGAACGTGCGGGCGATCTCGCCGTTCGTGGTGTCGCGCTCCAGCCACGTGGCGAGACCTGGGCCGTTGGCCGCCTCGCGCGGCCCGAAGCAACCGTAGCAGCCGCGCCCGAAGGCCGGACACAGCGCTCCACATCCGGTCCGAGTGACAGGTCCGAGACAGGTCGTTCCATCGGCCACGGCCACGCAGACGATCCCGCGCCGCTTGCATTCAGCGCAGACGGCCTCGTCGGGGAGGCCCGGGCGGCGTCCGACCAGGATCGCCGTGACGAATTCACGCAGCTGATCCGGCGAGATCGGGCAGCCCCGTAATTCGGCATCCACAGCGACGTGGTCGGCGATGGGTGTCGCTGTCGCCAGCGACTCGACGTACTCCGGTCGGGGATAGACCAGCGATCGGACCGCTTCGTGATCGGCCCAGTTGCGCAGGGCCTGGATGCCTCCCGATGTCGCGCACGCCCCGATCGTTACCAGCGTCGTCGTTGCCGCTCGAAGGCGGACGATCTCGTCGGCTTGCTCGGGCGTGCTTACCGAGCCTTCGACGAAGAGGATGTCGAACGGGCCGGACGAGCGGTGCGAGGTGGCCTCGGCGAACTCCACGATGTCGACCCGCTCGGCGATCGCCAGGAGCTCGTCTTCGAGATCGAGCAACGTGAGCTGGCAACCGTCGCACGAGGCGAACTTGACGACGCCGATCCGCGGGCGGTGGGGCGCGGCCTGTCGCGAGGACGGGAGGGGCAACATCAGCGGCCCTCCACCGTGAACGTGTCACCGAGTTCGGCGATGGTGAAGACGGGCCCGTCGCGGCAGACGAAATAGGGTCCAAGCTGGCAATGACCGCACAGCCCGACGCCGCAGGCCATGTTCCGCTCGAGCGTGACCCAGATTCGGTCGGCGGCGACGCCGCGCGCCTGGAGCGTGCGGGCGGTGGCCTGCATCATCCGGTCGGGTCCGCACACGAACGCCGTCGTGTGCTCGCCTGTCCACATCGCCTGATCGAACAGCTGGGTCACGACGCCGACCCGGCCGAGCCACTCAGGACCGGCGCGATCGACGATCTCAGCCACCTCGATATCCGTCCGGCCGGCCACGGCCCCGATTTCGGGGACGAAAAGCCGGTCGCGTGGGGTTCGTGCGCCGAGGTACAACCGGACGGCGCCGAACCGATGCCTTTCGCGCATCACGGCCTCGAGGACCGGCCGCAGTGGGGCGAGGCCGATCCCGCCGGCGACGATGACGATGTCGCCGCCCTCGGCCGAAGCGACCGGCCACGGCCGCCCGAACGGTCCGCGCAGCGAGATCCGAGCGCCGGGCGCCAGTGCAGTCAGCTGGGCGGTTGCCGGCCCCACGTTGCGGATCGACAGCTCCAGGCTGTCCGGTCGGATGCGTGAGATCGAGATCGGTGGCACGGCCTGGGCGGGCAGGGTCGCCATCACGAACTGACCGGGCTGGCTGGCGAGCAGGGCACCGTCGTCGGTCGCGAGCATGAGCGTGACCGTATCGGCGGTCTCCCGACGGGTCTCGGCGACCTGCACCGAGACGTAGCGGGCGATGTCCACGTCATCGAGGGGAGCTGGCGCATGACCGCCCGGGGGGGCGGGCGGCCACGGGATCGGTCCTGCAGGCACGCCGGCCGGCGCGATCGCGAGCAGCTCCTCGCGAACGTCGATCCCGACCGGGCACCAGGCGATGCAGCGCCCACAGCCCACGCAGCCCGTCGACCCGAACTGGTCCCACCAGGTCGAGAATTTGTGGGTCAGCCACTGCCGGTAGCGATCGGCGACCTTCGGCCGGAAATTGAGGTCGCCGGCGACGCGCCCGAACCCGAGCGTGAAGCAGCTGTCCCATGTTCGCTCGGTGGTCGCGAGGGTGCCGTCGAGATCGGAGGCGACGCCCACACTCGTGCAGAAACAGGTCGGGCAGACGAGCGTGCAGTTGGTGCACGCCAGACATCGCTCGGCGACCTCCGCCCAGCGGGGATGGTCCGGGGCCGCTCGCAGGCGTTCCGCGAGCCCGTCGGCCGGCACCGGGTCGCCGATCGCGGCGCGCACGCCCGCAACGCTTGCGTCGGCCGCGGCCGTCTGCTGGGGCGTGGCTAGCGGCAGCGCGAGGGCCGCGACTACCTTCTCCCCGGCTGGGGTCATCGCCCGGACCGTGAGGCCGTCACTGAGCTCGGCCAGGACGATGTCTGCGCCACCGGTGACCTCCGGGCCGGTGCCCATCGAGGTGCAGAAGCAGGTCGACGTGGCGACCGCGCATTCGACGGCGACCACCAGGGCGGCGTCGCGGCGCGCTGCGTGATCGGGATCGCCCGTCGGGCCCGAGCGCAGGACGCGCTCCTGGATGTCGAGGGCTGCCACCTCGCAGGCTCGCACGCCGACGAACGCGACATCGCGAACGGCGGGTCGGGCCGCCTCGACCTGACCGGACGCCGCGGACGTCGTGAGGGGCACACGTGGTGGCTGCGTGAAACGCTTCCAGGCGGTCACCCCGACGCCGTAGTCGAAGGCCCGATCGTTCCCGATCCGTCGCAGGCGATAGGAACCAGGCGCCGAGTCGGCCGTCCAGCCGATCGGCAGGTCGTCGACGCCGCGGATCTCGTCGTAGACGACGGCGCCGTCGCGGATCGTCGGTCCGATGACCTGGCGTCCATCGCTCGCCAGGGCCGTGAGGAAGCGATCCATGTCCGCTCTGGCGAGGAACGTCGAGGTCGGCGCCGACGGGCCCAAGGATCCGGTCATCGGTCGGTCCCGCCAGGGCGGTAGAGGTCGAGCATCTGGAGCCGCGTCGCTTCGAGCCTGCTCGCGACCGCCTCCAGCAGTCGGCGATACAGCCCGGCGGCGAGCCCAGGATCCCCTGCGATCGCTCCGAGGAGCGCCTCCCGTTCGAGGAGCATGACGCTGCCCGACTCGAGTGCCACGACCGAGGCGGTGGCGGTGCCGTCGAGGACGGCCGACCAGCCGAAGATGTCGCCGGCGTCGAGCGTCATGAGCGTGGCATCGGGATAGCCGGGCACCCGCGCGTGCAAGGCCAGCCGCCCGTCGATGACGACGCCGAGGTACGGCGTCGCTCGACCTTCGCGAAGCAACGTGGCCCCCTTCGTCACCGATTCGAGCCGGGCGGTCGCCGCGAGCCGCCGTCTTGACTGCGGCGGAAGGTCGGGTGCCAGCCGGGTCAGGGCAAGATCAAGCCCGTTGAGATCGACCATCGCGGCTCACGACTCGAGCACAGGATCGCGTTCCAGGGCCCAAAGGGCGGAGGCGAGTGCATCGGGCGACGCCCCGCAGACCATCGCCTCCACGCGGCCCGAGCTGAGGCCGCGGTAGTCAGGACACGTCCAGCATCGCTCCACATCGACCACGCCACGCCTCGGGCAGACGAGCTGACCACGGTCGATCCGGAGGTCCCGCTCGTATCCCTCCGCGCGATAGCCGGCTGTCGATGGCCTCATGGCGTTCTCTCCTCGGTCTCGATGGTGCCGGCGCGTCAGCGGCCTGGCAGGGGCCATCTGTCATCAATGGCCGAGCCGGGCGGCATGTCGCAGGACGCTCCAATGCAACGGGCCGATCCACCCCCACAGGGCGTCCGAACGGCACTGGGTCCGCGGCGGCGCCTCGAGCACGATCGCGAAGCAAACCCCACGAGGTGTGCTCATGCCAGGCACTCGACCGACTTCCTCCGTCCCACCGGCGCTGGCACCGCCCGCCCCGACTCTCGCGCGGGCCGCCGAGCGTCTCGCCGACTGGGGGTTCCTTGCGGACCCCGACCTTCCCGACCGACCGGGCCCGGCATCCCTGATCGTCGCGCTCCGTCCGTCCCCGACCTTGCGGCACTACGACCCCGAAGTCGTCGAGTTCTGGTCGACCTTCAACGGGCACGGCTCGCACCAGACGATCACCAGGCAGACGCCGATGCCGATCTCGGCCGGTGTCGCGTGGGGGGAGATCCGCATCCTGGATCGGCTCGGTGAGTCGAACGGCTATCTCTGCTTCGGCGGACGGTGCGACGCGGCGATGCTCGGGGACGCGGTGATCGTGGCCATCACCTCATCAGCGCCGATCTTCCGTCGTGGCGGGCATTCCCAGGGCTGGGACGACGGCGCGGATGCCGTCGGAGCGTTCTTCGGAAGGCTCCTTGTGACGGTCGACTACGTGCCCGGCTTCGAGGCTCGCCTCGCAGGAGCGAGCCCGCTCGTTCGGTATTGCGCGTTCATCGAGGACGCGGACGCGCGTGACCGGAGGATGCGTTCGGCGAGTGGCGATGATCGCCCGTTCGCCCCGATCGTCCGCTCCGAGGCCGCCCGCCTTCGGCGTGACCACCCGGACGCATGGCGCGATGGGGGCGAGCTCCTCGCCGACGTCGGCCGGACCTGATACTGCCGCTCGCCCATGCCGGAGCGCCCCTGAAGTTTGTGCCGGCCGGCACTGGGCTTGCGTCGCGAGCCAGCCGACGATGGCGTCGCTGGACGCCCAAGCGGATCCGGGTGGACCCGCGGGCGATCATCCTCGGGCCCCGCCGCCGACCTGTCGCAGCTGCGGGGGCCGCGACAGCCCAGGTGGGCCGAACACGAGGAGACGGGAGATGAAGAACATCCTGGTCGCGTACAACGGGGACGCGCCGTCCAAGCGCGCCCTGGACATGGCGATGGACCTGACGAAGCGGTTCGACGCGAGCCTGTCGGTCGTCAGCGTCGTCCCTACCCGCCCGGGACGCTCCTCGGTCGACCCATGGGACGACCAGAGCGTTCACGCAAAGCAGTTGCGGGAAGCTCGATCGATCCTGGATGAGAACGGGATCAAGGCAGAGATGATCGAGCCCGCGGGCGATCCGGCGAAGGCCATCGAGAAGATCGCCGAAGCGGGCCATTTCGATACGATCGTGATCGGCTCGCGCGGTCTTGGCACCCTCGGTCGCATCCTACAGGGGAGCGTGTCCCAACACGTGGCGACGCATGCCGAGGCGACGGTCGTCGTCGCTCGCTGACGCGCACGCGGAGCGCGCGAGCGGAGCCAACGCTCGCGCGCTTCCTCGTGCCGTCCGCTGATCCTCCGTCCGCGGATCCTCGGCTAGGCGGCGATCGGCAGGCCGCCGCCGACCGTGATCACTGCCTCCAGCTCGTCGTTGTCCGTGGTCGTGATCGCCATCGGCGAGTCGATGGATCGCAGCAGGCCCACGATCGCGGGATTGCTCCACCTGATCCGCGCGCGGAGTCGGCTGACGC
>DASTIG010000154.1:0-25729 GCA_035717785.1 Candidatus Limnocylindrales bacterium
CTCCGTCGGCCGCACCGGCGGGCGAGAACGGCCGGGCCGGTGTCGCGGCCACGACCTCGCGGGCCCCACCGCAGCTGTAGCAGGAGTTCGCCGATCCGCGATTGATCGACTTGCAGTTGCCGCAGACCCAATCGTTCACGAACGGACCCCCCTGAGATAGACCGGTCCTCGACCGGGCGGGCCGAAGTATGGCGACGGCCCTTCGCGCGGACGACCATCCGACGGTCCGGGGGTCGACCAGTACACTCGCCGGTGATGACACAGCACGCCGAACGAGATGCCCCGCCGACGCGCCACATCACGACGCGGTCGATCGTGGCCGTGCGGGGATCGACGCTCGAGATCCGCGGGGACAGGGTCGTGGGGGAGGCACCGCTCGAGATCCGCGCGGCCGGCCCCGACCAGGATCCGGTCGCGGTCGCCGTCACGATGCGGACGCCCGGCCACGAGGCCGAGCTCGCAGTCGGCTTCCTGCGCACGGAGGGGCTGATCGACGGTCCCGAGGTCGTCGGTACGGAAAGCGGCGATCCGGTCACGCTCAACCAGCCGGACGACACGATCGTCGTGCGCCTGTCCACCCCGTTCGACGACTCGGCCGTGGCGGAGCGGCATTTCGTTGCGACCGCCTCGTGCGGGATCTGCGGCAAGGCGTCGATCGACGAGGTCGTGCTGCGCTGCGAGGTCCTGCCAGAGGGTCCGGTCGTGCCACGGTCCGTGGTGATCGCCCTGCCCGATCTCCTCCGGGCGGCCCAGAAGGCGTTCGACGAGACGGGCGGGCTCCACGCGGCTGCGCTCTTCTCCCCGCGCGGCGAGTTGATCGCCATCCGCGAGGACGTCGGCCGGCACAACGCCCTCGACAAGCTCGTCGGGTCGCAGGTCCTCGCGGGTGCCCTCCCGCTGCACGACAGGATCCTGATGGTCTCGGGTCGGGTCAGCTTCGAGATCGTCCAGAAGGCCGCGGTCGCGGGCGTGCCGATCGTCGCTGCGGTGTCGGCGCCATCGGACCTGGCGGTCGAGACCGCGGATCGTCTCGGTGTCACGCTCGTCGGGTTCCTGCGCGGGGACAGGTTCAACGTCTACAGCCACGACCGCCGGATCGACCTGCGTGACCTGACCGGCTGGGGCTGATGGAGCCCCAGCTCGTCGCTCGTTCGATGGTGACCGCGATGATCGGCCGCGACTCGAGCGCCTGATCCACGTACTGCGGGTACTTCGCTCGCAGCCTTCCGATGATCACCGCCAGATGAGCGTCGTTCCGACGCGGTTCGACGAGCGCGGCGCGACCCTGGATGCGCAGCCAGGCCAACTGGGACCAGTCCTCGGACCACCGGTCGACGAGCAGCGTGACCGCGGGACGCTCCCGGATGTCGCGCACTCGGGCAAGGTCGCGGGGGTCGGTCGTGGACTTGGGCTTCTCGTCGAGCGGCGTGTACAGCGTCGGCGGTCGGTCTCCGTCGCCGTCGGCCAGGACGAAACAGATCGGGACGAGCCTGGGACGGCTGTCCGGGGCGATGGTCGCCAGGGTGGCGGTTCGGGCTGAGATGAGGAACGCGCTCTCCGTGTCCGACAGGACGGCGGTCATCCTCGGCTGGCCGCGACGCCCTCGGTGCGCGTCCGGCCACGATCGTCCGCGAAGGGCGGCAGGCACTGGAAGTGCAGCCAGCGCCTGCGGCTCATCGCCACCAGGATGGCGATCAGCGCGAGGCCGAAGAAGACACCGGTGGGCTCGACCGGCCCGCGGATCGCGTCCCCGATCCTCGCCGCTTCGAGCATCGAGACATTGGCCGCGACCAGAAGACCAAGGATCGCGACCAAGGACCCGAAAAGGAGCCTATTCGCCCACGCTCGCCGCATCCGCGACCCTGTCCTTTCCTGGGCGTTCGTTCACGAACTCGAAGCCGAACCGGCCCTTGATGCAGAGGTGGCCATCCGTCACCGACGAGTCGAGCGGCGATGTGACCTTGAGGACGCGATCGTCCTGGACGTGCAGGTCGACGGCACAGCCCACGCCGCAATACGGGCAGATCGTGGACGTCACGGTCTGCGCGGATTCGTCCCAGGTGCCGGCCTCGCGCATGTCGTACTCGGGCTTGGCCATGAGCGCCCCGGTCGGGCACACGCCGATGCAGTTGCCGCAGTACACGCAGGCCGACTCCGGGAGGGGCACGGCCTGCTCGGTCGAGATCCGTGCGTCGAACCCGCGACCAGCGATCGCGATCGCGAACGTGTTCTGGGCATCCTCGCCGCACGCCTCGACGCACTTGTAGCAGAGGATGCATTTCGCGTAATCGCGCACGTATAGGTCGTTGTCGATCTTCGTGGGCTGGGCGACGGTCGCGGCGAAGGCCGCGTCCTCGTCGGTCGGTGCGTGGTGGTGGCCGGCCTCGTGTGTGTCGCGCTCGCCGGCTGCCGCCGGCGCCGCCGTCACCCCGAAACGCCCAGGATCCGCGCCGTAACGGTCCATGTAGGCGTGGATCGTACCGTCGGGCGCGGCGGGGCCGGCAAGTGACACGTCCACCGACGAGCCGAGGAACTCCAGGACGACCTTGCGCGACATCCGCACGCGGTCCGAGTCGGTCTGGACCTCCATCCCCGGTTCGACCGGTCGCGAGCAGGCGGGGGCCAGGACGCGCGAACCCGTGACTTCGACGACGCAGACCCGACAGACGTTGACCGGCGTGAGGTTCTCGGCGTAGCACAGGGTCGGCGTGTCGATGTCGAGCGCGCGACACGCTCCCAGGATCGTCGTCCCGGCTGGCACCGTCACCGATCGCCCATCGATCGTCAGTTCGACGTCTGGTGGCGCATCGACCGGCGGTGGAGCCGGCGGTCTGGACGACCGGGCCGGAGGACTGAGGATGATCTCGGTGAGTGGCTGTGCCGCCGGGGCCTGGCCGGCATGCGGCGCGTGGGCATCCGGCGCCGGGTCGCGGCCCATCGACAGTCCGGTGGTGTCCTCGCTCACAGCGCCACCAGATCCGGCTGGCGCAGCGCCGATTCGATTGCCGATGAAGCGGTCTGACCGAGCCCGCAGATCGACGCATCACGCATGGCCTGCCCGACCTCACGCAACAGCGTGAGCTCCTCATCACGCGATCGAACGCGCGATCCGGCCGCGAGGCGCGCCAGCAGCTCTTCCTGGCGCACGCTGCCCACGCGGCACGGCACGCACTGGCCGCATGACTCATCGCGGAAGAAACGGGCGATGCGCCGCAGTGTGTCGACGAGATCCACCGTTTCGTCGAAGACCATGATCACGCCGGAACCGAGCGTGGCGCCGGCCGCGCGGGTCGCCTCGAACGTCAGCGGCATGTCGAGGGACGATCGCCCGACGAACACCCCGGCCGCACCGCCGAGCAGGATCGCCCGGATGGAGCTCCCGCCCGGGACGCCCCCCGCCATCGCGATCAGGTCGCCCAGCGTCGCCCCGAACTCGACCTCGTAGACCCCGGGTCGCGCGACGTGCCCCGACAGGCAGAACAGCCGCGGGCCGGTCGAACCGTCCGTGCCGATCGCCGCGTACGCCTCGCCGCCCATCTCGATGATCAGCGGGACGTTCACCAGGGTCTCGACGTTGTTCACGACGGTCGGCTTCCCGAACAATCCGATCTCGACCGGGAACGGCGGCTTGTTGCGCGGCTCGCCGCGCTTGCCCTCGATCGATTCGAAGAGCGCCGTCTCCTCCCCGCAGATGTAGGCGCCGGCGCCACGGCGCACCTCGATATCGAACGCGAAACCCGCGCCCAGGATGTCCGGCCCGAGCAGGTTCGCGGCCCGTGCCGCATCGATCGCGCCGCGGATCGCTGCCTCGGCTTCCGGGTATTCACCGCGGATGTAGACATAGCCTTGGCTGGCACCTGTGGCGAGGGCGCCGATCGTCATCGCCTCGACCACAGCGAACGGATCGCCCTCGAGCAGCACCCGATCCTTGAATGTGCCCGGCTCCGATTCGTCCGCGTTGCAGACGAAGTAATGCGGCTGCGCGAGTTGCGATGCCACGGCCGCCCACTTGCGACCTGTCGGGAAGGCGGCACCCCCGCGGCCCATCAGCTTGGACGCCGTGACTTCAGCGATTGCTGCCTCGCCGCCCATCGTGATGGCCTTCGCCAAGGCTGCGTAGCCGCCGTGTGCGCGGTAGTCGTCCAGCGAGGCTGGGTCGACCACGCCGACCCGCCGGAGCAGGCGTAGCGACGGGTCGCCGTTCTGCGGGACGGGCGGCGGCAAGCGCCTGACCTGCGCGCCGTCGAGACGCGCGACGATCCCCGCGGCGTCGATCGGGGCTGCGCTCGCCACGGTCGGGTGATCGCCTGCAGTCGTGAGCATCGCTGCCGGCGCGAGGTCGCACAGCCCAAGGCAAGGCGAACGGTGCCAGCCGACTTGACCGTCGCGTGCCGCTGCCCCCTCCGGACCGACGGACCGGCCGAGGTCTTCGCAGATCCCCTCCGCCCCGGCCAGCCGGCAGGCGATGTCGTCGCAGACGTGGGCCATGATGGGCGGTCGCGGGGTCGTGGCGTAGAGCGCGTAGAAGGTGGCGACCCCGTACGCCTCCGCCGGCGCGACCGCGAGCCGTCGTGAGATGTAGTTGAGCGCCGGCTGGCTGATCCAGCCCACCCGGTCCTGGACGGCATGGAGAGCGGGCAGCAGCTGTGACCGTTTGGCTCGCACAGCGTGGCCGCCACGCGAGGCGTGGCCCTCCAACCCCGTTCGACGCTGGCCGCCGACCCAGCCCGACTCCGGCGGCCCCAGCACGCTGTCGACCGCGGCCCTTTCGGCGGAGGATGCCAGGGGTCCGATGACGTGCAGGTCCATCGCGTTCGAGTGTAGCCGGGAGAGCCGTGGAACCGTCGGTCAGCGCATCGTGAGATCGATCCTCGTCGCGAAGATCGCGGTCCTCCCGGCCTTCGCGCCACGCGCGAGGCGAGCGTCGCCGTAGACCCACACGACGTCACCGTCCGCGGTCCTCTCTGCACGCTCTCGCAGGCCGGCGCCGTTCACGACGCCGTCGAGGTTCGCCGCCCTCCAGCGCACTTCGTTCACCGGGGTCGGCCGGACCCAGGTCAGGCCGCCATCGCTCGATAGCGCGTATGCCGTGCCCATCGTGGCGCCGACACGGACGTCGTCGAGCAGCCGCACGGTCACCAGCACGTATCCGGGCCCGGCGACGAGGTTCGGTCGGAGGCTGGATTGGCGCCGACTGTCGACGCGCCGCGCGCCCGGAAGCGTCGATATCGCCCATGTGCGACCGCCGTCGGTGCTTCGGCCGAGCCGGATGGCCCCTCGGGCCATACCGTCGCGCGCCGGGCCATACATCCCGACCGCGACGTGGAGGCGTCCCTCAGCATCGACGTCGAAGCCGTACTGCCACATCGGGTCGGGCCGGACATTGCCTGCGGTGCCCGACGCACTTGCCCCTGACGTGGTCCACAGGGTCTCGGGCACCCTCACGGCGATGCGCGGTCGTCCGACGTCGAACCTTCCAGTCCCCGGTTCGAACCGGATCCGCGCGACTGCCACGCCCAGTCGACGGACGTTGCCGCTGCCCCCTTTAGCGAAGATGTTCGACCGATCCCAGCGCCGAAGGTCGACCTGGTACCAGGTCGCGTAGACGCTCCCGTCCGGTGCAGGTCGAAGGCGATAGGCGATGCGCCACCAGTCGCGGGCACCCTTCGCCAACGTCACCGGCCTGACCTCGACCCGATGCCACGACCGGCCGAAGTCCGCAGACGCGAGCAGCCGGAATCCGGGGCCGTGCGCCCCGCGACCGAGCCAGTTGTACGCGACGTATACGGTGCCGTGGTTCGGGCTATGCGGATCGTTGTCGACCGCGATCTCCGGGAAGCCGCCGACCCACGGTGGGGTCGCCCGCTCGACACGAAGCTTCGACCACGTCCGCCCTTCGTCGTCGCTGTAGGAGGTCGTCAGGCTGAAGCGGCCGTCCCCACATCCGGGCGTCGTCATGTTCGCCCAATAGAGGCGAGCCCCACCGCGAGGTCCTGGTCCCCAGGCTATTGCGGCATGGAGGCCCATACCCCGACGCGATCTCGAGCCAGGGTGCGACCGCGTCGACCGCCACGTCCGGCCGCCGTCCCGCGAGATGCGGATCAATGGATCGATCGAGCAGCCTGCGCCTGGTCCGCGATGCTCATAGACCACCGCGAGGCGGCGCTGATCGGTGGGATGGGTCGCGACGACGGGCTCCCAGGCACGATCGGCGACGGACTTCGGTGCCGGGCCGACCCTGTGCTCGTGGAGCACACGCGCCTGGATGACCTTGGCTGGCGATGGCTGGGACGTCGGCGTCGGCCTGGGCGTCGGGCTGACCGCCGGATCGGGTGGCGGCATGACGGTCGGGGATGCGCGCGGACTCGGTGCGACCGAGGCGTCGCCGGGCGACGAAGCCCGCGGTGGCGCGGCGGGTAGCCGGGCCTGCGGCGAACAGCCGGCAACGGCCAAGGCGAGTGCGACAGCGATGCGGCGGCCGCCGTGGCGTCCGCTCATCGCGGCAGGATTTTGCCGATCGCGGCGTCGAGGTCCCGCGCCAGCGATGCGGCGAATGTGGCCGTGAGATGGTGGTGGTCTCGATAGACCAGCCGCTTTCCGATGATCGGCGGGCACGGATCGGTCGGACAGATCGCCTTCGAAAGATCGATCAGCGGGACGTGGGCTAGCCGCCTGGCCTCGACTTCGCGGATCCGATGGCGCCAGCCCAGGGCCACCTTCCTCGGTGTCGTGCACGCCTCGATGGAGGCTCGGTGACGGGCAAGGCAGGCGGGGACGTCATGGTTTGAACGCGGCGTGTCGACGAGGATCGCGACGGTGCCCGGGATGCGTCCGATCAGGGCGGCGAGGGACGCTCCTTGTCGCTTCGGTTCGCCGTCGCGAGCGATCATCGGGGGGAACCACTTGTTCGACGAGATGACGACGAGATCGGGCTTCAGGCGGCGCAGCTTCGCGACGACTCGCCCCCGCCAGACGTCGCACTCGGTGTACTCGCGTCTGAGGTGATCCGACCAGATGGGCATATCGACGAAGACGCAGCTGAACTTCGTGAAGGGCACCAGCCGCCAGTGATGTCGGTCCGCCAGCCGCTGGAACGCCGGGAACCAGTTCATCGCGTGCGAGTCGCCGACGAGCGCCACTGTGATGGTGCCGCGCTTGTCGCCGTACACGCAGTCCGGCGGTTCGGTCCCGGCGAGGCCGAGCGCGCAGCCGTCGCGAAGCAGTCGATCCTCGTCATCGCGGGCCATCGCCAGTGAAGGCGTCAAACCGCGAGGGATCGCGCCTTCGAGGCGTGGCTTGGGGCGTGGCGAGGCGGTCGGCGTAGGGGCGGGCGGCGCGCCATCGCTTGCGGATGGGGCCGGTGTGAGCGATGCCGACGACCCCGGGAGCTGGGTGATGGGATCGGCTACGTCGGCAACCGGTGCGTCGGCAACCGGTGCGTCCGCAACCGGTGCGTCGGACGGCCAGTCGGGATCGTCCACCACGTCGCCATCCTGGACTGCCGCCTCGACCTCGGTTGCGCTGACGAGGTCGCGCTCCGCCACATAGCTCAGGGCGGACGACGTCACGGTGACGCTCAGAAGGGCGGCGCTCGCCACGGCCATTCCCCAACGGCGACTCGTGAATGACAGGCGCCCTGCCCGGAATGGTTCCTCGACGAGCCGCCACGACAGCACGGCCAGGACGACTGCAACGCCGCCGAGCCCGAGCCGCATGAGCAAGGGATCGATCGTCGTCGACGCCTCGAGATCGGCCGAAGCGAGCGCGGTCGTCCCAAGGATGAGCACCGGCCAGTGCCAAAGATAGAGCGAGTACGAGATCCGGCCGAGCCATCGGATCGGCGCTCGGCTGAGGATCAGCCAGCCCGGCGACCCGGGCGCACGACCACCGGCGATGAGCGCCAAGGTACCGGCGGTGGGGGCCGCAGCCGCGATCCCCGGGTACAACGTCAGCGGGTCGATCAGGACCACTGACGCGCCGATCAGGCCGACGCCCGCCCATCCGGTCGGGGCAGCGATCGGCCAGGGCATTCGTGTGAGGCCTCGACCCGCCAACGCCAGGATGCCCCCCGCCGCCAGCTCCCATGCCCGCGTCGGAAGCGAGAAGTACGCCCACGGGGCTGCGACCGATGTGAGCACCACACAGAGCGCCAACGACCCGACCAACACGCCTCCTGCGACGAGCGCCGTCGTGCGCCGGGGCTTCCCGAGTCGCGTGGCGAGGATCAGCAGTGCCGGCCAGAACAGGTAGAACTGCTCCTCGACCGACAGCGACCAGTAATGGAGCATCGGCGATGGGTCGACCGGGGCGAAGTAGTCGGTCGCCGACAAGGCGAAATGGATGTTCGCAGCCGACAAGCCGGCAGCCAGGCCGTCTCCGGCGACACGGGTAAGATCGAGGGGCGACATGACGACCCGCGCGACGAGCAACGTCGTGACAAGGACCAGTGCCGCCGCGGGCAGGATCCGGCGGGCGCGTCGCGCATAGAAGGCACCCAGCTGGATCCGACCGGTCCGCTCGTGCTCATCGACGAGCAGCCCCGTGATGAGGAAGCCCGAGAGGACGAAGAAGATATCGACGCCGATGAAACCGGCGCTCGCTCCGGGGATCGCGAGGTGGCACGCCAGGACGAGCAGGATCGCGGTTCCGCGGAGGCCCTCGAGTTCGGGCCTGAATCCGGTCTCGGATGGTGGATGTGCCGACATGCGCCCAAGTTCCCTCGCGACCGCAACAGCACAATGATTCGGTGCTGTTTGCCGGATGCAGGTGGTGAAACGTACAGACCCGCCGTTCTGTTACACATCGCCGGGACGTTCGGCCGTTCGTGGGCGGGTCGCAGGGTCGCGGAGGCGCGGCCGCGCGGTGACCGGCGTGCGTCAGACGCGCAGGACCCGGACGTCGAGCGGCTGCGTGCGACCGCGCAGCGTGAGGTGGCGAGTCTCCAGCGAACGATCGAGGTCGGCGGCCTCCGCGGAAGCCGCGCTCACGAGGATCTCGCCGGGTCCGGCGGCCGAGGCCAGGCGGGCCGTGACATTGACGTTGTCGCCGAGCGCGGTGAAGTCGGTCACGGTGTCGCCGACCGTACCGACGTAGGCGATCCCAGTGTGCACTCCGGCGCCGACAGGGATCCACGGACCCGCGGCAGTCCCATGACCGGTGGCTTTGAGCAGGTCGCGGGCCGCCTTGATCGCGGCGTGTGCGTGGTCCGAACCGGCCAGCGCCGGGAGGAAAAGCGCGACGACCTCGTCGCCCACGAATTTGTCGACCACCGCGTCGTGCGCCACCAGCACGTCCGTGGCCTCGTGATAGAACCGATCGAGCAGCCGCCGGAAGGCGTTGGCACCCATGGTCTCCGCGAGACCCGTCGACCCACGCACGTCGGCGAACAGCATGCTCAGCTCGATCTCCGCGCCGCCGCGGCCCTTCTCGAGCTGCTTGAAGCACAGCCCGCAGATGCTCGGGTTCTTGACCCAGGGTCCGCGGTCCAGCAGCCGCATGATCGGCGCGCCGAATCCGGCGAACGGGGCGGCGCACAACTTGCAGCGCGGGGAGCTCGGGATCATCCTGAAGAACCCCCGCCCGCCGACGAAGCCCGGATCAGTCCCGTTCAGGAGTGCTCGCCATTGCGGGTCCGAGACGAAGGCCGGTTCGGCGTCGCCGTCGGCCGCTTCGTGGCCAGCATGATCCTCCAGCTCCGTAGCTGGGGTGGAATCGTGGTCAGGCATCGGGCGTCAGTCCACCGGACGCGGGTCCCTCGACGTTTACGACGGTCACGCCCGACCCGACACGGAACCCGACGATGCCCTGGTCCTCATTATGGTGCCATCCCGCTACGAGTCCTGGCTGCGTGCTGACCGCGATGATACGTGCGTCGCCGCTGACTGCCTCTCGTCGCTCAATCCCGGGCGTCGGCACGTCTCGGCAAGCGCATCCGCGGTCACGATCCCGATCTCGGGTATGTCAGGCTGGCACGGCCTCCCCGAGCTTCTCGATGCGGATCGCGGTCGCCTTGAACTCTGCGGTGCCTGATTTCGGATCGGTCGCGTCGATGGTCAGCAGGTTCGTCGCGACGTCATCCTGGAAATGGAGCGTCATGAACGTGAGTCCGGGGCGGAGCGACGGGTCGAGTCGGACGGGGACATCGACCTGGCCGCGACGGGACACGGCGCGCACACGTTCCCCGTCGACCAGTCCATACGTCTCGGCGTCCTCGGGCGAGATGTCGAGCGACTCGCCGCGGCGGAGTGGGGACGTGTAGCCGGCGGTCTGGACCCCGGTGTTGTACGAGTCGAGCCGACGACCCGTCGTCAGGCGGATCGGGTACTCGTCTGTGAGTTTGTCGACCGGCGGGTCGTGGTCGACCGGCACGAACGGCACGCGATTGCCGGGCACGGGATCCTCCCAGAGCCGGCTATGGAGGAACAGCTCGCCCGGGTGGTTCTCGTCGTAGCACGGCCACTGGAGGCCACCGAGCTCCTCGAGCCGTCGATAGGACATGCCGGCGTGCACAGGTGATAGCGCGCGGACCTCGTCCCACACCTGTTCGGCGACGGGCTCGCCCCAATCGGCGCCCATCCGGTTCGCCAGCTCGAAGGTGATCGCGAGGTCGTCGCGGGCTCCGTCGGGCGGCGCCACGGCCGCACGCACCCGCTGGACACGCCGCTCGGAGTTCGTGACCGTCCCCTCTGCCTCGGCCCAGGCCGCCGATGCCGGCAGCACCACGTCGGCGATCTCGGCCGTCCGCGTCAAGAACAGGTCCTGCACGACCAGCATGTCGAGCCCCTCCAGCAGCCTGATCGCGCGGTGCTGGTCGGCTTCGGATTGCACCGGGTTCTCGCCGATGCAGTACACGGCGGTCAGGTCGCCCCGCTCCATCGCGTCGAACATCCCCGACAGGTGCCAGCCGCGCTGCGGCGGGATCGTCACGCCCCAGGCGGCGTCGAACTTGGCGCGCAGCTCGTCGTTCTCGACGTGCTGGAAGCCCGGGAGTCGATCGGGCAGCGCGCCCATGTCGCCACCGCCCTGGACGTTGTTCTGGCCACGGAGCGGGTTGACGCCGCTGCCGTACCGGCCGACGTGCCCGGTCAGCAGCACCAGCGAGATGAGGGCAAGCACGTTGTCGACCGCGTTGTGGTGCTCGGTGATCCCGAGCGTCCAGCAGATCATCGCCCGTGGCGCCGTCGCCAAGGCGTGGGCGAGCTCGCGGACCGCCTCGGCCGGGACGCCGGTCTCGCGCTCGGCGTACTCCAGCGTGTATGACTCGACTTTGGCCTTGTACGCGTCGAAGTCGACCGTCGCTCGCTCGATGAACTCGCGATTCTCCAGCCCCGACGCGATGATCTCGCGCGCGACGGCGTTGGCCAGCGCGATGTCGCTCCCGACATCGAGGCCGAGCCAGCTATCTGCCCACTCCGCGCTCGATGTCCGGCGCGGGTCGACCGCGTACAGCCGAGCGCCCTTGTGCACGGCCTTGAGGACGTGGTGGAAGAAGATCGGATGAGTCTCCCGGGCATTACTGCCCCAGAGGACGATCAGATCGGTGTCCTCGACTTCACGATATGAGCTGGTCCCCCCACCGGCACCGAACACGGTCGCCAGACCGGCGACGCTTGGGGCGTGTCAGGTGCGGTTACAGCTATCGATGTTGTTGCTGCCCAGGACCTGCCGGCTGAACTTCTGTGCCGCGAAGTTGACCTCGTTGGTCGCCTTGCTGCAGCTGAAGGTGCCGAAGGTCGTCGGGCCGTGGGCCGCCTTGGCGGCCTGGAACCCGGCGACCACGCGGTCGAGCGCTTCGTCCCATGTCGCTGGTCGAAGCTCGCCACCCTTCGCGTCGCGAACGAGGGGCTGGGTCAGTCGTACATAGGGTCGCGCCACTCGGGGACCTCCTGCGGAAGACGACCGCCCGAGTGTACCCCTTGACGACGGGCCATTCGGACGGCACCCTCCGCATCGTTCATGCGAGGGGACACATGACGACCGACGCCTTAATAGCCGATCTCCACGAGCCACGACCGCTTTTCTGTTACCGCCACCCGGACCGCGAGACGTGGGTCCGCTGCGGTCGTTGCGACCAGCCGATCTGCACGCGCTGCGCGATGCAGGGCCCGGTCGGTTTGCGCTGCAGGACGTGCGGGAAGCCATCTCGGGATGCCCTCACGTCTCTCAAGCCCAACCAGATCGCCATCGCCCTCGCCGTCGCCACCGGACTCGGCGCCGTCGTCGGCTATTTCGGGGCACAGTTCGGGTTCTTGATGATCGTCATCGGCTTCTTCGCTGGGACCTTGATCGCGGAGGCGCTGGATCGGACGGTCGGGATCAAGCGTGGGCCGCAGATCATCACGATCGCCGTCGCCGGGGTCGTGTTCGGAAGCCTTATCGGCGCCGGGTTCTCGCTCATCGGCACGTGGCGTGAATTCCAGGCGTTCGCCTCGAGCGCTGAGGCCAGTGGCATGCCGGTCTACACGCTCGATGCTTTCCTGTTCGACAACGTCCCCGCAGTCCTCATCGCGCTCATCGCCACGATCGCAGGGGTCTACGCGCGACTTCGGTAGATCGCGCGGGCAGCGCGCCGCCTGCCTGAGAGCGACATTGTCGCTGTCAGCGACACGATCGCGATCAGATCAAAGCGATCCCCGACCCCGCCTCGACGCGGCCGACTACCCAGTGGTCGACTGCGGCCGCACGGAGCTGTCCCGACACCCGCACGACGTCCTCCTCGGGGATCGCCGCCAGCAACCCGCCGCTCGTCTGCGGGTCGTGCGCAAGCGTGACGATCTCGGCGGACGCAGCGCCGCTGACCTCGAGATCGCCGGCGACGAAACGACGGTTATGCGCGGCGCCGCCGATCTCGACGCCAGCGCGGGCGAGCTCGAGGGCACCTGGGAAGGCGGGCAGGGCGGCGGCATCGAAGATCAGTCGGGCACCCGAAGCGCGCGCCACCTCTAGACCGTGGCCGAGCAGCCCGAACCCAGTGACGTCGGTCGCGGCTGCCACGCCGTTCGCCACGAGCACCTCGGACGCGGCTCGGTTGAGGGTGCGCATCCCCTCGATCGCCGCAGCCAGGTCGGCTGGCTCGGTCCGCCCCTGACGCGAGCCGCTCACCAGCAGACCCGTCCCAAGTCGCTTCGTCAGGATGAGGGCGTCGCCGGGTCGGGCGCCGCCCTTGCGCAGGAGCCGGTCGGGATGGGCTGCGCCGATGACGGCCAGCCCGTACTTCGGTTCGGGGTCGCGGATCGTGTGGCCGCCGGCGAGCGTGCCACCCGCTGCCCTGACCGTGTCGGACGCCCCGCCGAACACCTCCGCCATGATGTCGCGCGGCAGCTCCTCGGGGAATGCCGCGATCGACAGCGCGAACAGGACGCGGCCACCCATCGCGAAGACGTCGCTCACAGCGTTGGCGGCCGCGATCTCGCCGAACGTCCGGGCGTCGTCGACCAGGGGAGGGAAGAAGTCGAGCGTCCCGATGATCGCGAGGTCGTCGCTGACCCGGTACGCGGCGGCGTCATCAGGCGGGTTGAGACCCGCGATGAGCTCATCGGGTGCGGGTACCGCGCCCAGGCCCGCGAGCGCATCCGACAGCAGGTCGGCGCCGAGCTTCGCGGCGCAACCGCCACAATCGGTCAGGGTCGTGAGGCGCAGGGTCGGGATGTCGGACAGGGTCGTCACTGGTCGATGATAGGCGTGCCCGTGCGTCGGGTCCCTGTTTCGCGGCCACGATTACCATCGTGTCGGGAGCGGTCGGGCCCCGGTGGGTCCCCCGGTCTTCAAAACCGGTGACGCCGCGCTCGGCGTGGCGTGGTGGGTTCGACTCCCACGCGTTCCCGCCATGGAGGATCGATGTCGTCGAAGCCGGTCGTCCACTCGCGCCCGCCTAGCGTCGAGACCGTACTCAAGGTATTGCGTCAGCGCCAAGGCGAGACCATCGCAGACGCCGATGAGTCTGGTGCTCTCGTCGCCGTCGCACGCACGACGATCGATGACGAGCGCACCCGTCTCAACGCGGGTGAGCCTCCAAGGTCGATCGAGGCGATGGCCGACGCCGCGGAAGAGCTGCTCGAGCTGTACCTCGATCCACACGCCGCCGTCCCAGAGCCGGTGATCAACGCGACGGGCGTGATCCTCCACACCAATCTCGGGCGAGCGACCTGGCCCGATGTCGCAGTCGAGGCCGTGGGTCTGGCCGCTGGGTGGGGCATGCTCGAGCTCGACCCTGAGACCGGACGACGCGGGCCACGCTTCCACCTGGCGGAGGACCACCTCGTCGCCCTGACCGGTGCGGGTGCCGCGATGGTCGTCAACAACAACGCGGCGGCCGTCGCCATCGCTGTCGGCTTGGCGGGGACGGGCGGCGTCATCGTGTCGCGCGGAGAGCTCGTCGAGATCGGTGGCGGCGTCCGGATCCCCGAGATCGTCGAACGTGCAGGAGCGCGCCTGATCGAGGTGGGGACGACGAATCGCACACGCTCCGCCGACTTCGAATCGCCCCTTCGCTCTGGCGATGCGCGGGTCGTGCTGCGCGTTCATCCGTCCAACTTCACGATGGCGGGCTTCGTCGAGGAGCCTGATGCGGCGGCAGTGGCCCGGCTGGCCCACGAGCACGGCGCGATCGTCATAGATGACCTTGGATCGGGTGCCTTGCTTGCAACGGAGCAATTCGGGCTGCTGCACGAGCCGACGCCGAGCGAACGACTGGCCCTTGGCGCCGATGTCGTCACGTTCAGTGGCGACAAGCTCATCGGGGGACCGCAAGCCGGTCTCGTGGTCGGCCGCGCCGACCTGATCGAGCGACTCCGGCGCGATCCGCTAGCGCGGGCGATGCGCCCCGACAAGGCCATCCTCGCCGCCGTGGCCGCCACGCTCGGTCTCTATCGGGCCGGCGTCGCCGCGACCGAGATCCCCGTATGGCAGCGCATCGCAACTCCCGCCGACGACCTCAAGGAGCGCGCCGGATGGATCGCCCAGATGTGCGCGGCGTTCTTCGCGCCACGCGCCGGGGTCGAGGTCGTTGAACTCGCGTCACCGATCGGAGGGGGCTCGCTCCCCGGTCAGACGGTCCCGTCCTGGGGGGTCAAGGTGCCATTCCGATCTGCCCATGACGCGGCTGCGGCGCTGCGCCAGGGATACCCATCGGTCCTGGCCCGAGTCAGCGACGATGCGGTCGTCTTCGATCTTCGGACGGTCGGCCTTGGTGCCGACGGGGACATCGTCCGCCGGATCGGGGAACTCTCTGCGACCGGCGCATGACGGTCGTCGTCGGCACGGCGGGCCACATCGACCACGGGAAGACCACGCTGCTGCGCGCGCTCACCGGCATCGACGCCGATCGGCTGCCGGAGGAGCGGCGACGCGGGATGACGATCGACGTCGGCTACGCCCACCTTGCCCTCGACGACGGCGCGCTGATGGACTTCGTCGACGTGCCCGGACACGACAAGCTGGTGGGCAACATGCTCGTCGGGGCCGGCGAGATCGATGCCGCGATGCTCGTCGTGGCCGCCGACGACGGGCCGCGCGCGCAGACGCTCGAGCACGTCGCGCTGCTTGACGCGCTCGGAATCGCGCCGGCGATCGCGGTCGTGACGAAGATCGACGCGGTCCCGACGGACAGGGTGGAGGAGGTGCGTGGTCAGGTCGCCGCGCTCCTCGCCTCGACCTCGCTGACCGGCGCGCCGGTGCTCGCCGCCTCCGGTGTGACCGGCGAGGGCGTGGACGCCGTGCGCGCCGCGCTCGGGGAGCTCCAGCGTCGGGTCCCCCTCTCGGCCCGCCCGCCGACCCTCGCGATCGATCGGGTGTTCACGATCAAAGGTCGCGGCGTGGTGGTGACCGGCACCCTTCGCGGCGGGCCACTCGCTCGCGGCGAGGACCTTCGACTCCTACCCGGTCAGCGCAGCGTGCGGATCCGCGAGATCCAGGTCCACGGGACCGCGGTCGAGCGCGTCGACGAGGGCGGTCGGACCGCGCTCAACCTGGCCGGCGTCGCGGAGGCCGACCTGCATCGGGGGATGGTGCTGACTGCCGACCCGACGGTCGCGGCGACCGACCGCCTCCTCGCCGCATTCAGGCCTGTGGTCGCCGACCGGACCCGGGGGCGCATGCATGCCGGCACGGCAGCCGTCGATGCCACGGTCGGGCGGAGCGGGCGCGATGCGCTGATGCTGCCCGACGGGCGAGCCGCGGGGATCGTGCGTCTTGCTGCGCCGATCGCGCTCCGACCTGGCGATCGATTCGTCATGCGGCGCGGCGCTCAGGCGGACCCAGCTGGCGTGGTCGTCCTCGACACCCGGCCCCCGCGCGGGGTCTCCCGGCGACGCCAGACCGTCGAGCGGGTGGCGGCGCTCGCGGATCCGGCTGGCGCCCCTGATGCACGCATCGACCTGCATGGTGCCGTCGACGGCCGGCTGGCGGCCGATGTGGCCACGCTAGCCGCGGACGCGGCGATCGCTGCCGTCGATCCCGAGGCCCCGCTCTCGATGGTTCGCAACGCCGTGGCTCGAGCACTGCGGCGAGTGGTCACGATCCGGCGCGATGAGTCGGCCGCCGCCGCCGCAGCCGTCGTCGACCGGCTCGTCCGAGAGGAGCGGCTGGTACGCGAAGGCGAGATCGTCCGCCGACGCGGTGTGCGTGCCCCGGCCCCCGACCCCGCGCTGTCGGCCGCCATGGACCGGCTGGAATCGGCTCTCGACGTCGCCGCACCGCCGTCCCTGGCCGACGCGGCGCGCGCCGCAAGCTGTCCGCCCGCAGGCATCCGGGAGCTGGAGCGGACCGGGCGCATCGTCATCCTCGACGCGGACCTGGCCTACGCCAGGAGCACCTATCGCGAGCTGACCGCGCGCGCCGTGTCGATGGCCGCCGACGCCCCGCTGACCCCTGCCGCCTTCCGCGATGCGACAGGTACGAGCCGGAAATACGTGATGGCGCTCCTCGAGGACCTCGACCGCCGGGCGATCCTGCGGCGGACGCCGGCCGGGCATGTGCCTGGGGCGAAGGCACCCGCCGCCGTCGGGCGATGACCGAGCGGATCGTCGGGGTCGTCCTCGCGGGGGGTCGCTCCGCACGGTTCGGACGCGACAAGCTCGCCGTAGCGATCGAGGGCCGGTCGATGCTCGATCATGCGATCACGGCGGTCGAGCAGGTCGCGGGCAGCGTCGTGGTCGTGGCACCTCCCGACTCGGTGCCGGCGATGGCGTCGGACGCGCGCCTCGTCCACGACTCGCGTGCCTTCGAAGGGCCCCTCGCGGGGCTCGCCACCGGGCTGAACGCGCTGGATCCGACGCTCGAACGCGTCCTCGTGGTCGGTGGCGACATGCCGACCCTCGTGCCCGCGGTCCTGCGCCGCCTCATCGACGCACTGGAGACGCACGAGGCGGCGGTGCTGGCAGACGACGCCGGTCCGCGACCCCTCCCGATCGCGCTTCGTCGGTCCGCCGCGGCCCCGGCCCTCACGCGGCTGCTCAGCACGGGGGAACGGCGGCTCCGCGCCCTGTTCGTCGAGCTGGATGTCGTCGTCGTCCCGTCGGCCACCTGGCGGCTCGACGACCCCGAGGGTCTGACGCTGCGCGACGTCGACGTCCCCGGCGACCTCCCGCTCTGACCGCTACTCCCTCGGGAAGGCGATCCGGCCGTCCTCGCGGATCGGCCAGAACGGATTGAACGCGACTTCCCAGTAGTGGCCGTCGGGGTCTGCGAAATAGCCGGAATAGCCACCCCAGTCGGTCTCGACCGGCGGCTTCACGATGCGTGCGCCGCGCTCTTCGAGCTGCCCGAAGATCGTGTCGACATCCTCGCGCGACCGTGCGTTATGGGCGAGAGCGACCCCGTCGGACGCAGCACGACCATCGACGGCGATGCCGACATCGGCCGCGAGATCCGTGAACGGCCAGAGCGCGACGATGAAACCGCCGAGGTCGAAGAAGGCGACGCCGTCTTGGTCGGATGCGGGCGTCCAGCCGACCACGTCGCGATAGAACGCGACCGCTCGGGGCAGATCCTCGACGCCCAGCGTGATCAGCGTGATTCGCGGCTCCACACGGGCCATCGTACGGCAGACACACGACGACCCCCGTTGGAGGGACGGGGGTCGTCGCGGGTATGGACGGAGCTAGGGGAGGAGGCCCTAGCTCCGGTTGGGCGAGTCGTCGAGCATCGGAAACAGGGTGCCCCGGTTATCGATCGGCACCACCAGCGTGGCGATGCGATTCGACGCAGCGGAGCTGATCCGCTGGAACAGCGACGGGCGGTAGGCCCGGTGTCGGCGAGCCTCGGCGGCCTCGTCGAGCAGGTCCTGCAGATGTGCGTTCACATACAGGATCGCGAGTGCGTTCATGGCTGGATGGCTCCTTTCTGCGTCATCCGGTGTTTCCGGAGCGCAACTGGAGCATCGCGGAACGAGCACGCTGCCGACACCGACGTCAGATGCTGAATCGGCATCGTCATCCGTCCATGCGGGATTCGATCAGCCGCCGAGGTCGGCGGTCTCGTAGACGGACACGCCTTCGACGAACGTCCCGACCACGCTTGCCTCGAGGATCTCGCCGGCGCCACGGTCAAGCAGGTCGCGATCGAGGACCGCCAGGTCGGCGAGCTTCCCGACCTCGAGCGTGCCTGTGTCCCGATCGAGATGGTTCACATAGGCCGAACCGATCGTGAACGCCGCGAGCGCGTCGATGAGATCGAGCCGCTCCTCCGGCAGGAGGACACCTCGGTCCCCGGCGTACGACGCGGGCGCCTGGCGCTCGACGGCTATGTGCATCTCCCAGATCGGGTTCGCGCTCGAGACGCTCCAGTCCGAACCCATGGCGAGGACGGCGCCTGCGGCTCGAAGCGAGCGGAATGGGTACTGCCAGCGCCATCGCTCACCGAGGAACGGGATCGTCAGGACGTCCATCTGATCGTCGTGGGCCGCCCACAGCGGCTGGGCGTTGGCCGCGACATCGAGCTGCCGGAAGCGCGTGATGTCGTCCGGGTGGATGACCTGGATGTGGGCGATGTGGGGCCGTGTGTCGGACGGACCATTCGCCCGTCGAGCGGCCGCTACGGCATCTAGGGACGCGCGCACTGCCCGGTCGCCGATCGCGTGGAAATGGGGCTGGAAGCCGAGCGCATCGAGCTGCGGCACCCAGCTCGCGAGTCCGTCCGAGTCGATCTGGAGCAGGCCGCGGTTGTCTGTCGTGCCGCCTCGCCCGTCGCCGTACGGTTCGAGCATCGCGCCGGTGAAGTTCTCGAGGACGCCGTCCATCATCAGCTTGACGCTCGTCGGTGCGTACCGCCCGATGGCCGTCGCGCGCCGACGCTCCACGAACTCCTCGATCTGCTCGGCGCCGCGGTGATGCTCCCACCACAGGGCGCCCACCACGCGGCCCGTCAGCTCGCCGCGCGCGGCCAGTGCCACGTACGCGCGCTCCTCGTGATGCGGCTTGACGATCGCGTCCTGCCAGGCGGTGATCCCGAACCCGTGCAGGTGCCGCTGGCCAAGGCGGAGCGCCTCCTCGAGGTCAGCCGGCGTGTCGTCGGGCAGCAACCGGGCGACCAGGTCCATCGCGCCTTCCTGGAGAGTGCCGCTCGGCGTTCCGTCCGGGTTGCGCTCGATCCGCCCGTCGGACGGATCCGTCGTCGAGGCGGTCACGCCGGCCAGTTCCAGCGCCTTCGTGTTCACCCAGGCACTGTGGCCGTCCCGGCTCGTCAGGAAGGCCGGCCGGTCGGGGACGACCCGGTCGAGCTCCTCCCGTCGTGGTGTGCCGCCCTCGAACGCCGCCATGTACCAGCCACCACCTCGGATCCACGCCTCGTCCGGATGCGATCGTGCGTACGCCCCTATCACGTCGAGCCCCGAACCGGACTGCGCATCGGCGTGGAGATCGCACCGCAGCATCGTCAGGCCGCCGTGGATCGGATGGACGTGTGCGTCTTGGAACCCAGGCGTGACCGTTCGTCCGCGAAGATCGATGACGCGTGTGCGCGGTCCGATCGTCCTCGCGACCGGGGCGTCCGGCCCCACAGCCACGATCCGACCGCCCCGGACGGCCAGGGCGGTCGCCCACGACCGAGCCGCATCCATCGTCGCGATCCGGCCACCACGGAGGACGAGGTCGGCAGGCTGATCGGTCGTCATCGGCGGAGTCTGCAGGCGTCGCGCCGTGCTTTTCGACCGCATCCCACCCGGCGCGACGGCGTAGCATCGCCAGCCATGGCATCGGTCCACCTCCTCCACGCCGGCTACACGGGCGAGAGGACGGCATCGTCGATCGTCCTCGTGCGCGACGGTGACGCGCTCATCGTCAGCGACCCGGGGATGGTCGCCCGTCGCTCGCTGATCCTCGATCCCCTGGCCAAGCTGGGGGTTGATCCGGCAGCGGTGACGCACGTCTTCCTGAGCCACCACCACCCCGACCACACGATGAACGTTGCCCTGTTCCCGAACGCCGAGGTCGTCGATTTCTGGGCCCGCTACAAGAACGACCTGTGGCTCGATATGCCGGGTGACGGGTACCGCCTCTCCCCGAAGGCCCAGTTGTGGCTGACGCCCGGCCACACCGCCGAGGACGCGTCACTCATCGTCGAGGCCGACGACGGCGTCTACGCGATGACCCATCTGTGGTGGCATGCCGACCGCACCCCAGAGCTCGATCCGGACGCCGACGACCAGCCGGCCATCGAGGCCGGCCGCGAGCGCGTGCTGGCGGTCGCCGAGGTGGTGATCCCGGGTCATGGCGGCGCCTTCCGGGTGGCCCGCTAGGAACCGGCGCGCACCGGCCGGCGGCCGGTGGCGCGATCAGCGAGATACGCGTCGACGCGCCGTGATGTTCAACCGGACGTAATCGATGACCGGCTCACCGACCGCGTCAGCGACGGCGCGGACGAAGCCCTCGTGCTCGTCCGCCGGCAGTCGATCGAGGTGCGGCCCGAGGACGACGGCCCTCAGGTAGGTCGCGAACGGCTCACCGGGCTCGAGCTCGGTGGGCTCGTCGGTCAGCCAGCATTCGACGTCCACGTAGCCGGCGGCCTCGAGTCGGCGCGTGGTTGCAAGCGGCGTCTCGTAGTGGGCGGGCCCGAGCCAGCCGTCGCCGATTGTCGCCAGGGCGCGTTTGATCCGCCCGATGTTGCCGGCGCCACCGCATTGCCCGACCAGCCAGCCGCCGGGACGCGTGACGGCCGCGAGGTTGTGGAATAGCGCATCGTGGTCGGGGACCCAATGGAAGGTCGCCGTCGAGAAGACGGCATCGACCAGCCCATCGACCGGCAGCGGTCGACCGAGGTCGGCGACGACGTACTCGATCCGATCCCCGAAGCGTTCGAGCCGCGCGTGGGCCGCGTCGATCATGGCCGGCGATCCGTCGAGGGCGATGACCCTGCCCCGTGGGAGGCGCTCGGCGAGCTGCTCGGTAACGCGGCCGGTCCCGCAGCCGGCATCCATCACCCGCTCATCGCCGGCCAGTGGGAGGCGGTTGAGGGTCCCCATGCCCCAGCGCGTCATCGGATCGGCGACGCGGTCGTAGGTGAGGGCGTCCCAGTCACGCGGCATCAGTCTGGTGCCTCCTGGGGCCGCAGCCCGACCCACGAGACCGCTCCGCCGATGGCGACGAGGACCGCGGCAACGCCCATCGCCAGATGGAACGCCTCGATCGAGGCGCTGGCCGCGGCGGCGACCTGGTCCGACGTCGCCCCCGGTCGTGGCGGGTTCAGCGGGGGGAATGCGGCCCTGACGGCCGCCGAGGACGTGTCGATGTCCGGTGCGATGACGGCGAGGTTCGCGTAGAAGGTGGTGCTCAACGCGAGGAAGATGACAGCGCCAAGGAGCGGCTGCCCGACCCGCGCGATGGCGTTGTTGATCGCCGAGCCGAGGCCCGAGAAGCGTGTCGGGATCGAGCCCATCAGGGTGTTCGTGAGCGGGGCGACGACACAGGCGATGCCGACTCCGAACAGCACCACGGCCGGCAGGACGTCGATGATGACTGCAGCCGGCGGGATGAGGGAGGCTGGCTGTTCCACGTTGGCTTTCCATGGGGTGGAGCTCGCCGGGAGGCGCGTGAACCACAACAGGCCGAGCGCCATCAACGCGGGCCCGAGGGTGAGGAAACGTCGCGCACCCGAGCGTCCCGCGAGCGTGCCGATGCGGGTCGACAACGTGATCAGGCAGATCCCCACCGGCAGGACCACGGCGCCGGCAGCGAGCGCCGTGTAGCCGAGCGCACCCTGGAGCGTGATGCTCAGGTAGCTGAGCATCACGTACAGGCCGCCGTAGACGAAGAACGTCGCGACGTTGATCGTTGTGAACGCCCGTGACCGGAACAGTCCGAGAGGGACCAGCGGGTCGGGACGGGTGGCCATAAGCACGGGGAAGGCGACGAGAGCGATGGCGCCGATCGCGATCGCGATCCACGCGGCGGCATCCTGCCATTCGTTCGCCCCGCCGCGGATCACGCCGAACGACAGGCCGCCCACGGCGAGAGCCGCGACGATCGAGCCCAGCCAATCGAACCGGGGCCGCGCATCGAGGTCGCGCGACTCGGCCACATACCGCAGTGTGATCGCCAGCGCGATGGCGAGGATCGGTACGTTGACGAGGAAGGCGATCCGCCAGCCGATCGTGTCGACCAGCAGGCCGCCGGCGAGCGGTCCGACCAGGGCAAGAGCCGACGTCGCCGATGTCCACAGTCCGAACGCGCGACCGCGCTCGGACTCGGAGAACGTCTGCGTGATGATCGAGAGTGCGCCGGGAACCATGAGGGCGCCGGCCGCGCCCTGGAGGAGGCGCGCGACGATCAGGACCTCCAGCGTCGGCGCCAGGCCGCACAAGCCCGACGTGATCGCGAACCCGGCGAGGCCGATGGCGTAGACCCGGCGCCGGCCGTACCGGTCGGACAGTGCCCCGGCCAGGATCAGGAGGGCGGCAAGGACTGCCAGATAGCCGCTGATGACGTAGGTCTGGCCCTCGAGGACGCCGACCAGCGTGGCAGGCAGCTCGCGCCCGATCCGGGGTAGTGCGGAGTTGACGATCGTGCCGTCGAGGAACACGGCGCCGGACCCGATGACCGTCGCCACGAGGGTCCATCGTTGGCGCGGCGTCATCGCGGCAGTGTCGCAGATAGACTCTCGGCGCTATGCCCGGACCTGTGGCACTCGTCGGCGCCGGCGAGTTCCTCCCATCGATGTCGTCGTTCGACGCGAGCCTGCTCGCCGCGACCGGCGTCGCGCGCCCGCGGGTGGTGATCCTCCCGACCGCCTCGTTCCCTGACGGCGAGCCCGTCTTCAAGCGCTGGGCGGAAATGGGTGTGGCGCATTTCGCGGGTCTCGGCGCGGAGGTCGAGCCGGTCATGGTGCGCGATCGTTCCGATGCCGACGACCCGGCTGCGGTCCAGGCCGTCGGCGAGGCGGACCTCGTCTACCTGTCCGGCGGGAAACCGTCCTACCTCCTCGAGGCGCTGGCCGGGAGCGCGGTCGGTCGGGCGTTGGCCGCTGCTCATCAGCGTGGCGCGGCGCTCGCGGGCTGCTCGGCCGGGGCCATGGCGCTGGCCGGGCACTCGTTCGACTTCCGCCTGCGCCTGATGCCGTTCCCTCTGCGCTGGGGAAGTGGCTTGGGATTCGCGCCGGACGTGTCGGTGGTGCCGCACTATGACGCCTGGCCGGAGCCGTTCTCGGCCCTGATCGCGTTCCAGGCACCGCGCGGCTCGACCGTGCTCGGGATCGACGAGGACACGGCCGTCGTCTGCCACGAAGGCGGCTGGCAGGTACACGGAGCGTCGCGGGTCACGGTCTGGCGCGGCCGGCGCAGGGAACGATTCCGCGCTGGCGAGGTGTTCCGGGTCTAGGTCGGGGTCGGGGCGGCCGGGTCGCCGGCGCGGACCTGGACGCGGGTCGCCGGCGCGGGCGCCGGCTCGTGTGACCCGCGGGCGCCGTCGCCGTCGCCACTCAGTCGTCTGGAGCATCCCCATGTTCCGTCGCGCACGTGAGCGGGCCATTCGATCTCTTCCCGTGCGGTTCGGAACCTCACTGCGTTCCGAACCCTGCCGGAAACAACGTCGACCAGGTGCTCACGCTGCGTTCGTATCATCGGGAGGTCTATCAGTCGGCTTGGAACATCCCCATGTTCCAATCAGCGAAGGACGGAGCCCTCAGCTCCGGCTCGAGGACCGATTGGAACACCATGGATGTTCCAATCGGCGAAGGAGGACCTGATTCCGGCGGTCACTCCTTCGCTCAGCCTCTGATTGGAACCTCGTGATGTTCCAAACGCGAGCGAGGGCCGGGATGGCCGGGATGGCCGGGATGGGCCGGGCGCGGCTGACCTCGGTAAGCCGACCCCGGAACCCCGTTAGTCGGGCCGCACCGTCCGGAAGCAGTCCGAGCAGTACACCGGGCGGTCCATCCGGGGTCGGAACGGGACCTGCGCCTGGTTGCCGCACGACGAGCAGACCACTGCGAAGTACTCACGATCGGGACGCTCGACGCTCCGCTCGTAACCGCGCGGGCCGCCGATCTCGCGGACGTCGTAGCCCCCATCGCGGGCCGCCCGACGGCTGGCGCGGCAGCTCGTGCACCGCTTCGGGTCGGAGGCGAAACCCTTCTGGGCGTAATACTCCTGATCGGCCGCCGAATGGATGAATTCGACGCCGCAGTCGACACAGGTGAGGGTCCGATCAGCGTAGGTCACGTTGCTCCTCCGGGACGCGATGGTCGACTGGGTGCGCCTGGGGAGGGCGACCGCATCGGCAGTCGGGAAAGCGAGGTCTGGCGCGAGAAGCCGGGCCCCGGCGACCCAGGTGCCGATGTCGGATTCCCTGTCTGCGGGGCGCACCGGTTCGTTCGTGCGGCGCAGGATACAACGGCTTCGAAAATCGGACATACCAGCGGCATGAAGCCGGCTGGCGGCCGTGACAACGTACCTGTCACAATGGCGCGCGAAGATCCGGGTTGGCGAGCGGGGAGTCATGGGGGCGCCTCGCTCGCGCCATACCATCAGGGGTAGCGCCGGATCGTGATCGCCCGACCCGTCAGCACTGAGAGGGCAGACCCGAGCGGATGCTACGGATCATCCACACCGCGGACGTCCACCTCGGCGCGCGCCACGACGACCTCGGTGAGCAGGCCAGCGCCCAACGCGAGCGCCAATTCGCCGCCTTCGCGGCCACCGTCGATCTGGCGCTGGCCGAGAAGGTCGACCTCGTCCTGATCGCCGGCGACCTGTTCGACAGCAACGTCCAGCCGCGGCGGTCGGTCGAGCGTGTCGCTGCAGAGATCAAGCGGCTCGCGGGCGGCAAGATCCGGACCGTGATCGTGCCCGGGACCCACGACGCATACGATCGGTCGTCGATCTACCGCGCGTATGACCTGAAGGCCCTGTCCGGGAGCACACCGGACGACGACTGGGTGACGGTCCTCACGCCGGAGCTGCCACGGATCCACCTGTCCGCCTGTGACGTCGTCGTTCATGGCCCTGTCTTCGCGACCAAGCGTGCGCCGCACAGCCCGCTGCGCGACCTCGATGTCGCGTCACACAAGGGCACCGCGGCGTGGCAGGTCGGCGTTCTCCATGGCTCGGTCGCGATCCCAGGCAAGACGGACCGCGACGATGTCGTCATCACGACGGACGAGATCGGTGCGAGCGGCCTCGACTACCTGGCACTCGGCCACTGGCATTCGGCGCGCCAGGGCAAGTCCGGCGGCGTGACCTTCGCCTACTCGGGCGCGCCGGAGCCTGTTGCGCTCAACCAGGATCGAGCCGGCAGGGTCCTGC
>DASTIG010000155.1:0-7204 GCA_035717785.1 Candidatus Limnocylindrales bacterium
CGCGGCCGCCACCATGCCGGGCTACGGACCCCCTCCCCGGTCGCCCGCCGCTCGGCTGGACCGTGACCGTTGAAAGCCGGCGGCGGCGCGGAGCCGGGGTGACCCGATCCCGGCGGCTGGCTCTGATCCGCCGATCACCGCGGTACCATCCCAGCCATCCAGCGGAATACCGGCCGCGCCAGCAGGGCGGCGGAGTACGACAAGGGCGGCACGACGGAGTAAGTCGATCCAGCATGACGGAAGGCGGCATGGCTGTATCGCCTGAAGACGGGGAGACCGATGTAGCGGTCGACGGGGTGCGCTCGGTCGTGACCGTCGGCGGGAGGCCAGGTTCGGACTCGGCGGTCGTCTTCGTCCACGGGGCGCTCGGATCGAGGAGAGACTGGGCGACGCTCGTCGAGGAGGTTGCTGCATTCGGCCGGGCCGTGGCACCCGACATGCCGGGCTACGGCGATGCCGACAAACCTGAGGCGTTCGACTACACGACCCAGGGCTACGCGCGCCACCTCGGCGGGCTCTTAGAGGAGCTCGGCATCCGGCGCGCTCACCTGGTCCTCCACGACCTCGGCGGTCCCTGGGGGCTCGCGTGGGCCGCCGAGCACCCAGATGCCCTCGCGAGTCTGAGCCTCATCAACATCGGCGCCTTACCAGGCTACCGCTGGCACCGGTATGCCCGCATGTACCGCCGGCGAGGCCTCGGTGAGTTGCTGTTGGCGTCCGCGACTCCTTCGGGCGTCGCGCTTCTGCTTCGATGGGGAAATCCGCGCGGTCTGCCGCGCGAGTACACCGACGGAATGGTTCGCCAGTGCCGCGTCGCGGGCACTCGTCGTGCGGTCCTCAGGTATTACCGTGCTACGCCAGACCTCGGGTCCGTTACCGAACGAGCGAGCCTTGCGCTGCGTGCCGCGAACCCGCCGACGATGGTCATCTGGGGGGCGCAGGACCCCTACGTCCCCGTGCGATTCGCCGACATCCAGACGCGATTCTTCGCCAGCGCGGAGGTCGTGATCCTGCCCGAGAGCGGCCACTGGCCGTTTATCGACGACCGGGAGGGCGTGGCCGCTCAGCTCATCCCGTTCCTCCGCGCACAGACGCGCTGACGCGGCCGCGAGCTACTCGACGTCGTCGCTCGGTCCGGACGATTGCGGTTGACCCGGGTGATCTCTCATGCAGCAACCCGGGGCCTTACCTTCCCGGGCGTCGGCGACCGGCTGAGTGCTCGCTCGGGTCAGCGCGCGGCACGTCCACGTCGACTTGCTGCGCGACGCGAGCCAGAGGCTCGCCGACGACTACCTCGGACCTCGATGTCATCGCCAGTTGCGAGACTGACGCCCCGTAACCGATGCGAACGGCCAGGGGACGGCCGACAACTAGGCTGTCAGCGTCCCGGCACCGGTCCCGGACCGTCGATCTCGCACGCGCGGTCAGTCGCTCGGGGTCGACCGGGACCTCGCGTCGATATCGATGCTCGGGTCGGTCGAAGGTGTCGGCCGTCCGACAGGATTTTCGCGCTCCAAAGGCGGCCTCCAGACGTCTTGCTGATACAAGTGGCGCGTTCTGGAGGTCTCGGATGTCTACCTCGCCCGTCCGGTCCGCGGCGTCGGTCGTGTTTGGACTGACGCTTCTGTCCGTCTTCGTCCTGGTTGGGTGCTCTAGTCAGGCGTCATCCACAGCGGCCCCCGCATCCGCATCGTCGACCGCTCAAGGAGCGTCGCCATCGGGCGTCGCCTCACCGACGCCGCTGCCAATGAGCGCGACGCTGGCGCCGAGCGCCACGCCCTCGCCCGCGCCCGTAGCCGCGGCCACGTGGCGACCTGCCGGGAAGATGGTTAGCCCCCATTCGCATCACACGGCGACGCTCCTGCCCGATGGACGAGTCCTCGTCGCTGGTGGCCTCATCAACGATCGCCTCGATGGACGGGCCTCCGCATTGGCCGAGCTGTACGACCCGGATCGGGGCACCTGGTCCGCGACGGGGCAGATGCGGGGTGCCCGGTGGGGTCAAACGGCGACATTGCTGGCGAATGGGAAAGTGCTTGTCGCGGGTGGTTTTGACGATGCACGTCGACCCCTTGATACCGCGGAGCTGTACGACCCGGATAACGGGCGATGGGCATCCACCGGCCGCCTGACGACGGGTCGCGGCGGACACGCGGCGACGCCGCTGGCGAGTGGCAAGGTGCTGGTGACCGGCGGAGGCGAAGAGGACACGACGACCGACCTAGTGCGCAGCGCCTCAGCCGAGGTGTATGACCCAGCCGACGGCACTTGGGCCAAGATCCGACAGATGGTCGAAGCGCGTGGCGGACATACCGCGACACCACTCTCCGACGGGACGGTGCTCGTCGCAGGCGGCGGCTCCGCCGCCGCCGAGCGTTACGACCCGGGTACGGGGCGATGGACCGCGACCGGAAACATGACCGAGAGCCGATGGGGACATAGCGCGACCCTCCTCCCGGATGGGACCGTTCTCGTCACCGGCGGGTGCGCGTGTAGCGACCCTGGCGCATGGAAGACCGCGGAGTTGTACCAGCCCGACTCCGGGACGTGGATCGTGACCGAACCGATGTCGAAGGAGCGCATCTTCCACAGCGCCGTCCCATTGACCGGCGGTCCGGTTCTCGTCGTCGGGCAAGGTGGCCGCGAAAACCCCCATGTATCGGCCGAGCTCTACGGTCCGGATCGAGGTCAGTGGGACACCACCGCGAAGCCCGCACACACGCGCGAGGGGGCGACGGCGACCATGCTGTCGAACGGCATGGTCCTCCTGGTCGGCGACTACGACGGAGATCGGTCGGCCGAGTTGTACGACCCGGGAAGCGGCATGTGATCCGCGGCGATCCAGTTCCAGCCCACGCGCAGCCGCTGAACGGATCACTCGTTGGTCCACTCACCCTCAGGTGGCTCGTTCTCGAACGGCGCACCGAACCGGATACGCGGCCCGTGCGCCGCGGGCGATGAGCTGGCCGTGGCGCTGTTCCTGGCGGTCGGCAATCGGCGACCGGGCATATACGCGGATCTACCGAGCCTTACGGCACTCGCCACGCCGGAGCCCGAGGCGGGAGAGCCGTGCGCGCGGCTCCTCCCGACCGGGCTAGCTCAGACGCTCAGGAGCAACCAGGTGTGCTCGCTGGGACGCACTTCGGCGGCTTCGGGTGGTGGAAACTGTCGGCGGATGCCACTCCAGCCGTGGTCAGGATCATCATCCCGGCCAATAGAAGACTGATAACTCGACGCATGTACCCCTCCACGTCTCACTTATGGGGTTTCCCCCCTGAGACTCCCAGACCGCATTCGGTCCGAACGGACGCGCGCACGTCGCGTTATCGAGATCGTACTCCCGTGCCGCTGCGTACTACCCTCTGCCGAGCCTCGGCGCCATCCTCAGATGGCAATCTACCGGAGCAGGGATGGACATCGAGCGGTTCGCGCTTATCGGGCATCTCCTTGCGGTTTTCGTATTCGTCGCGGGGTACATCGGTACGAACGTGCTGACCGAGATCGCGCGGCGCGCGCCGTCGCTCGAGGAACGGCAAGCGGCACTCGCGATGTCGGGACGCTTCGACGTCTGGCTCTACCGCCGCGGAGGAACGGCAGTCATCGTAAGCGGGCCGATCGTGCTCTGGGCATTCGGCTACTCGATCACCGCGCCGTGGGTGCTGGCGTCGACGGCCCTGTTCCTGATCTTTCCCGTGCTCGGCGGCTTGTACTGGGCGCCTATCGGCAAACGTGTGGACGAGGCGATCATGCGGGGCGACGACGCGGCCGCGGCGGCGCTGATGACCGCGCCTCGAACCGTCGCGGTAAGCCGCTTGGAGAACCTGGCGCTCGTTGTGATCATCGTGCTCATGGTCTATCGGCCAGGCTGATATTGATTGGACGGGGCTAAGCGGCGACAGGCAGGCTGTCAGCACCCCGGCTCCGATCCCGGATCTTCGATCCCGTGCACGCGGCCGGTCGGTCCGGGCCGACCGGGTTAGTTGCACACAGTTCTGCACACAGTTTGGGTGGACCCTAACGGACGGGCCGGACGCCCCCACACATGGTGGACGGGGCTGGGACACGTTCATGCACGCACTCGGCACGAACTCGGCACGAACTCGGCTTACAGACCCGCCCTCGCTGACGATCAATCTTCGTCGGGACGGAAGATGTGAGGCGCCGTGCAGGCGTTGCAGATCGGCATCGCCGATTCGAGGTCCCCGAGGGGGATCGGGATCTTCCGATCGGGGAACAGGCACTCGACGTCGTATACGCGGTCGGAGCCCGCTTCCACGTCGATCAGGCGCCGAAACGTGCAGCGCTTGATCCGATGCGGCGCCAGGTGATAGGCATCGGGCTGGGGCGGGATGATCGGGAGCGGGAGCGCCATGAGATGCGGTTCGAGGCCTCGTATCCGATCGGCGAACAGGCGTCCTGCGATCTTGGCGCCGGAGCCTAGCACCCGATTCTCGGCGACGGCAAGGAACGAAAGGTACTAGGCTGGTGTCCCGGATGCGCTCGTGAGCGCATCATCGAGGGAGGTTGAGTGGCAGACGACCGTGGGCTCCCGCCCACCCCCCGCCCACGCCGCCGACGCACCGACATCGATCCGAATGCTCCGTCTCCGCCTGTCGAGAACGAGCGACGTCGTGGGAAGGCGCCTGTGGACGGAGCTCCTCCGGTACGCGCACTCGGGGCTGCGGCGGCGCTGGCGGCTATCCCCGAAGGAGTCCCGGTAGCCCCGACCGGAGCGCCGACTGACGCGATGCCCTTCCGCGTCCCCGGGCTTGCCGCGATCGCGCTGGCCGAGCGCGAAGAAGCGGTGGTCCAGCCCACCCCGACGGACGTGCCCGCCGAGGACGGCCGAACGTGGTTGCAGGTCCTCGACCATCGCTCGCCCGATCCGAATGTCTGCCCCTTCCTGCGCGCGACCGGCCAGAACGGCCTGGTCGCCCCGATCGAAACGCCCGACACGACCAACCGTTGCGCCGCGCTTGCCGAGGCGGTGCCACAGTCGCTGCGGCAACAGGAGCTCGTCTGCCTGTCGACCGGTCACGTGAACTGTCCGCGTTACCTGCGGGGTGCCGCGGTGATCGCTGAAACGCCGACACCGGTGGTCCGCCAGGGTCGGGCGATGTCGCCGGCGATGCTGGGGTCGCTCGTGGTGCTCGTCCTCGCGCTGAGTGCCTCGGTGGGCTTCGTGCTAGCCCGCGGCGGCGCCCTGGACATCGCTCCGCCGGGTGTTGCCGCGAGCGCGTCGCCATCGTCCGTCGCCGCGGCCTCTCCGTCCGCAGCGTCGGGCGCACCCGTCGTGGCGCCGACCTCGTCCTCCGTGTCCTCCCCGTCCGCCCCGGTCACGCCCTCGCCGACCCCCTCGGTCACGCCGTCGCCGACGCCGTCAGCCACACCGATACCAACTGCCGCGCCGACCCCGCGCGCGACGCCGAAGTCCGACCGGTATCGACTCCTGCAGGCTTGCCCGAACACGCCGCGCTGCTGGATCTACACCGTCCGAAGCGGTGACAACCTGTTCAGCATCGCCCGCTACTTCGGCGTGTCCCAGGGCAGCATCTACGCACGGAACCCGTGGCTGCGCAGCCAGGGCCTGCGGTCCGGGCAGAAGCTGCGGCTGCCACCGCCCACGCGCTGAGGTCCGATCCCGAAGAAGCGAGATAGCGCGTCGTCCATCCCGGTCCACGCAACCATGACTGCGGGCAGGGTTCGACGACGAGTGATCTGCGTCCCGCGTCGGTCGAGAAGCGCCTCCGCCCCTGCGCCCGCGGAACCGCCAGCGTTCCAAGTAGCGGCCGAAGGCGCGTTCCGCCGCCGGGTGGGACGCGCGGCGTTCCAGATGGCGGCTGATCGAACCGATGCTGGTCGTTCCGGCGTCATCCGGAACGCTGGGGGTTCCAGCCCGTACGCGTTGGCGGGATCGGGTTCCAGGCGGGGCGCCCGGTGTGGATTTGTGCATTGACGCGGGCCGGATCGCAACGTACGATGCGCCGAAGTGGTCCAAAGTGGTGGGAAGTGGGGAACAACGGCCAGGGCACGTGAGATAGGTCGAGACCCCGAACCCAGCGGACCAGGCTCAGGCAGTCCAAGGAGCCCCCACGGGTGTTCACCGGCGAGTACCGGCACACGGTGGACGACAAGGGACGGATCGCCGTCCCCGCGAAGTTCCGCGCCCAGCTCGGAGCTGGTGCGGTCGTCTCGCGCTGGCTCGACGCCTGTCTGGCGATCCACACCCAGCAGGGTTGGGACGCGCTCGCGGCGAAGGTCGCGGCGTTGCCCATCACCGACCAGAACGCCCGCCGCTTCCAGCGCCTGATCTTCGCGGGCGCGGCGGAGGTCGACCTCGACCGTCAGGGCCGGATCCTGCTGCCGGCCTACCTGCGCGAGCACATCGATCTGGGCAATGAGGCCGTGGTCGTCGGCTCGCGCGACCACGCCGAGATATGGGTCCCGTCGACCTGGGCGACGTACGCCCAGGGCCTCGAAGACCCGGACGAGCTGGCCGAAGCCTTCCAGGGCCTCGGGATCTAGCTCACACCACATGCGCTTCCAGGGTCCGCTCGGGATCCGATCGACGAGGAGTGGAGGAGAGATGGAGGTAGGGCACATCCCGGTGCTGGCAGAGGAGGTCATGTCGATGCTCGCGCCTGCGCCGGGGAGCCTCCAGATCGATGCCACCCTCGGCGGCGGTGGGCACACCGAGCGGATCCTGGAGGCGACCGACCCTGATGGCCGCCTCCTCGGCCTTGATGCCGATGGGGCGGCCATCGCCAGAGTGGACGGTCGCCTCCGCCCCCGTTTCGGGGACCGCCTCGTCCTGCGCCAGTCGAACTTCCGCGACCTCGGCGATGTCGCGCGCGACGCCGGTTTCGGCACTGTCGACGGTGCCTTCTTCGATCTCGGCCTGTCGAGTTACCAGCTCGCCGACGCGGAACGCGGGTTCGGGTTTCGGGCTGGTGGCCCGCTCGACATGCGATTCGATGCTTCGCGCGGCGTGCCGGCGGCCGAGCTCCTGGCCACGCTCGACGCGAACGATCTGACGGCACTCTTTCGCCGCTACGGCGAAGAACCGAAGGCCGGTCGCATCGCACGTGCGATCGTCGACGCACGGCGCACGGCACCGGTCGCCACCGCCGAAGAGCTGGCCGCGCTCGTCGAGCGGGTGTCACCGCCGAATCCTCGCCAGCCGCGCCGGACCCACCCCGCGACG
>DASTIG010000156.1:0-7274 GCA_035717785.1 Candidatus Limnocylindrales bacterium
GACCGGGATCGGCGGCGACGACAGCCACTCCATGTGACGGACCCCGAGGCTGCTGGCCGCGATGATCAGGCCATCGACCCGCCGGTCCGCCAGCAGGTCGAGGTAGGACGCCTCGCGCTCCGGGTCGTCGGCCGCGTTGCACAGCAGGACGGAGTAACCGGATGCCCGTGCGGCGTCCTCGACCGACCGCACGAGCTGCGGGAAGTACGGGTTCTCGATGTCGGTGATGATCAGACCGAGAGTCTGGGTCGACCGCCGCTTCAGCGATCGGGCGACCTCGGACGGCCGGTAATCGAGGGCGCGCGCCGCCTCGAGAACTCGCGCCTGCGTCTCGGGCCGGGCGCGCCCGACGCCTGCCAGCACGCGGCTGACGGTCGCAGTCGATACCCCGGCCCGTGCCGCGACATCGGCGATCGTGGCCGTCATCGGCGTCGCCGCGGATGCGGCGCGACAACCGGCGCGGCCGTCAAGGGCCCCGGCGTCAGTGGCTCACCGTCGGTCCGGGCGCCGGCGGTGTCGACGCGGACGGCCTGCGCTCGCTCTTGGCCAGCGCCTCGAGCTCGCGGGTCAGCTCGTGCAGCTCGTCACCACCGCCCATCTGGCTGTGCAACTGATCGGCATCGACATCGCCGCGGCTGAACTGACCGCCGGTCCGGCCGCGCGACAGGATGGTGAACGTGTCGCCGATCGGCAGTGCGTGCGAGACGTTATGGGTGATGAAGATGACCCCGAGCCCGCGGTTGCGGGCCGCGACGATGTGGCGCAACACGATCGCCGACTGCTTCACGCCGAGGGCCGATGTGGGCTCGTCGAGGATGAGCACGCGGGCCCCGAAGTACTCGGCTCGGGCGATCGCAAGCGTCTGGCGCTCGCCGCCCGATAGCGTGCCGACGGCCTGGTCGGTGTCGCGCACGTCGATGCCGATGCGCTTCATCTCCTCCCTGGCGATCCCGGCTGCCTTGGGCAGATCGAACCGCTTGAACGGCCCGACGCCGACCGTCGGTTCGTTGCCGAGGAAGAAGTTGCGGGTGACGCTCATCAGCGGCATCACCGACAGGTCCTGGTAGACCGTCGCGATGCCGGCGTCGAGCGCGTCGCGCGGCGAACCGAACTCGACGGGCTGGCCATCGACGGCGAGCGTGCCTTTGTCCGGGCGGTAAACGCCGGACAGCGTCTTGATCAGCGTCGACTTGCCGGCGCCGTTGTCACCCAGCAGGCACGTGACCTGACCGGCGCGGACCTCGAGGGACACACCTTCGATGGCAACGACCGCGCCAAAGTATTTCGAGATGTCGCGTGCCTCGAGCAACGGGGTCTGGTCTGCAGCGGCTGCCGGCGTGCTCTCCATGAGGGCGTCGGTCATGGGGGTGGGATCCATGGGTCTGCCCTCCTACGTGAGTCCGGCGAACCGACGCCGGATCCAGTTGTTGAGGACGACGGCGACCAGCAGCAGCGTGCCGATCGCGATCTTGTACCAGTCGGCGTTGATGTCGGCGAAGACGATGCCCTGGCGGGCCATCCCCAGGGCGAGCGCCCCGAGCGCGGTGCCGGCGACCGAGCCGTAGCCGCCGGTCAGCAGCGATCCGCCGATGACCGCGGTCGTGATCGCATCGAGCTCGATGCCGGTGCCGCGAAGGATGTCGGCCGAGTTGAACCGCACGCTCTGGATGGCCGCCAGGATCGAGGCCGAGAAGGCCGTCATGGCGAAGAGGGCGATCTTGACCCGCGCGACGGGGACGCCGAGGTTGCGCGCCGCCCCGGCCGAGCCACCGACGCCCGCGATCCAGTTGCCGAACCGCGTCCGGCCCAGAACGTAGATGCCGGCGACCGCGATGACGATCCAGATGAGGATCGATATCTGCAGGGTCCCGGTCTGACCACCGATGGAGACAGGCATGCTCCACCCGAAGAACTCCGCCAGCGGGTCGCCGGCGATCCGAGTCGGGTCGATCGGGATGTAGGTGATGTTCGTGACGGTCGACGTCAGCACCGACGAGGCGCCGCGGATGATGAACAGCGTCGCCAGCGTGACGATGAACGACGGGAGTCCGGTCCGCACCACGATGAGGCCGTTGATCACGCCGAGGAAGGTGGTCGCGATCATCGCCATGATGATCGACAGCCACACCGGCAGACCCCAGATCGTCACGCCGATGCCGATGAGGATCCCGGCGAAGCCGACCATCGAGCCGATCGACAGGTCGAACTCGCCGGCGATCATGAGCAGAGCGACCGCAGTGGCCACGATGCCGACCTGGGCCGCCACGTCGAGGTAGTTGAGCGTGCCCGGGATGCCCATGAAGGCGGTGTTCCCACGGGCCAGCGAGATCGCCGCGAAGACGACCCACACGAACACGACGATGATCAGGGCGCCCGCGGCCGGGCGCGCCAGGATGCGCTGGGTGAGGGAGAGGTTGCGGAGTCTGTCCGATCCCGGTGCTCGCGGGGTCGTGGTCGTCGTGCTCGCCATCGTTCCCTCCGAGGTGATCGGGAGGGACCGACCGGTGCCGGTCCCTCCCATGCGCCGGTGACGCCGGCGCGCGAGCGCTAGGTCAGCGGAGACCCTTGGCGGCGAGCCCGATGACGGCCTCGGCGTCCGCCTGGGTCACGAACCCTGGGCCGGTCATGATCAAGCCCTGGCCGTTGCCGGTGGGCAGGTTCTTGGTCTCGGCGTAGTTCGTGAGGATGACGATCGGCAGGTAGCCCTGGAGGAACTGCTGCTGATCGATCGCGAAGTCCATCTTCCCGTCCTTAATGGCCGTCAGCACGTCGGCGCTGAGGTCGAAGGTCGCGAGATGGATGGTCTTGCCGGAGGCCGCCACGGCGTCGAGCGCCGGCTTGGCCACCGAGGGTCCGAGGGTCAGGATGCCGTCGATGGTCGCGTCGGCCTGGAGGGCCGCCTCGATCGCCGCCTGCATGCCTGCCGGGTCGGAGATGTTGCCCGTCAGGACCTCGCCCGTCTCGCTGTCCGTCAGGCCCTTGAAGAACCCGTTGCAGCGCAGGGTGAGAGCCTGGTTGCCCACTTCCTGGTTGAAGCAGACCGCGTTCTTGACGCCGGCCGCCTTGAACCGTGCGCCGGCTCCGAGGCCCGCCTCATACTCGGTCTGACCGACATGGGCCAGGACGCCCAGGTCCCGGAACACGTCCGAACCGGAGTTCATCGACACGACCGGGATGCCGGCCTCGACGGCCTTCTTGATCGCCGGCCCGAGCGCATCGGGGTTCGGGATCGAGACGACCAATCCGGTCGGCTTCTTGGCGATCGCGGCGTCGATGAGCGAGACCATGCCGGGCATGTCGCTCTCTGCGCTCGGGGCGTTGTAGGTCGCCGTCACGCCCATGTCGGCCGCGCCGGCCTTCACGCCGTTCCGGACCACGCCCCAGAACCCGTCCTGGGCCTGGCCGTGGGTGACGTATTCGATCTTGATGTCGGAGCGCTTGACGAGCGCGCCGTCGAGGCCGCCGGCGACGGCTCCCGAGCCGGTCGGGGTCCCGGACGTACAGGCCCCCACGAAGATCGCCGCGCCCGCGAGCGCGACGAACGACTTCTTCCTCAGATTCATTCGGTTCGTTCTCCTCCGTTGTGCCGCGGCGAGTGCCACGGTCCCGATCTCAGCCGCCCGCAGGGCGGGTCCGAGGGATCGCTGCTTTCGGTTCGCGGCCAGCCTGGCCGCCATGGACACCTCCTTTCGTCCGGTCGTCCCGAGGGTCGGGTCCGACCCGGCCCTCAGCCGGGGATTTCCGCGAGCCGCACGGGTCGGTGTTCGTGGAGCGAGCGATCTGCCGCCTCGGCGACGCGGAGGGCCGCGACGCCGTCCTGGGCGGTGCATGGACTCGGGGCGTCGCCGCGGGCGACCGCGACGAACTCCGCGAGTTCGGCAGCATAAGCCGACTCGAACCGCACGAGGAAGTCTTTCCACGCAGGCCCGGGTGGTGGCGGAACGCCAGGCTCGACGGAGCGCAGCGGGGTCTTCGGGCCGAGGCCCACCGCGACGCTGTCCTTCGAGCCGAAGACCTCGGCCCGGATGTCATAGCCGAGGGGGTCGTGGCGGGTGACGGTCATCACGGTCAGCGGACCGTCGGCGAGACGGAGCGTCACCACGGCCGTGTCAACGTCCCCGTACTTCGCGAACACCGGGAAGGCGCGGACGGCGCCGTCGGCGTAGACCTCCTCGACTTCGCACCCGGTCATCCAGCGCAGGACGTCGAAGTCGTGGATCGAGAAATCGCGAAAGAGGCCGCCCGACTGCGCGATGTACGCCTCGTGCGCCGGCTCCGGGTCGTGTCCGGCCAGCCGCACCGCGTAGAGCGTGCCGAGGCCGCCGCTGTGGACCAGCCGGTGGACCTCGCGGTAGGCCGGGTCGAAGCGTCGCTGGAAGCCGAGCTGGAACGGGACGCCGGAGGCGTCGATGTCCGCGGCGAGCGCGATCGTCTCGTCGAGGTGTGCTGCCAGTGGCTTCTCACAGAACGTCGGCAGCCCCCGACCGATCGACGCCCGGATGAGCTCGGCGTGGGCGCCGGTGGCGGCTGCGATGACGATGGCGTCGGCGGCGTCCAGCGCCGCCTCCATCGAGGGGGCCACGCTGGCACCGACCGACGAGGCGACCTCGGCTGCACGATCCGCGTCGACGTCGCCGATCACGAGTGTGTCGATGCCCTCGGTCGCGCTGAGGAGACGAGCATGGAGCTTGCCGATCCGGCCAGCACCGAGCAGAGCGACCTTCATGCGCGGGCTCCCGCAATCGTCGCGGCGCGGCCATGCCGGCGCAGCGTCGCCGCGAGGACGCGCCGCCCGATCGCGGCGCTCTCCGAGGGCGGGCCCCACGTGCTGTCTTGCTCGACCATCAGCCATCCGGTGTAGTCGCGCTCGACGAGCGCCTCGATCACCCCGTCGAGATCGAGCATCCCGGCGCCGAGCTCCGTGAACAGCCGCTCGCGGACCGCGTGACCCAGCCCGTCGAGGGAACCCGACTGCAGCCGGGCGAGAACCACCGGGTCGACGTCCTTCAGGTGGACGTGGGTGACGCGATCGCGCAGGTCGCGGATCGCCGCGACGGGGTCCCCGCCGCCTACGATGTGGTGTCCGACATCGAGACAGATCCCGACACGGCTCGGATCGGTGGAGGCGACGAGCCGGTCCACCTCCTCGGGGGTCTCGATAAGAGTCGCGCCGTGCGGATGGAAGGCGATCGGCCGTTCCGCGCGTTCCGCGATCTCGTGAAGGAGGTCGATCAGGGCGTCCCAGCCCGCCTCGGCCAGCACCGGTGTGCCGGGAGTCGTGGCACGACCCGCCAGCTCATCGCGACCCGGCGACCTGTGCAGCGCAACGCACAGGACCTCCCCGCCACCGTCGCGCAGCAGGCGGATCCGTTCGATCGCGATGTCGAGGGCTTCGGATGTCGGCCCGTCGACGGTTGCGGGCAGCGGGACGTAAATCTCGGCCAGGCGCAGGTCGCGCCGGACCAGCTGGGCGCGAAGCTCCGCGCCCTCCGGAAAGCCATTGCCGAGCTGGGTGCCCTCGAAGCCGGTCCGGGCGATCTCGTCGAGGATGGTCGTCGCGTCCAGGCCCGAGGTACGCGCCTCATCGGAGTTGATCCAGAGCATCGGCACCGCGCCGATCGGGGATCGCGACAGTGCGTCGTCGGGGTGTCGGAGCGATGGCCGCACGTCGTGACGAGCGGCTGTGACGGTGCTCATCTGTGCCGACTCTCGGCCTCCCGACGGACCATGGCGCGCGCCTTCAGGGATGGGACTCGCGGGCATGCGCGACGCGCGGACGACCCGGTCAACGCCCCTCCTTGCGCATTCCGCGTAATCGATTACCCTGAGTCGCGGACCGTATCGCACGGCACCATCGAGTGTCAATGCCGGATGTGGAGGATGGATGGTGGGAGGGGCCACAGAGACGATGCTCGGACCTGCGCGGCTGCCGCTGGCCGGCAGCCCGCTGGGCCGGACGGTGACCGCGACCGCGACCGACATCTGGAACGACTCGTGCGCGGTCGACGAGCTCGAGTACGCGATATCGTTCGGCGCGGTCGGCGCGACCGCCAATCCGACGATCGTGACGGACGTCTGGAAGGCCGACCCGGCGCAGTGGCGCACCCGGGTGCGTGCCCTCGCTGACGAGCGGCCCGACGCGACCGAGATCGACCTCGCCTGGGCGATCGTGGAGGAGATGTCGCTCCGTGCCGCACCGCTCCTGCTGCCGGCGTTCGCGGCATCGGGTGGTCGCCATGGCCGGCTGTCGATTCAGACCGACCCGACGCTCTTCCGGTCGTTCGACCGGATGCTGGCGCAGGGCCAGCATTTCGCCTCGCTCGCTCCGAACATCGTGGTCAAGTTCCCGGCGACGTCGGTCGGTGTTCGGGTCATGGAAGAGGCGACCTACCGGGGCGTGAGCGTCAATGCGACCGTGTCGTTCAGCGTGCCCCAGGCCGTGGCGGCCGGTGAGGCCGTCGAGCGCGGGCTCCGACGGCGCGAAGCCGAGGGCTTGCCGGTCGATGACATGGGGCCGGTCATCACGGTCATGATGGGCCGGCTGGAGGACTGGCTGCGGGTCCAGACCGAGCGTGACGGGATCGTGGCCGATCCCTCGAGCCTTCCATGGTCTGGCGTTGCGGTCTTCAAGCGGACCGTGGCTGAGTTCCGGGATCGCGGCCTGCGCGCGCGACCCCTCGGGGCCGCCATCCGCCACCATCTCCACTGGTCGGAGCTCATCGGGGGCGACGTGGTGATCACGATGCCGGCGGTCTGGCAGCGCCGGTTCAACGCGTCGTCTGTCGAGGTCCGGCCGCGGATGGATGACCCCGTCGATCCGGGGATCGTGGACCAGCTGCAGCGGCACTTCCCGGATTTCGTCCGCGCGTACGAGCCGGACGGGCTGGCGCCCGCGGAGTTCGACTCGTTCGGGCCGAGCGCGCGGACGCTTCGCGCGTTCGTCGGGTCGTATCACGAGCTGCTCCATCAGGTCGGCGACGCGCTGGTCCCGAACCCGGACGCCAAGCCGCCCTCGTGATCGACCGGCCCTGATGACCGGCCTGTATCGGCCGGCCGGTTCGCTCGCGGTCGACGGCTGGTCGGTGGTCCTGACGCCCGAAGACGCGGGATGGGGTTTCAGCGGCCTCCGCGCCGGCACGCTGGCGCCGGGCGGGAGCCTCGCCTTCGACTCAGGAGCGGATGAGATCGTCGTCCTCCCGCTCGAGGGCGGATTAGACGTCGGCGTCGACGGCGAGCTGTATCGGCTGGTGGGCCGGCCGAGCGTGTGGGCTGGC
>DASTIG010000157.1:0-24934 GCA_035717785.1 Candidatus Limnocylindrales bacterium
CTCGCCGGGAGTGGGCCGATCCGGCTGGTCCATCGTCCGGCAGACTAGCAGACGTGTCCCGCCCGCCAGAGCAAGGTGAGCCGCCTGCCGCAGAGCCTGCGCCCGCCCCAGCCCAGCCCGCGCCCGTCGCCGAGCCGCGCCAGCGCTGGCGTCTGGTCGTCGGGCGGTCCCCTGATGCGCCCGCTCTCGCGCAACGGGAGGTCGGCGAGGCGTGGGCGGCGGCCCTCGAGGGCGCAGAGCTTCCACTGATGGCCGCCGATAGCGCCACACGCACCCGACCGCGGATCTCGTTCGGGGCGCCGCTGCCGGTCGGCATGGCCGCTGAGGGTGAGCTGATCGATATGGTCCTGGTCGAACGCTGGCCGATCTGGCGAGTCCGCGAAGCCTTGACCGGCCGCCTGCCGGCCGGTTGGCGCCTGGTCGACTTGTTCGACGTGTGGCTGGCGGGTCCGCCGATCGCGGGTCGGGTCGCTGCCGCCGACTATCGGATCACGCTGAGGGCGGGTCTCGACGTGAGTGGTCTCGAGCGGGCAGCCGCAGACCTCCTCGGCACGGAGAGCCTGCCGCGGGAGCGTGTCAAGGGAGCGGGCACCGTGACGTACGACCTGCGGCCGTTAGTCATCGACCTCGCGATCGCGCCGGGCCCACCGGCGCTCGTCCGGACCCGCACGAGATTCCACCCGGAGCTCGGCACCGGCCGCCCCGAGGAGGTCGTCGCGGCCCTGCGCGACCTGTGCGGCGCGCCGCTCGAGATCGACTCGATCGTGCGTGAGCGCCTGGTCCTCGCCGACGACCTGTGAGGATCGACGATCGGCCGCAGCGGGATCGGTCGTCGCTGCTCGGGCGCGCTGTCGCCCTGTCCGTCTTGAGCATCGGGATCAACGGGGTCCTCGGCGGGACCGCCGTTCTCGTCGGCCTGGCGAGTGACAGCCTGTCGCTCCTTGGGTTCGGCCTGAATGCCGCGATCGACTCCGCAGCGTCGGTGGCACTCGTCTGGCGTTTCCGGACCGAGGTGCGTGAGCCCCATCGCGCGGAGCGGATCGAGGCGCTTGCGGAGACCGCCGTCGGGGTGGTCATGCTCGTGCTCGCCGCATACCTCGGTATCAGCGCGATCGGTGCCCTCGCGTCGAACGCCCAGCCCGAGCCGAGCGACATCAGGACCGTGCTCCTTGTCGTCGCCCTGCTGGTCTTGCCGCCACTGGCGATCGCCAAGCACCGGGTCGCCCGAAGTCTCGGGAGCGGGGCGCTTCGCGCGGACAGCATCCTGACCGCGATCGCCGCCGTGCTGGCCCTGATCGGTTTAGTGTCGCTGGCGCTCGAGGAGCTGGTTCATGTCACCTGGGGCGACGCTGCCGGTGCCGTTGTCATCGCGGTGATCATCGCCCGCGAGGGTTGGGGGTCCGTGCAGGTGGCCCGTTCGGGCGTGTCACCCGGGGTTTGAGCGCGGCCTCGATTGACCAGGATCCCCGGTCGGCCGTACACTCCACCGTCCGCGTCCCGGCTTCGCCGGGCGTCATCCCATGTCCGACAGCCCGATCGCCACGCGCGTCGCCCGCCGTCGTCAAGAAGTCCTGAGGATCCATGTACGCAGTCATCGAGACCGGCGGAAAGCAGTACCGCGTCGAGGTCGGCACCGAGCTCGACGTCGAGCTGCTCGACGCTGAGCCCGGGAAGACCGTCACGCTCGCCCGCGTGCTGTTGGTCGCCGACGGCGAGGACGCTTCGATCGGTCGCCCGTTGGTCGACGGCGCCGAGGTCAGCGCCGAGGTCGTCCGTCAGGGACGTGGCGAGAAGGTCATCAACTTCAAGTACGGCCCGAAGACGCGCCGCCGGATCAAGAAAGGCCACCGTCAAGAGTTGACCACGCTCCGGATCAGCGACATCAAGCTGAACGGCAAGAGCGCCGCGAAGACGGCCACAAAGGCCGCCACGGATGCGAAGACCGAGCGTCAGCGCCTCGAGGAGGCCGCCGCTGCCCAGGCGGCCAAGGACGCCGAGCTCGCAGCGAAGCTCGCGGTGGCGACAAAGGCCGAGGCGAGGAAGGCCGAGGCAAAGCCGAAGCCGAAGGCGGCGGCCACGAAGGCGGCGGCTACGAAGGCCGAGGCCAAGACGGAAACCAAGGCAGACACGAAGACCGGCGCCAAGGGGACCGCCACCAAGACCGCACCGGCGAAGAAGTCCGCGACGCGAGCCAAGGCCGCCGGGGCCGCGGACGCCAAGTCGGCGGCCGCCAAGCCCGCGACGAAGAAGCCCGCGACGAAGAAGCCGGCCGCCAAGCCGCGCGCCACCAAGAAGGACGAGTAGCGAGATGGCTCACAAGAAAGCCGGCGGCAGCGTCAAGAACGGCCGCGACAGCGTCGGTCAGCGGCTAGGGGTGAAGGTCGGCGACGGCCAGGCCGTGACCGCCGGCGGGATCATCGTCCGCCAGCGTGGCATGACGTTCGCCGCAGGCCCAGGAACCGGCCTCGGCAAGGATTACACCGTGTTCGCGACCGTCACTGGTACGGTCAAGTTCGAGCACGCGACCAAGACCAAGAAACGCATCCGGGTCGAGGCGGCCGAAACCGCCCCGACGACCGCCTGAGGCCGCATCGGCGGCCTGCGACCGGAGTAGCCGGCGATCACCGGCTGGGCGATTGCCCGGCGCGGAAGACGTCGGAGGAGAACAGAACCCGTGAAGCCCGACATCCATCCCAAGTACTACGAAGCGAAGGTCCACTGCGGCTCGTGCGGCCGCGAATGGACGGTCGGCTCGACCCGACCGGAGCTGCGCGTCGACGTGTGCAGCAACTGCCACCCGTTCTTCACGGGCACGCAGAACATCATCGACACCGCCGGACAGGTCGAGCGCTTCCAGAAGCGCCTGGAGCGCCAGGTCCGCAGCTAGACGCACTCGGTTCGACGCATCGACGGCCGGCCTTTTGGGCCGGCCGTTCGGATTCCGGGTACCGGTACCGATGGGCGGACCCTGTTCCCAGCCATCGCCGGTAGACTTGCCGTGATGTCAGCGCAACCGGCTCCGCTGGCGGCGGACGGCGGCCGTCGCGGCAGACCTCCCTCGTTCGCCTATGGAGGCCAGGCCCTCATGGAGGGCGTCCTCATGCGCGGTCGCAACGCGATCGCCGTCGCGCTGCGCCATCCGGACGGCCGGATCGTGACCTCCACGGAGCGGCTCGAGTCGCGGATGCATACCTCACGCGTCGCGAAATGGCCGCTGGTCCGCGGCCTGGTCGTCCTCTACGAGACCCTGGTCATCGGCACGCGCTGGCTCATCCGCAGCGCCAACGTCCAGGCCGAGGAGGACGACGTCCAGCTCGGCAAGGGCACGATCCTCGTGACCCTCCTGATCACGTTCGGGGTTGCCCTAGCGATCTTCAGCCTGCTGCCGCTGTTCGTGTCGAGCGTCGCCACGTCCGGCGCAAGCCAGGGCTGGGCGCAGCCGGCGCTCGAAGGTTTGATCCAGGTCGGGCTCTTCCTGGCGTACCTGACGTTCGTGTCGCGCACGCCGGACATCTTCCGGGTCTTCCAGTACCACGGCGCCGAGCACATGACGATCCACGCCCTCGAGGCCGGTGACCCGCTGACGGTCGTCGAGGTCCGCAAGTACCCGACCGCCCACCCCCGCTGCGGCACCGAGTTCCTCGTGATCCTCGTCCTGCTTTCGATCTTCGCCTTCTCGTTGGTCGGCAAGCAGGAGCCGCTCGTCATGGTCGCGAGCCGGTTCATCGGGATCCCGGTCCTCGCGGCCGTGGGCTACGAGGTCCTCAAGCTCGGCGCGCGGTTCCGCCACATCCGAGTCGTGCGCGCGATCATGTTCCCCGGGATCCTCGTCCAGATGATCACAACGAAGCGTCCCACCGACGACATGATCGAAGTCGCCATCTCGTCGATGGAGGAAGCGCTCGAGGCCGACGGGAACCCGATCCCCGCGGGCTCGACGGTGTTCGAGCGCCATCCGCTGGAACTGCCGACGACCGACGCCCCGCCCGAAGCGACCGATCCCGTCGCCGCCGCCAGCCCGGGCGAGCCACCAGCGCTCACATGAGCGACCTCGACGCCAAGCTGGCCGAGATCGCGACGCAGTACGACGACCTCCAGGCCGAGCTCGCGCGCCCGGAGGTCACGGCCGACCCGAATGAGATCCGCCGACTTGGGCGCGAGTTGGCCCGCCTCCAGCCGACGGTCGATGCGTTCCGCACCTTGCAGGCGACTCGCCAGGAGCTGGCCGGCGCCCGCGAGCTGCGCGACGGCGGCGACGGCGACGACGAGCTGCGGACGATGGCGCGAGACGAGATCGGACGACTCGAGGCGGACGAGGCGCGGCTGCTCGAGGAGCTGCACGTCCTCCTCCTGCCACGCGACCCGAACGACGACCGCGACGTGATCCTCGAGATCCGCGCCGGGGCCGGCGGTGACGAGGCCGCCCTCTTTGCGGCCGAGTTGCTCCGGATGTACCTCCGTTACGCCGCCCGGCACAAGTTCGCGACCGAGGTCCTGAGCCTGAACGAGACCGGCATCGATGGGATCAAGGAGGCCATCGTCCAGGTTCGCGGCGATGGCGCCTACAGCCGCCTCAAGTTCGAGGGCGGGGTCCATCGCGTCCAGCGCATCCCTGCGACGGAGTCGAGCGGCAGGATCCACACATCCACGGCCACGGTCATCGCGCTGCCGGAGGCCGACGAGGTGGAGATCGCGATCGACGAAGACAAGGACCTCCGGATCGAGGTCAAGCGCTCATCCGGTCCGGGCGGTCAGTCGGTCAACACCACCGACTCGGCCGTGCGCATCACGCACCTGCCCACCGGTCTCGTCGTCGAGATCCAGGACGAGAAGAGCCAGCACAAGAACAAGGCCAAGGCCATGTCGGTGCTCCGCTCGCGTCTCCTCGATCTCGAGATCCAGCGCCAACGCGCGGCGGAGTCGGCGACGCGCCGCTCGATGGTCGGCTCGGGCGATCGGAGCGACAAGGTCCGCACCTACAACTTCCCGCAGGATCGGGTGACGGACCACCGCATCGGCAAGACCGTCCACAACCTGCCAGCCGTGATGGCCGGCGACCTCGACGACCTGATCGACGCATTGATCATGGCCGACCAGGCTGATCGGCTTGGGGAGCTCGGGACCGATGACGCAGCTTGACACCGCGCCCATCCGGTTCCTGCCGGCGCGGGCGGCGCCCATCGTGAAGGCGACCGACCTCGGCTCCGTCCAGGTCCTCAAGCACGGCAACCGGTTCCTGCTGACTGATTCGTTCGGCGACATCCACCCGGATTCGCGCGGGCTCGGCCTGTATCACGGCGACACGCGCGTGCTTGCCTGCTCCGTCCTGCGGGTCGGCGGCAGCCGCCCGGTCCTGCTCCAGACCTCGGTCGGTGCCAACTATCGCGGCGGCATCCAGCTGACCAACCCGTCGGCCGACCGGAACCCAGACGCGAAGGTCCATCCGGTCGATGGGCTGGTCGGGCGGACGATCGGGATCAGCCGCGAACGGCTTATCGGTGCCGACGGCGTCTCTGAGCGCGTGAAGATCGTCAACCACGCCGGGAGCCCCGCGGCCGTGCCGGTCGATCTGGAGCTGGGCGCCGACGGCGCCGACATCTTCGAGGTGCGCGGCTATCCGCGCCGCGGTCGAGGCCGGCTTCTGCCGCTTGCTGCGACGGATCGGCGCATCACCTTCCGCTACGTCGGACTCGACGACATCGAACGGTTCACCCACATCGCCTTCTCGGAGCCTGCCGAATCGGTCGAGCCGATCGATGACAGCTCGCCTGAGGGGTCGGACAGGGGCGCAGCCGTTCGCCTGGGCTGGACGCTGTCGCTCGGGCCCGGCGAGACACGCGTGCTCAGCTGGACCGTCTGGTGCACGGATCGCCCAGCCCCGCCGGATGCCGCCGATGAGCCGTCTCGCTCGGCCGACGAGGCCGCCCTGTTCCCCGCGATCCCGCGCGTGTCCGCCGACGAGGGTGCCGCGGCCTATCACGCTTGGGAGCGCGGCACGGCGTCCGTCGTCAGCGACCACGAGCTGTTCAACCTCGTCATCAAGCGCTCCGTGTCCGACCTCCGGCTGCTCGTGAACGAAGGCCCGGGCGAGGACGAGCGCTACATCTCGGCGGGCGTTCCCTGGTTCACCACGCTGTTCGGGCGGGATTCGCTGATCTCGGCGTTCCAGGCGCTGGCGTTCCGGCCGCAGATCGCCGTCGAGATCCTCGACGTGCTCGCGGCATATCAGGCGACGGAGGACGACCCGTTCCGGGATGCCGAGCCGGGCAAGATCCTGCACGAGTTGCGCACCGGCGAGATGGCACGTTCCGGTGAACTGCCGCATACGCCCTACTACGGATCGGTCGACTCCACGCCGCTGTGGCTGATCCTGCTCGGCGCCACATTCGACTGGACCGGCGACCGCGCGATGGTCGATCGGCTCTGGCCGAACGCGCTGGCGGCACTGTCCTGGATCGATACCTACGGCGATGCCGACGGGGACGGCTTCGTCGAGTACGAACGCCGCTCGGAGCGGGGGCTGCTCAACCAGGGCTGGAAGGATTCGAGCGACGCCATCCGCGACCGAAAAGGTCGGGAGGCCGTTCCGCCGATCGCCCTCGCCGAGGTCCAGGGCTATGTCTTCGACGCGAAGCGTCGGATGGCGCGCCTCGCCGCGATGCGTGGCGAGACCGAGCTGGCGGCACGCCTCGACGCCCAGGCCGACCAGCTCTCGACGCGGTTCGAGTCGGCGTTCTGGATCGACGACCGCAGGTTCTACGCCATCGGCCTCGACGGCGACAAGCGGCAATCCGACGCGATCGGCAGCAATGCAGGCCAGTGCCTCTGGTCGGGCATCGTGTCGCCCGAGCGGGCGCCCGACGTCGTCGAGCAACTGCTCAGCCCGTCGATGTTCTCCGGTTGGGGCGTCCGCACCTACGCCGCCGACCAGCCGGGCTACAACCCGATCGGCTACCATACCGGGACGGTCTGGCCGCACGACACATCCCTGATCGCCGCGGGATTCAAGCGCTACGGCTTCGACGATGCGTCGAACCGCCTCGCGAGTCAGATGATGGAGGCGGCACAAGGCTTCCAGGACTACCGGTTGCCGGAGCTGTTCTGCGGGTTCGACCGCACCGACGCTCACATGCCGGTCCCGTACCCTGTCGCCTGTTCCCCGCAGGCGTGGGCCGCGGGATCGTCGTTCCTGTTCCTCGAAACCATGCTCGGTCTCCGCGCGCATGCCGACCGGAATGAGCTGGAGCTGCTCCACCCGCACCTCCCCGACTGGCTTGGCAAGGTCACGCTCACGGATATGAGAATCGGCGGCGCATCCGTCGACCTGCTGTTCCATCGGTGGCGCGGCACGACCAGCGCCGAGGTGCTGCGCAAGGTCGGCGACCTCGCCGTCACGATCCGACTCTGACGCGCTCGATGACCGCGACCCGCGCGCTGGTGGAGGCCGGCACCGAGCGCCTGCGCGCAGCAGGATCCGACACGCCGCGGCTGGATTCCGAGCTCCTGCTCGCGTTCGCGATCGGCGTCGACCGGACGGCGGTCATCGCTCACGGCGACGCGCCGGTCGGGGTCGACGCGGAGTCGCAGTACCTGGCCCTGATCGACCGGCGGGAACTGGGCGAGCCGGTTGCCTACCTGCGTGGCATCAAGGAATTCCACGGGATCGCGCTGTCGGTGGACGCGCGAGCGCTCATTCCGAGGCCAGAGACCGAGCTGCTCGTCGACCGGGCGATCGCCGAGGTCATGGCCGGTCTGACCGGCGGCGTCGACCGGGCGGGGCCGCTCCGCGTCCTCGATGTCGGGACCGGCAGCGGCGCGGTCGTCGTGGCATTGGCGATCGCCCTGCGCGCACGGCGGGTCCCCCCGACCGACATCGAGATCACTGCAGTCGACATCTCGACGGACGCTCTCGACCTGGCGCGCGAGAACGCCGTGGTCCATGGGGTCGGGGATCGGATCGCGTTCGAATCGGCCGACCTGCTGCCGCCGGCTGCCCGGTCGCGTCCGTACGACCTCCTCCTTGCGAACCTGCCGTACGTCAGGACCTCCGAGCTAGACGCGCTCGCCGGCCGGCCCGTCAGCACGACGTTCGAACCGAGACTCGCGCTCGACGGCGGCGCCGACGGACTGGCGGTCATCGGGCGCCTGCTCGACCAGCTGCCGTCGGGACTCGCCGACGGCGGCGTGGCGCTCCTCGAGATCGGCGCGGACCAAGGTCTGGCGATCGCGGCACTGACTGGCGAGCGTCTGCCCGGGTGGTCGTGCGACATCGTCCCGGACCTGGCCGGCCTGCCGCGGGTCGTCGCGCTTCGTCGGGGCGCGGCGTGACGCTGACGGGCGCGGGCCAGTCGCTGCTGCCGGCGTCCCTGCCCGTGACGCCCGATCCGGCCTTCCCGATCCGGCTCATCGCGCTCGACATCGACGGCACGATCATCGGCGACGACCAGGCGATCACCACGCGGACGATCGAGGCGGTCCGCCGCGCGATGGAACGAGACGTCGCGGTCTCGCTCGTGACGGGCCGGATGGTGTCGTCGGCGATGCGGTTCGCCGCGGAGCTGGGCCTCACCGGCCCGATAGTCGGTTACCAGGGCGGCCTCATCCGCGCTATGCCGATGCCGGATACCCGTCGCCTGGGCAAGTTGCTCCTGCATACGCCGCTCCCCGCGGAGGCGGCACGGGACATCCTGGCGTGGAGCCGGGCCCACGGCCTCGATCCGCACGTGAACCACCTGGAGCGCTTCATCCTGCGCGCCGACGACCCACGCGCCGACGACTACTCGGCGTTCATGGGCGCGCGGGCCGAGCTCGTCCCCGACCTCTTCGAAGCGATCGACCATCCCGTGACGAAGATCCTCGCCGTCGGGGAGCCGCCGGTGCCGGTCGATGTCGCGCCGCTCGCCCGGGCCGAGTTCGCCGGCCGGGCCGATGTGACGATCTCCCACCCGCGGTTCCTCGAGTTCGTGGCGCCCGGCGTCTCGAAGGGCCGGGCTGTCCGCTTCCTCGCCCGTCGATTGCGCATCCCGCTGGCCGCCACGCTCGCGATCGGCGACCAGTGGAACGACCTGGAGATGCTCGCCGAGGTCGGCCATGGGACCGCCATGCCGAGCGCGCCGCCTGAGGTTCGCTCCGCCGCCCGCTACGTCGCCCCACCCCTCGCCGATGACGGGGCCGCACGCATGATCGAGGACCTCGTCCTGGCCTCGCCGCGGGACATCCTGGCGAACGCCGCCCGCCTCGAGCGCGCCACGCCGGAGGCGGCCCGATGATGGACGTGGCCCGATGACGGCCCGCGTGCTCCGCGACGATGTGGTCGGACGCGACGCGGCGATCGAGGTCCTGCGCGGCGGTGGCATCGTCGCCCTGCCCACGGACACCGTCTACGGCATCGCGGTCGCGGTCTCGACGCCGGGCGGCATCGAGCGGCTGTTCGAGGTCAAGGGTCGACCGCCCGACAAGGCGATCATGCTGCTCCTCGACGATGCGACGCAGGCGGCGCGTGCCGGCGTGATGACACCGGCTGCCGCGGCACTCGCCGCCGCTGCGTGGCCGGGCGGGCTGTCCATCATCGTGCCGCAGCGGTCCGACGTCCCGTGGCCGTCAGTGCTGACTGGCGGGGCCGCCACGATCGGTCTGCGGGTGCCCGACCACGATGCCCCGCGAGCCCTCGCGCGCGGCGTGGGACCGCTGCCGACGACGTCGGCGAACGTCTCGGGTCTGCCGGAAGCCAGGGATGCCGCCGGGATCGTCGACCAGCTCGGGGACGCCGTCGACCTCGTGCTCGACGGCGGGATCGCGCACGGTGGCCCGGCATCGACCGTCGTCGATTGCACCGGCGCCGTGCCGGTCGTCGTGCGGGTGGGCGCCGTCCCCGTCGTCGACGTCGCCGCGATCCTCGATCGGGCCGGCGTCGAGCACGACCTCACCTAGGCGGGGCGCCTATCCGTTCCTGCCCCGGGCGTCGACCGGCCATATGCCGGCAAGCTCGCCGCCCCGGACGACGAGGAACGAATCGACCAGGTTCACGACCGGGCAGATGTGGTTCGGGATCACGGTCACGACGCGACCGACCTCCGGCATCTGATCCCCCGGGGCGACGTCCACGATCCCGTGATAGTCGGCGACGCGCGCGACGACCGCGCCGCCGAGCTCCGGGATCTCGCCGTGACCGGGCATGTAGGACGCGACGTCCTTGCCCAGGATCTTGCCCCCGGCGTCGACCACGAACCGGTGTTCGGATTCGTTCACGCTGACGACCCGGGCGGCCACGACCGCCGCGACGGCATCCGGCTCTATCGACCCCAGGACGACCTGCTGCCGGTCGCCGAACACGTACGTCCCCGGTCGCTCCTCCGTGATGGCGCCGCGCGCCGAGTCGATGGCAGTCGGGGTCGACCCCGCGCTCACGACCCGCGCCTCCACGCCCGCCGTCCCGAGGGAGCTCGCGGCCGTGGTCAGCGATCGGACCTCGTCGTCGGCGGCGTCCGCCCGGGCGTCAGGACCGGCATAGCCGTGGCCGCCATGCGTGAACACGCCGATGACCGCGAGCCCCAGATCGCTCGCGATCCGTGCGATCTCACCGGCGCCGGACGGCACGACGCCGCTGCGCCGCCCTCCGGAATCGATCTCGATGAGCAGCTCGACTGCTTCACGATCCGGTCCCAAGGCGTCGGCGACCGCGCGGACACCGCCCGCGGAATCGACGCCGACCCGGAGGCGACTTCGGCGCGCGAGCGCCCGCAACCGGGCAGCCTTCGGTCCGCGCGGCACGAGCGGATACGCGATGAACAGGTCGTCCAGGCCGGCGTCGGCGAACACCTCCGCCTCGCCGATCGTCCCGACCGTCAGCCCGGCCGCCCCGGCAGCCAGCTGGCGGCGGCCCACTTCGATGCTCTTGTGGGTCTTGGCGTGCGGGCGGAGATCGACGCCGCGGTCCGCCATGACTGCCGCCATACGGTCGACCGCCGCGTCCAGCCGATCGAGGTCGACGACGACGGCGGGCGTATCGATGGCCTCGCGCGTCTGCGCTGACAGGGACACGGCATCGATCGTCGGGGTAGGCATCGGACTTCGGGTCGACCTCGTGCTCGATGGGGGTGTCGTTCGTGGGAAGATACCCCGAGCGTGCCGCCGCGCGAGGCGGCCGCGGGGCGGGGGCGCTCGCGGGCAGGGAAGGAGCCGGCAACGCATGACCATCTCCCAGGGGCGGGGCCTCGCGCTCGAGTCGATCGCCGAGGTCGATCCACCGCTATGGGAGGCGATGGAGGGCGAGCGGCGTCGTCAGCACGACAACATCGAGCTGATCGCAAGCGAGAACTACGTCTCGGCAGCGGTCATGGAGGCGCAGGGCAGCTGGCTCACGAACAAATACGCCGAGGGCCTGCCCGGTAAGCGCTACTACGGTGGCTGCGAGTTCGTCGATATCGCCGAGACCCTCGCCCAGGAGCGTGCACTGGCACTCTACCCCGGTGCCGAGCACGTCAATGTCCAGCCGCACTCGGGCGCACAGGCGAACATGGCGGCCTATTTCAGCGTCCTGCAGCCGGGCGATCCCATCCTCGGCATGAACCTCGCGCACGGTGGCCACCTCACGCACGGCATGGCCCTCAACTTCAGCGGCAAGCTGTACCAGGTCCACGCATACGGGGTCCGCCAGGACGACGAGCGGATCGACTACGACGCGATGGAAGCCCAGGCGAAGGAGGTTCGCCCCAAGCTCATCGTTGGCGGTGCGAGTGCCTACCCGCGGCTGTGGGATTTCGAGCGGATGGCGGCGATCGCGCATGGCGTGGGGGCGCTGCTGTTCGTCGATATGGCACACGTCGCCGGGCTGGTCGCGGCCGGAGTCCATCCGAGCCCGTTCCCGCACGCCGACATCGTCACGACCACGACCCACAAAACGCTCCGCGGGCCGCGCGGCGGCATGATCTTCGCGCGCGCCGAGCTGCCCGACGGCATCGACCGCGCGAACTTCCCGGCGCTCAAGGGAGCGCTCGGGGCCGCGGTCGACAAGACCGTCTTCCCGGGCGTCCAGGGCGGGCCGCTGATGCATGTCATCGCCGGCAAGGCCGTCGCGTTCAAACTGGCGGCCGAGGAGCCCTTTCGGGAGGACCAGCGCCGCACGGTCCGCAATGCCGCCGTCCTTGCCGAGACCCTCGCGGAGCAGGGTGCCCGCGTCGTGTCGGGTGGCACGGACAACCACCTGATACTCGTCGACGTGACGCCGCTCGGCGTGACCGGTAAGGAGGCGGAGCACCTCCTGGACGAGATCGGGATCACCGTCAACAAGAACGGCATCCCGTTCGATCCGCTGCCGCCCAACACGGCTTCCGGCATTCGGCTGGGCACGCCGGCCACCACGTCCCGTGGCTTCGGCGAGGACGAGATGCGCAGCGTCGGCCGCATCATCATCGAGGCCATCCGTTCCCGCGACGACGACGCGGTCCAGCGACGCCTGGCCGGCGAGGTCGCCGACATCGTCGCGCGCTTCCCTGTCCCAGGGCTGCCGGCAGCGTGACCAACGCGCGCTCGGCCGCCCGGTCGTGACGTTCATCGAGGGGGTCGGCGAGAGCTTCCTGCCCATCGTCGTGGTCTTCGTCCTGTCTGCCGTCGTGGCGCTCCTCCTGACGCCGCTCGTCCGTCGCACGGTCCGGCGATATGGCATCGTCGACCGGCCGGATGCGCGGCGCGTCAACACCCGGCCGATCCCGCGAGCCGGGGGGATCGCGATCGCCGCTGCCTTTCTCGGTGTCGCGGTCCCGTTCGTTGCGCTCAACGAGGCGAATGGCTGGGTGCCGACGCCCCTCAACATCCAGCTGGGCGACCTCGCCGCACTGTTCGGTGGCGGCCTCGCGGCGGCGATCATCGGTGTTCTCGACGACCTGTACGACCTCCGGGCGCGCTGGCAGCTACTGGGCCAGATCGGGCTCGCGCTCGCGGCCGCCGCGCTCGGCATCGGCATCGCCCTCATCAACAACCCCCTGGGGACGGGCGTCATCCCGTTCAGCCCGGCCTTTTCGGTCGGGTTCACGGTGTTCTGGATCGTCGGGATGATCAACAGCATCAACTGGATCGACGGTCTCGACGGGCTAAGCACCGGTGTCGCCCTGATCGCGTCCGTGACGCTCGGCCTGATCAGCCTCACGACGCAGGTCAGCCAGCCGCTCATCGCAGTACTGTGCTTCGCGTTGGCGGGCGCGCTGGCCGGGTTCCTGCGCTGGAACTTCTACCCGGCCAAGATCTTCACCGGTACGACCGGTGTGCAGTTCGTTGGCTACACGCTGGCCGTGCTGGCGATCCTCGGCTCGGCTAAGGTCGCGGTCGCCCTGCTGGTCCTAGGCGTGCCGATCATCGACACGTTCTGGATCATCGTCGGGCGCGTGTCACACCGTCGCTCGCCATTCACACCGGACCGCTCGCATATCCATCACCGCCTGCTGGATCTCGGGCTGTCGCATCGCAACACGGTGCTCTTCATCTACGGGATCTGTGCGGCGCTCGCGATCCTGGCGCTGCTCGTCCAGGAGGTCACCCAGGCCTACGCGTTCATCAGCCTGTTCATCATCGCCGGGCTGATCCTGTTCGGACCGACGCGCGGGGCATTCCAGCGTCCTGATGAACTCGAGGCCGAGGCGTACGAGGGGGGCGCGGACGACACCTTGCGAGGTGGCGCCTAGGAGTCGCCGGGCCCGGGGCGCGCGCGCAACACCACGTCCCGCGCCAGTGTCGGCGCAGCAACCGGCCAGTGCTAGCATCGAGCCGACGATGCCCATCGATCTGCCTGTCGTCCTCCTCATCGCGGCCGTCGCGCTGGTCGTTTCCTCGATCGTCGCGCAGCGGGCTGGCGCCCATGCCGATCGAGCGGCCGGCCGCCTTCGCGTCGCGCACGCGGCTCGGCGTGGTCCGATCGGTGCGGTCGTGGATGTCCTGGACCAGTCGGTGGCCGCCTACACCGTGCGTGCGCGCCTCGGCCTGTCGACCCTGACGCGGGAGGAGCGTCGGGCAGCCGACCAGCGAGCCGCCGCGATCGCCCATGCCGAGGACATCAGGCGAGTCCGGATCGGTGCGCCGAAGCGGTTGGTCGTGGCCGGATCGGCGGGGCAGGCCGCACCGGGGAGGATGCCCGCGCGGTCCACGCTCTCGGTCGAATTGCTGGCCGCCGGACTCGGCCTGGTGGTCGTCGTCGGGATCGTCATCGGGATGTGGCCGCGAGAGCGTGGCGGGGTGCTGTCGGAGACAGGCGCGCCGGCCATGTCAGCCGCTCCGAGCCTGGTCGCGACACCCTCGCCGACGGCGTCTCCGGAGCCCGCCGCGACCTGACCCTCGCTGGCGACCCAAGTCGCGCAGCTGCTACACTTCGGCTGCCTTGACAGGTCGCCCATGATCGAGCCCGGCCGAGGTGGTGCCTACCTCGTCCTCTTCTCTGAGATCGGCCTCTCACTCCTGGTGACGACGCTGGTAGGCGTTGGGATCGGCTATTGGGCCGATACGCAACTCGGGACCATTCCGATCCTTGTGCTCGTCGGCTTCTTCGTCGGCGCCGGGGCCGGGACGCTGATGATCTACAGGCTGCTCATGAGGTTCCTCAAGACGATGGAGTAATGCTGGTCGCGACCGACCGGCCAGGAGGAAGCGAGCGCGGCAGATCGCCGCGCTCCTGTGTGTGGAGCGGAGTCTTTTGTCGAGCGAGCAGGTCGTTCCCCAGGACACACCGGAGCCCCAGGCGCCGCGAGGGCGTGGATTGTCCGCACGCTGGTTCCTGCTCATCGGCCTCGTCATCGTCGGGAACATCGCCGCGCTCATCCTCGTGCCGCCGTTCCCGCGCGGGGGGCATCCCGGCGAGGCCTGCGCGTTCCCCGTCTGCTTCATCAACGGCACGCTCGAGTTTCCGGCACCGCACACCGTGATCGGCCCGCACGCCCCGGCTGACGAGCTCGTGACGTTCACGCCGAGCATCAGCTCCACGATCCTCACGATGTGGATCGTCATGGCGATCGTGCTCGTCGTGATCATCCTCATGACCAGGGGTCGCGAGCTCCTGCCGGGACGGGCGCAGAACGCGGTCGAGTTCCTCTACGAGTTCATGGGCGATTTCGGGGTCAGCATCGCCGGTCCGGCGGCCCGCCCGTACATCCCCCTGTTCGTCGCCTTCTTCATCCTCATCCTGTTCTCGAACTGGAGCGGCCTGGTTCCGCCGGTCGGCCGCATAGAGCAGCTCCGCGCCCCCACCAGCGATGTGAACGTCACGATCGGGTTGGCGCTCGTGAGCTTCATCTACTTCGAGTACCAAGGCTTCCGCCGGCTGGGTGTCGGTGGATACCTCGGCAAGTTCTTCCCTCTCTACGAGTTCCGAAGCGGGATCGGGGCCGGGCTGATCGCTCTCTTCGTGGGCCTGGTCGAACTGATGCTCGAATTCGTGAAGCCGGTCACGCTGTCGATGCGACTCTTCGGCAACATCTACGGCGGCGAAGTCGCGCTCGGCGTCATCACCGCGTTGACGATCGCTTTCGTCCCTGTGGCTCTGCTCGGGCTCGAGGTCATGCTCAACGCCATCCAGGCTTTGATCTTCTCCGTCCTGACGCTCATCTTCATCACCCTCGCCATCGAGAGCCATGAGCACGAGGAGGGTCATATCGCCGAGGAGGCGGTCGATGTCATCGACGGCGAGGGGCACCAGCTCCAGCCGGCCCATTGACGGGCCCGAACACCACGGTCCCAACATCGTTCCCGGACGACACGTCCGGGCAGTAGGAGGAAGTCACGACATGGATTACTTCGGCGCCGGACTCGCCGCCCTCGGGGTGATCGGCCCCGGCATCGGGGTCGGTCTCATCGGCGGCCTCTCGGCCCAGGCGATCGGTCGCAATCCCGACGCGGCCGGCCAGATCCGCGGCATCGCGATCATCCTCGCGGCATTCGCCGAGGGCCTCGGCGTTCTCGCCATCGTGGTCGGCCTGCTGGCGATCTTCATCCAGCCCGCGTAGCCCTTCCGGCAGGGAGAGACCATCGTGGATGTCCTCGCCGTCGCGTCGGACGTCGGTCGCGCGGCTGCCCAGCTGACCGCGGAGGAGGGTGCGACCGCGCTGTTCCAGGTCAACCTGTTCTGGGTGATCGTCAGCGCGCTCAACTTCATCGTCTTCTTCGTGATCATCTGGACGTTCGCGTTCAAACCGGTGACGAAGATGCTGACGGACCGGCGCGACCGGATCGAGCAGGGGCTCAAGGATGCCGAACAAGCGCGCGCCGACCGTGAGAATGCCGAGGCGGAGCGGGTCGCGACGCTCGCGGAGGCACGCAAGGAAGCCAACGACATCCTGAGCCGGGCCCAACGGGTTTCCCAGGAGACCCGTGACGCGGACATCGCCGCGACCCGCGCTGAGCTCGAGCGGCTGCGCGAGCGCGCGGCCGGCGAGATCGAGGCGGAGAAGCAACGGGCGATAACGGAACTCCGCACCGAGGTCGCCGACCTCGCGCTGGCCGCCGCCAGCCGCGTCGTCGGCGAATCCTTGACCGATCAGCGGCAGCGACGTCTCGTCGAGGAGTTCCTCGCCACGGGCGTCGATGCGGATGCGAAGAACTGATGGCTCGTCGCGATAGCACCGCGCGGCGGTATGCCGAGGCGGCCTTTCAGGTCGCGATGCGCGACGACATGCTCGACCGATGGCGAGCCGAGCTTGAGCTGGCCGCCGGCGTGCTCGGCGACGAGCGCGTCACTCACGTTATGGCCAACCCGAGCATCCCCGTCGAGAAGCGGGCAGCGGCACTCGACGATATGGTGGGAGACCGCCTCTCGAAGCCCGTCATGAACCTCATCCAGTTGATGCTCCGCCGAGGCCGTATCGAGGACATGCCCCGCGTCGCCGCGGAGTTCCGGCGTCTTGATGACGCGCGCCAGGGCATCAGCCACGCCACCGCCACGTCCGCCGCCGCGCTGACCCCGGACGAGGTCCGGGCACTCACCGCGCGGTTGGAGCAGTCCACCGGCGGCCGCATCGCACTCGACGTCGAGGTCGACCCCAGCCTGCTGGGCGGCCTGATCGTGCGTGTCGGCGATCGCCTGATCGACGGGAGCGTCCGAGGTCGCCTCGAGCGGCTGCGGAACCAGCTCATCTCGGGCGCCCTCTAGGAGATCCGCACCATGGCCATCCGTTCCGACGAGATCACCAGCATCATCAAGTCCGCCATCGACTCGTTCGACTCAGGCGTCGAGACGCGCAGCGTCGGGACCGTTGTCGAGGTCGGCGACGGCATCGCCCAGATCTACGGGCTCGATGGCGCCCTCGCGTCCGAGATGCTCGAGTTCCCGAATGGGGTGATGGGCCTGGCCCTGAACCTCGAGGAGGAGACGGTCGGCGCGGTCATCCTCGGCGCCTCGGAGGCGATCAAGGAAGGGGACACGGTCAAGACGACCGGCCGCGTCGTCGAGGTCCCGGTCGGGGCCGCGCTGCTGGGCCGCGTCGTCGACCCGCTCGGCCGTCCGCTCGACGACAAGGGGCCGATCGCGGCCAAGGCGAACCGCCCGGTCGAGCGCATCGCCCCCGGGGTCATCGTGCGCAAGTCGGTCGACACGCCGGTCCAGACCGGCATCAAGGCCATCGACGCACTGATCCCGATCGGCCGCGGCCAGCGCGAGCTGATCATCGGCGACCGCCAGACAGGCAAGACCGCGATCGCGATCGACACGATCATCAATCAGAAGGGCAAGGGCCTCGTCTGCATCTATGTGGCGATCGGCCAGAAGCTATCGACCGTCGCCAACACCGTTGCGGTGCTCGAGGAGCACGGCGCGATGGAGCACACGATCGTCGTGGTCGCCGGCGCCGAGGACCCGGCGCCGCTCCAGTACATCGCACCGTATTCCGGGGTCGCAATGGGCGAAGAGGTCATGGAGAACGGCGTCGAGGTCGAAGGCCAGGGGCTGGTCAAGGACGCGCTGTGCGTGTACGACGACCTGTCGAAGCACGCGTGGGCCTACCGCGAGATGGCGCTGCTGCTCCGCCGACCGCCCGGCCGCGAGGCGTACCCCGGCGACGTCTTCTACCTCCACAGCCGGCTGCTGGAACGCGCCGCACGGATGAACGACGAGAACGGCGGCGGTTCGCTCACGGCGCTGCCGATCATCGAGACGCAGGCCGGTGACGTGTCGGCCTACATCCCCACGAACGTCATTTCGATCACCGACGGCCAGATCGTCCTCGAGACCGACCTGTTCAACGCGGGCCAGCGCCCGGCTCTCAACATCGGCATCTCGGTCTCGCGGGTCGGTTCCGCGGCTCAGACCAAGGCGATGAAGAGCGTGGCGGCACCGCTCAAGCTCGACCTCGCCCAGTACCGTGCGCTGGCCGCGTTCGCCCAGTTCGCGTCCGACCTCGACAAGGCCACGCGCGACCAGCTGACACGCGGCGAGAAGCTGTCCGAGATCGTCAAGCAGCCGCAGTACCAGCCGCTCGCGGTCGAGAAGCAGGTGGCGATCCTGTACGTGGCCACGACCGGCAAGCTGGACGATGTGCCGACGCCGCGCGTCAAGGAATTCGAGACCCAGTTCTATCGCTTCCTCGAGACCGAGCGCCCCAAGATCCTCCAGGAGCTCGGCGAGACGAACGCCCTGACCGACGAGATCTCGGCCGCCTTGGACGAAGCGATCGAGCGCTTCCGGGTCGAGGCGTTCGGGATGGATGCGACCAAGGCCGCGACCCCGAAGGCGGACGCGGCGCCGTCCGAGGGATCGATCTCGAGCACTCCGTCGCCGACGGCAGCCGCGGCCGACGCCGTCAACCCGACAGTCGTGGCCGACCCGGACGATGCGGACGACGCGGACGATGCCCAGCCGGAGGCACCGGACGCCGACGAGACCGCCGCCACGGACGACACCAAGAAGTGACCACTGCGTGCGGCCGCTGAAGTCCGATGGCCAGTCAGCGTGACATCCGGCGCCGCATAGGCGCCGTCCGCAACATCAAGCAGATCACGCGGGCGATGCAGTTCGTGGCTGCATCGAAGCTGAAGCGCGCCCAGGACGCCACGCTCGCGGCCCGTCCCTACAGCGAGGTGATCGACGAGGTCCTCGCCGACCTCGCGACCGTCCTCAGCGGCGAGGATCATCCGCTGCTCGCCGAACGCGAGGGCGGCAAGCGACTCATCGTGCTGGTCACGACGGACCGCGGACTTGCCGGCCCGCTGAATACCAACGCCATCCGCTTCGCGGCCCGCGAGATCACCGACCACCCGGGCGACCTGTCGGTCGTCACGGTCGGACGGAAGGGCCGTGACTCGATGCGCCGCGCCGGCGTCCCGCTCGAGGCTCATTTCGCGGGCTTCGGCGATCGGCCGGTGTTCGCCGACGTCATCCCGCTCGCGCGGCTCATCACCGATGACTTCCTCGAGGGCAAGGTCAGCCGGGTCGACATCATCTACAGCCGCTTCGTCACGACCCTCACACAGAAGCCGGACATCGATCGGCTCCTCCCGATCGAGCCGTCCGAGGACACCAAAGGGATCCCCGGCAACCAGTTCATCTTCGAGCCGAATGCCGCGACCGTGCTCCGGGAGCTGCTCCCGCGCTACGTGGCCACGCGCCTGTTCCAGGCCGTCCTCGAGGCGAAGGCCAGCGAGGAGTCGAGCCGGATGGTCGCGATGAAGAACGCAACCGAGAACGCCGAGGAGCTCATCGACGACCTGACGCTCTCGTACAACAAGGTCCGTCAATCCAACATCACGCGCGAGATGATCGAGATCGCGTCGGGCGCTAACGCCCGCTGACGCGCGTACCGACGCAGGAGGCATCCCACCCATGGCGACCGCCGCACCGACCGCGACCGGTCGGGTCATCCAGATCACCGGACCCGTCGTGGACATCGAGTTCCCCGCCGGGAAGCTGCCCTCCATCTACAACGCTGTCGAGATCGAGCGCGAAGGCCAGGATTCGCTCGTCTGCGAGGTCCAGCAGCATCTCGGCAACAACTGGGTCCGCTCGGTCGCGATGACCACGACAGACGGCCTCGCCCGGGGCGTCCCCGTGCACGACACCGGCGCCGCGATCACGGTGCCCGTCGGCGAGGCGACCCTAGGTCGCGTGTTCGACGTCCTCGGCCGACCGATCGACGACAAGGGCCCAGTCGATGCCGCGGTCCACCTTCCGATCCACCGCCAGGCGCCCGCCTTCGACGAGCAGTCGACCGAGGTCGAGGTCTTCGAGACCGGACTCAAGATCATCGACCTGATCTGCCCGTTCAAGAAGGGCGGCAAGATCGGCATCTTCGGCGGAGCCGGCGTCGGCAAGACGGTCATCATCCAGGAGCTGATCCGGAACGTCGCCCAGGAGCACTCGGGCTACTCGGTCTTCGCCGGTGTCGGCGAGCGCAGCCGCGAGGGCAACGACCTGATCGCCGAGATGACCGAGTCGGGCGTTCTCGCCAAAACGGCCTTCGCCTTCGGTCAGATGAACGAACCACCCGGCGCCCGCCAACGGGTCGCGCTGACCGGCCTGACCATGGCCGAGTACTTCCGCGACGAGGAGGGCCGCGACGTCCTCCTCTTCATCGACAACATCTTCCGGTTCACCCAGGCGGGCTCCGAGGTGTCGGCCCTGCTCGGGCGGATGCCGTCGGCGGTCGGCTACCAGCCGAACCTCGCGACGGAGATGGCCGGTCTGCAGGAGCGCATCACCTCGACGAAGAAGGGCTCGATCACGTCGCTCCAGGCCGTGTTCGTTCCCGCGGACGACTACACCGACCCCGCGCCGGCGACGACGTTCGCGCACCTCGACTCGACGATCCGCCTCGAGCGATCGATCGCCGAGCTCGGCATCTACCCGGCGGTCGATCCGCTGACGTCGACGTCGCGCGTGCTCGACCCGAACGTCGTCGGCCAGGAGCACTACGAGGTCGCCCAGGAGACGAAGCGCGTGCTCCAGCGCTACCGCGACCTGCAGGACATCATCGCGATCCTCGGGATCGACGAGCTGTCCGAGGACGACAAGGCGACGGTCGCCCGAGCCCGACGGCTGCAGCGGTTCGCCAGCCAGCCCTTCTTCGTGGCCGAGGTCTTCACGGGCCGACCGGGCGCCTACGTGTCGATCAAGGACACGGTCGCGTCGTTCAAGGAGATCCTCGAGGGCAAGACCGACACACTGCCCGAGCAGGCCTTCTTCCTTGCCGGCACCGTCGAGGACGTGCGAGCCAACGCCGAGAAGCTGGGATCTTGATGCCTCTCCAACTCGAGATCGTCACGCCCGAGCGGCTCGCCTACTCGGACACGGTCGACTCGGTCCAGCTGCCGGGGTCGGAGGGAGAGCTCGGGGTGTTGCCACACCACGCGCCGCTGATCTCGACCCTGGGCGTCGGGGAGTTGCGGATCCGCAAGGGTGGCCAGGAAGAGTCATTCGCCATCGTCGGCGGCTTCCTCCAGGTCCGCCCGGACAAGGTCGTCGTGCTCGCCGAGACCGCGGACATGTCGAGCGAGATCGACCTCGAGAAGGCGCAGGAGGCCCGGCGCGAGGCGGAGAAGGCGCTCGAGTCCGGCTACCACGAGGGTGCCGACCTGGCTGCTGCCCGAGCCGCCTTGCAGCAGGCGCTCCTTCGGATCCGCGTCGCGGAGCGTCGATACCGCGAGGGACCGCGGCATCGGCCGTAACGCGGGGCGACCACGTGGCTGACGCACGTCCCTTTCATTGGGAGTACGTGCCTGAGCCCGTGACCCGGGAGGTCTTCCGGGTCGAGGGCGGGCGGCCGCTGTCTGGGTCCGTGGCCATCAGCGGCGCCAAGAATGCCGCGCTCAAGATGCTGGCTGCGGCCACCCTGACCGGCGAGCGCTGCCGGATCACGAACATGCCCGAGATCGAGGACGTGCGGGTCATGGCGCAGACGCTCACCGAGATCGGCGTCGTGGTCGACCATCCCGAGGACAACGTCTACGAGGTCGCCGCCGGCGATGTCGAGTGGCAGTTCGTGCCGCTCGAGGCCGCTGCCAAGATGCGTGCCTCCTTCATGCTCCTCGGCCCATTGCTGGCGCGCTTCGGTCGCGTGATCATCAGCAACCCGGGCGGCGATCGGATCGGCCGGCGACCGGTCAACCTGCACGTCGAAGCGATGCGCGCACTCGGTGCGCAGATCGAGTACCGCAACGGCTACTACTTCGCCACCGCGCCCGGTCGGCTGCGCGGCGCGGAGGTCCGCTTTCCCTTCGTGTCGGTCATGGGCACGGAGAACGCGATGCTCGCGGCGACCCTGGCCGACGGCCACACGGTGATCCGCCCCGCCGCCCAGGAACCCGAGGTCGACGACCTCGTCTCGTTCCTGCAAAAAATGGGTGCGGATATCGAGCGAACATCTCCTGACACGATCGAGATCGAGGGCAAGCGGCGGCTGCGCGGTGCCGACCACCGCGTCATCCCGGACCGCATCGAGGCCGGCACGTTCATCGTTGCCGGCGCCGTGACGGGTGGCCGCATCACGCTCACAGGCGCACCCTGCGAACACCTCGGTGCCTTCGTCGATGCCGTCCGGCGAGCCGGCGTGGGCGTCGTCTGCGGTACCGACACGATCGAGGTCGACGGCACGGCACTCCACGATCCCGGTTTCCGGGCTGTCGACATCGAGACGGGGCCGTACCCGGGGCTCGCGACTGACCTCCAGCCACCGACCTCGGTGCTCCTGACCCAGGCCCGAGGCGCGTCCCACGTCGACGAGACGATCTTCGAGGACAGGCTCGAGTGGATGTCCGAGCTGCGTCGCATGGGCGCGCAGATCGACATCGTCGACCCGCATCGAGCCGTCATCACCGGTCGCTCGCAGCTCCACGGCGCCGATGTCGAGATCGGCGACCTACGGGCCGGTGCCTCGCTGATCCTCGCCGCGCTGGCCGCCGACGGCCCGACCGTGATTCGCGGTGCGCATCACGTTCATCGGGGCTATGAGAACATCGAGGGCAAGTTCCTGGAACTCGGGGCCAGGATCCAGCGCCTCGCAGAAGGGAACGACACCACCTCCCCATGAAGATCGGCATCGACCTCGGCACGGCCAACGTGCTCGTATACGTCAAGGGCAAGGGCATCGTCATCACCGAGCCATCCGTGGTGGCGGTGTCGGACGACAACCGCATCGTGGCCGTGGGCGAAGAGGCCCGCGAGATGATCGGGCGGACGCCTGGCAACATCCAGGCGATCCGGCCGATGAAGGACGGCGTCATCGCCGACTACGTCATCACCGAGGCGATGCTGCGGTTCTTCATCGCGAAGGCGACGAAGGGGCGGATCGGATTCAGCCGGCCTGAGGTGATGATCAGCGTGCCGGCCGGGGTGACGTCCGTTGAGAAGCGCGCTGTGCGTGACGCCGCGCTCAAGGCGGGTGCCAAGGACGCCTATCTGATCGAGGAGCCGCTCGCCGCCGCGATCGGGGCGAACGTGCCGATCAGCGGACCGTCCGGGAATATGATCATCGACATCGGCGGCGGGACCAGCGAGATCGCGGTCATCTGCCTTGGCGGGATCGTCGTGTCGCACTCGCTGCGGGTGGGCGGCAACAAGTTCGACGAGGCGATCGCCACGTACATCCGCAAGAAGTACAACCTCAGGATCGGCGAGCGGACGGCCGAAGAGGTCAAGATGCAGATCGGGACTGCCCTGCCGCTCGAGCGCGAGCTCACGATGGAGGTCCGCGGCCGCGATCTCATCGCCGGCCTCCCACGGACCATTCCGATCACCTCGTCCGAGGTCATGGAGGCGATCGAGCAGCCCCTCCAGCAGCTCGTCGCGGCCGTCCGCACCGTCCTCGAGCAGACCCCGCCCGAGCTGTCGTCGGACATCATCGACAAGGGCATGGTCATGTCGGGCGGCGGCGCCCTGCTGCGGAATATCGACAAGCTGCTCACCCAGGTGACCGGGGTGCCGTGCCACGTCGCCGAGAACTCGCTCGACTGCGTCGCGCTCGGGACGGGGCTCGCCCTGGAACACTTCGACTTCTTCAAGAAGTCCCTGGTGCAGCAGATCTAGGGATGGTCCCGCGCGGGGAGATCGACACCGCGCGGCCTGCGGGCCCGCGCGCCTTCGTCGACCTCCACTGCCATACCTCGGCGTCGTTCGATTCGCTGGCAGATCCGGTGAAGGTGGCACGTGCCGCCGCCGAGCGCGGCCTGACCCATGTCGTCATCACCGACCATGACCGCATCGACGGGGCGCTGCGCGCGCGTGACGCTGCCCCCGACGGGCTGACCGTGATCATCGGGACGGAGGTCCGGACGTCCGACGGCGACCTCATCGGGGCATTCCTCCTGCGGCCGGTCCCGCGTGACCTGCCCGCCGTCGAGACGATCGCCGCGATCCGCGACCAGGGCGGGCTCGTCGGGATCCCGCACCCGTTCGACCGGTTTCGAGGCTCGCTCATGCGGGACGCCCGGATGGCGTCACTGCCGCCCCTCGTCGACTGGATCGAGGTCCACAACGCCCGGCTTGTCGGCTCCGGTAACGAGCGCGCGGCCGAGTTCGCAGCCGAGCACGGCCTGCCGGGCGTGGCCGTCACGGACGCGCACACCGTGATGGAGGTCGGAGTCGCCTATACCGTCCTCCTCGGCGATCCCTCGACAGCCGCCGGGATGCTCTCGGCGTTGGCTAACGCGGAGCTCGTCAGGGGCCGCGCGAGCTACGCGGTCCGCCTCTGGACGCCCGTCGCCAAGCTCCTCCAGCAGGCCCGCGGCAACGGGCGCGGCGCACGCGGAGCGGGAGCGTGAGCGAGCCCCGGCAGGACCATCGACCGATGGCCGGTGGGACCGACGAAACCGTAGTGTCGACGACGATGGAGGCCACGCCCGCGATCCCACCGCGCACCGCCGTCACCGGCGCGTCCTCGCAGACGCGGCCAGCGCAACCGGACGTCGCATCTCCCAGCGGGACCGAGCCCGATGCCGAGGGCATGTCCCTGGCGCGACGCCTTCGTCAGCCGCG
>DASTIG010000158.1:0-5866 GCA_035717785.1 Candidatus Limnocylindrales bacterium
GATCGTGCTGTTCCTTGGTGGCGGGTTCGAGAACCTGTACTGGGCGTTCCAGATCTCGTTCGTCGGCTCGACCCTGCTCGGCCTTCTCGCCATGGAGGTCACGGACGGGCCTGCAGCACCGGGCAGAGCGTGGCTGGTCGCAGGTCTCCTCCTCGCCTCACTGGCGACGTCCGGCGTCGGTGTCGTGATGGCCATCGCGGTCGGCGTCGAGTGGCTCGTCGACCGACGGTGGCGGCCCTATGTCCCGTATCTCGTCGTGCCTGCGGCGGTCTTCCTTGCGTGGTACCTGGCGTTCGGTCAGCACGGCGTCAACCCGGATCGGGATCCCCTGTCCCTCACCGCGATCGGCTCGATCCCGCGGTTCGTCGCGGACGGCCTGGCGACGGTGCTGGGGGTGGTGGCAGGCGTTCCCCCGGAAGCCGGCCTGCTGGTCCTGTTTGCGGTCATCGTGGCCGTCGGGACCCGGCATCCGCGACGGCTGCGCTCACCGCGCGTCGTTGGGATCGCGGTCGCCATCGTCGCCCAGTACGCGCTTGCGGCCCTGATCCGGGCCCATCTCTTCGATGGGCAAGCCGAGTACACGCGCTACCTCTACTCCCCGGCCGTTCTCGCGATCGTCGCGGCGGGCGTGCTGGTCCGGGGCATCAAGCGCACGTCCGTCGGACGCAAGCGCCTGTTCACGACCGTCGGCCTCGCCATCTGGGCCACGACGGCATTGATCCTGAACGGGCGACTGCTGGTGGCCGGGCGGGAACTGTTCCTTGCTCGCGCGGACATGACCCGAGCACTTGTCACAGTCGCGCTGGAACCCCTACCGCCCGAGGTCGATCCCACGCGATCGCTCGTCCTCGTCCCCTCGCCCGATTCCCTGCATCGGATCGTTGCGCAGTACGGCGATCCACGAATTGACCGGCTCGTGCCCGGCTCAGTGCGCCCCATCCCGCCCGAGGTCCTCGCCGAGGCGCGGCGCCGGCTCGTCGAGGGGGCGCCCGTCCCGTGATCGCGGCAGCCAACCCTGCGAGGAGGCCACCTCCCGGACCGCCAGCCCGATCACGACGAGTGGGACCATGAGGACCATCGGGACGGCGAGGAGCGCTGCGATGACCGGCCGCCCGACCAGGGCGGGAAGGGCCATCGCGACGTAGTAGAACTGTGTGGCCGGGAAGACGGCCGGGACCGCGAACCACTCGGCACCCTGGCGGCGCAGGATCCACAGACCGACGAGCGTCGGGACGACGAGGAGCGGGATCCGCCATGCGCTGCCGTTCCAGGCGGTCTGCAGGTGGCTGCCGACGCCCAGCCCCCGGTCGAGGTACATCTGCCACGGCAGGATGAGGGTCACCGCGGCGATGACGGCACCCGCGATCACGAGATGGCGCCAGCGGGTCAGCAACGGGATGGCGGCGTAGAGCTTGAGACCGACCGCGGCAACAGCGCCGACCAGGCTGCCCTGCACGAGGAGGGCCAGCGCGATCGTCTGCGGATTGCCGTTCCACACGCCGTGGAGCAGGGGCGGGAAGGCCAGCCACCACAGCGGCAGCTCCAGTCGACGGACGAGCCAGACGGCAGCCACGAGGCCGGCCAGCAGCCAGGCCCATGTCGCGACCGTCAGCGGCAACAGGTTGGTGGGCGCGTAGAAGAGCAGCGTGTGCGGCGCCGAGGCGTACGGGATGCCGGATTCGGTGACCGCCCACGGGTTCCCGCCGGCGAGCCAGGCCGCGGCCGCGTTCTGGTAATGGCGGGCGTCGATGCCGAGCGTGTCCGGTTTGACGATCCACAGCACGTCGATCGCGAGGAACCAGGCTGGCAGGCCGACCCGTTCGAGGGCCAGTCGGTAGCGCTCGATCATGGGGCGGCCCGGCGGACGCCCCCGAACCACCGAGCGACGAACGCCTGCCGGTACCAGCGCAGGTACTGCGGCAGCCACTTGCGGAGCTTGAAGTTGCTCTTGCCGGCGGTCCGGTCGCGCCATGTCGTCGGGACCTCCGCGACGGTCCGGCCATCGAGGGTGGCCTTCACGGTGAGCTCGAGCGCGAGCTCGAACCCGGCGGAGCTCTCGATCGTGACGGCGTCGAGGAACCGCCGAGCGTAGAGCTTGAAGTTGTTCGTCGGGTCGTGGGTCCGCACCCCAGCGAACCAGTGCAGCGTCAAACCGGCGGTCCGGCTCATCAGCCGCTTCAACGGCGGCCCGCCGATCTGCTGTCCGCCGGACATGTAGCGCGACGCCGCCACCACATCGGCGCCGTCGCGCGCCAGCGCCACCATCGAGTCGACGATGTGGGGCTCGTCGGAGCCGTCGGCCATCGTGATCAGGACGTACGGTCCGGTCGAGCCAGCGATCCCCGCCTTCATCGCGTTCAGGACACCGCGGCCCAGGTCATTCCGATAGCCGCGGACAGCGGGGAGCTCTGCGGCCAGACGCTCGATCACCGGGACCGTCGGGTCCTCGTCGAAGTCGTAGACGACCAGGATCTCATGCGACGTGCGGATGTCGCGCGCGAGGGCACGGAGCGCTGGCTCGACGGCCTCGCCTTCCTTGAAGACGGGCATGACGATCGACAGCTCCGGGGCGGTCACGCGCGCGCCTCGGCGACGAGCAGGGTCTGTCGTCCGAGGAGCCACCAGGCCGGTCGGAAGCGCAGATATGCGCGGACCAGCCGCGCGTCGGTCGGCAGCCGGCCCTTGGTCGAGTACGGCAGGAACCGGGTGACCAGCTCGACCGTGTGGAGCTGGGCCAGCTCGGCCGCCTCGAGGAGGCTGCGCTCGGTGAGGGCGACCTTGTGGTCGATGAAGTCCCAGTAGCGCGGCCCGACCAGGCGGATGTTCGGCTGGAGGACGATCGCGCGTCCACCGGGACGGAGCAACTGGCGCACGACCCGCAGCTGGTCGACGACCGCGTCGCTGGTCTCGAGGTGCTCGAGGTAATTGCTCATGAACACCGTGCCGAAGTACCCGTTGGGGATCACCGTGGTCAGGTCCAGCCCTGATGCCTGCACGAACCGGATGTCTTCCGGCAGGGCGGCGCGCATGTCACGGATGTCCGTCGCCCACCGCTCGGCGCCGCGGACCGAGCGGATGAAGTGGCCGCGGTCGCACGCGAGATCGAGGATGGGCGCCTCCGGATCGACGAAGCGCTGCAGGTACGCGACGATCTCGCGCCAGACGGCGTCCTTTGCGCTGACCTCGCGCTCGTCGAACCGCGCGTCGTACAGCTCGGGCAGGAGCCGGCTCACAACCGGCCGGCCTCCACCTCTCCGCGGATCCAGGGGATGACTTCATCGAGCATCGTGTCGAGGGACGTCGTCGCTTCGAAATCCAGCATCTCGCGTGCCTTGCGGACGTCCGGGACCCGCATCTGGACGTCGTACTCGAACGGCGGATCGGAGACGAAACGGAACTCGCGCTCCGGGCCATGGACCTTGTGCCAGATCGCCGTCGCGAGCTCGAGGACGGTGGTCGACGCTGCAGTCGACAGGTTCACGTCCTCGTTGACCGCGGCGTCCGATTCCATCGCGAGCCGGATGCCGTGGGCGAGGTCGCCGCCGTACGTGTAGTGCCGCACCTGCGAGCCGTCGCCGAGGATGTGGAGCGGATCCTGACCCTTGAGCACCTTGAGCACGAGATCCGGGACGACGTGCGACAGCGCGAGCTTCACGTTGCCCGACATGATGTCGGTGTCGCGCAGCGCGCGGCGCTCGCCGATCCCGACGCAGGTGAAGGGACGGACGATCGTGTACGGCAGCTGGTACTGCTCCCAGGCGCCCTTGGCGAAGTACTCCGACGCGAGCTTCTGAAAGCCGTACGTCGAGATCGGCGGGGGCGAGGTGAGCTGGGCGCCCTCCGGCGTCGGGAAGACGGCCGCCGACTCGTACACCATCGACGACGAGACGACGATGATCCGTTGCAAGTGGCCCGTCTGGTGGGCGGCGATCGCGGCATCGAACGTCGACGCGAGGATCCGCTCGTTCTCGGCCATGAGGTCGTATGCGAACTCGTGGAAGTAGCTGATCCCGCCGATCATCGCGGCCGAGGCGACGACCTGGTCGACATCGGCGGCCAGCTCCTTCAGCAGGGCGGTGTCCTTGGCGTCGCCTTCGACGAAGCGATAGCACGGGTGGTCGTCGTACGACTTGGTCAACCGGCCGTACTTCGAGAAGTCGTCGAGACCGATCACGTCGTGGCCGGCCTCGAGGAGCTCGGGGACGAGGTAGCCGTTGATGAATCCGGCCGCGCCTGTGACGAGGATCCGCATCAGAGCCGGATGCCCTGGCCGAGCACGCCCCACACATCGACGACGTCCTTGCCGCCGATCTCCAGGTTGCGATAGGCCCGATGCGGCGCGCCAAGGACGAGGATGTCGCTCTCGCGGAGGACGCAATCGAGCGTCTCGAGGCGATCGTCCTGCACGTACGGATCGGTCGCGAGGACGCGGGCGCCGGACCACGACAGGAGCTTGCGGAGCTTGTACGAGAGCGATGCCCGGGTGTCGTCCGACTCGGCCTTGAACGCCATGCCGAGGATGCCGACCGTCTTGCCCGCGAGCCCGTCGTACCGTCGCTCGAGCGCCGCCACGATGTAGGCGGGCAGCCCTTCGTTGACCTGCATCGCCGCCTGGCCCATCGGGAAGTGGTCGGTCGTGAACGCCGCGAGCTGCATCGCGTCCTTGAACAGGCACGGCCCCGCGGCGAAGCCGGGGCCGGGCAGGTCGGCCGCGCGCGGGTAGTCCTCGCGGATGGCCCGTAGGACATTCGTGTAGTCCACGCCGGCTTGGTCCGCGATCATGAAGAACTGATTCGCGACCGCGAACTTCATGTAGCGCCACGTGTTCGTGAACAGCTTCGCGAGCTCGGCTTCCTTGGTCGACGTCCGGACGGTCTTCGTGACGAGGTGGCGGAACAGGTCGGTCGCCCGCTGGGCCGCCCGGTCGTCGTCCGCGCCGATGATCTGCGGAAGCGTGTGCAGCTCCTCCAGTGCGTGCCCCTCGGCGATTCGTTCCGGACAGAACGCGACGTCGACCGAGCAGCCCGCCGCGCGGAGGCGTTGGGTCACGTATGCGGTCGTGCCCGGGTAGACCGTGCTGCGCAGGACGACCAGCGCACCATCGCGGAGGTGCGGCGAGATCTGGTCGACGGCCCGCTCGAAAACCGTCATCGACGGCCCGAGGAACTCGTCGACGGGAGTCCCGATGACCACGACCAGCGCCTCGGTCCGCTCGATCATCGTCCCGCTCGTGCCGAGCTCCAGGCGCCCGGTCGCGAGCACGCTCCGAAGCAGCTCATCGGCGCCGGTCTCGAGGAATGGCATCTCGCCTGCCGCGATCCGATCGAGGGTCGCCTGGTTGGTGTCGTAGATGCCGACGCGGAGCCCGGCGTCCGCGAACGTCAGGCTCAGTGGCAGGCCGACGTGACCTCCCCCGCCGAGGACGACCACATCGAGAGCTTGGTCCGTCATGTACGACCTTGCACGGCCGAGGGTTCGGCGGCCTGCTCGCGGGCAAAGCCGGATGCCTTGTACCAGGCCGCCGTCTCGGCCAGGCCTGCGTCCAGGGTCCATTGCGGCGTCCATCGAAGCATCCGCCGGATCTTCTCGATGTTCACCACGCGCCGCCGGATGTTATCGATGTCGCGGCGGTCGATGTGGTTCACCGCGACCTCGACGCCGAGCGCCTCGCCGACGGCGGCGGCCAATCGATTGACCGACGTCTCGATCCCCGTGCCGACGTTGAAGATCTCGCCCTCCGCGCGCGGATGGACCGCGGCGGTCAACGTCGCATCGACGGCATCGTCGATGAACGTGTAGTCGCGCGTTTGCTCGCCGTCGCCGTGGACGGACAGCGGCAGGCCGGCGTGGGCGTCGACGAGGAACT
>DASTIG010000159.1:0-9830 GCA_035717785.1 Candidatus Limnocylindrales bacterium
CGATCGCGAGGCCGTATGCGGCTTGTTTTCGCTGGAGGACGAGCGTCGTCGTGAAGATCGTGTAGGCGAGCAGGATCATCACGACGATCCCGGGCAGGCTGACGGGCGCCGAGATGGCCTGATCGACGACGAACCGCAGGCTCAATCCGATGCCGGCCAGGATGAGCAAGGCGTACACGAGGAAGAGCCGGATGCCGGGCGGCATCTCCCTGATCGAGGCGACCATCGCGGCCGATCGTACCGTCTGCGGGCACGACTAGCCTCCAGACCTCGAGCGGTCGTATTGACGCAAGTGATTCCACGTGCCGTCGGTTCGCCTACCATGGAGCGGTCGATGGTCCAGCGGGAGGAGGTGCTGTCATGGCGACGATCACGTTCGACCACGTGGTGAAGGACTACGGTGACGTCCATGTCGTCAAGGACATGAACGTCGAGATCGCAGACGGTGAGTTCATGGTCCTCGTCGGCCCATCGGGCTGCGGGAAGACGACCGCGCTACGGATGATCGCGGGGCTCGAGGAGATCACGGCGGGCACGGTGAAGATCGGCGATCGGGTCGTCAACGACGTCGCACCCAAGGACCGCGACATCGCGATGGTCTTCCAGAGCTACGCGCTGTATCCACACATGTCTGTCCGGGAGAACCTGGCATTCGGACTCAAGCTCCGCAAGATGTCCAAATCCGAGATCGAGCGGAGGGTCAAGGACGCAGCCGAGACCACCCAGCTCACGAATCTGCTCGACCGCAAGCCCAAGGAGCTCTCCGGCGGCCAGAGGCAGCGTGTTGCACTGGGTCGGGCGATCGTCCGCGAGCCGGCCGCGTTCCTGATGGACGAGCCGCTGTCGAACCTCGACGCCAAGCTCCGCGTCCAGACGCGTGCCGAGATCGCCCGCCTCCACCAGCGACTGAAGACCACGACGGTCTACGTCACCCACGACCAGGTCGAGGCGATGACGATGGGCCAGCGGATCGCGGTCATGAACGAAGGGATCCTCCAGCAGGTCGGCCCGCCCCAGACGCTCTACGACAGCCCGGTTAACCGATTCGTCGCGGGCTTCATCGGCAGCCCCTCGATGAACTTCATCGAGGTTACGGTCGAGGGCTCTGGGGACAGTGCACGGCTGGTCGGCCCGTCCGACTGGGCGGTCCCGGTCCCGCCTCGCTTCCGCGACGCAGGGGCCACAGAAGGTCGCAAGCTCGTTGCCGGTTTCCGGCCGGAGCACCTCGATATCGGCGATCCGAGCGGGCACCGCGCCTCGTTCCGAGCTCGGGCCGACGTCGTCGAGTACCTCGGCAACGAGGAGCTCCTGCATGTCAATGCGGCCGACCAGGACATCGTGGCGATCGTCAATTCGAAGCACCGGGTCAAGCCTGACGACCTCGTGGATCTGATCATCCCGCTTGACCTGCTGCACCTGTTCGACAGCGAGACGGGCGAGGCCCTCCACCCAGCGTTGACCGCGTCGGCCGCCTGAACATCGCCTGACGCGGTCGGCGGCCGTCCCGGCTGGCACACGTCGAGGAGCCCTCCGGTGACGATCGAGACCCCGGCATGGGTGCGGGACGCGGTCTTCTACCAGATCTTCCCGGACCGTTTCGCGAAGAGCGACCGCGTCGTCAAGCCCGGGCCCCTCGAGCCGTGGGATAGCCCGCCCACGGTCCACGGGTTCAAGGGCGGCGACCTGCTCGGGATCGTCGAGCACCTCGACCACATCCAGGCCGTCGGCGCGAACGCGATCTATCTGAACCCCGTCTTCAAATCGGCGTCGAACCATCGCTACCACACCTACGACTACATGGCGGTCGACCCGCTGCTCGGTGGCGACGCCGCCCTGCGCGAGCTGCTCGACGCATGCCACGCGCGCGGGATCCGCGTGGTGCTCGACGGGGTCTTCAACCACGCGAGTCGCGGGTTCTTCCCCTTCAACCACGTCCTCGAATCGGGCAAGGCGTCGCCCTACCGCGACTGGTTCTACTTCAACGTCGAGGATCTGGATGCGGGCCGACCGATCCGCGCCTATCCGCTCGAGAATGCCCCGGTCGACCTGGCCCCGCTGACCGCCGAGCAGATCGCCGACCAGATGGCCGGCCGAACCTCGCTCACGTCCCTGGGCTATCGGGCGTGGTGGGACCTGCCCGCGTTGCCGAAGCTCAACACCTCGAACCCGTTCGCCCGCGAGTACCTGCTGTCGGTCGCCGAGCATTGGATCCGTTTCGGCATCGACGGGTGGCGGCTCGACGTCGCGGAGGAGGTCCCGGACGACTTCTGGCGAGAGTTCCGCAACCGCGTCAAGGCCATCTCCCCCGAGGCCTACATCGTCGCCGAAATCTGGCACGAGAAGCCGGGCGACTTGGGCGGGGACATGTACGACGCGCTCATGAACTACCCGTTGGCCACGGCGATCATCTCGTTCACAGGCGCGTGGCGCCTCGACCGGAGGGTGATCGCCCAGCATTTCACCATCAACGCGATGGTCCGGGATGATGACGCCCCGACCTTCGCCATGCGCCTGGAGCGCGCGCTGTCGATCTACGACCCGGCAGTGACGGCCGCCCAGCTCAACCTGCTCGACAGCCACGACACCCCGCGGTTCCTGTCGATGGTGAGCGGCGACCGGAGCGCACTGCGGCTTGCCACGCTCATCCAGATGACACTGCCTGGCGCGCCGCTCATCTACTACGGCGACGAGATCGGGCTCGCCGGCGAGCTCGATCCTTACAACCGGTCGGCCTTCCCATGGAGCGCCGACGATGGCTGGGACCGCGACCTGCTCGCGCACATCTCAGGCGTCGTAGCGCTGCGCCACGGCCAGCCGGCGTTGCGAGACGGCGGCTTTCGCGTCGTCGCTGCCGAGTCGCATTTCATCGCCTACCTGCGCGAGGGTGCCACCGGGTCGGCGCTCGTCCTGGTCAACGCCGGCGACGAGCCGTGTCAGCTCGAGCTGGTCGTGCCTGAGCTGGACGGACGGACCATGGCCGCGCAACGCTGGCCGGGAAACGATTCCGCGTCGTTCCCGGATCCGCTGACCGTCCGCGAAGGCCGGCTGGGAATCTCGCTCCCGGCCCGCGATAGCGCGGTGCTGATGGCCGACTGACGGGTCGGTCCGAGCGACCGGCACTGTGCCCCCCAGGGTGAGAGCCGTCTCGTCGCGTGACCACGTCCTGAGCGCACGGGCCGCTCGCCCTATACTTCGCGGCCTGTGGCTGATCTCCCCATCGACCTGGAGACCGGGCTGTCCGAACGTCTGGCCCGGATCCTCGATGTCGAGGGCAAGATCCCGCGGGCGATCGAGGCGCTGGGTCCGGTGGAGGGACGAGACGTTGTCGTCGTCGATGGATCCGCCGGTCTTCGCGCTCGGCAGCTCATCTCTCTCGGCGCTCGGGTCACACTCGTGGACGCGAGTGGCCCGGCGGCGTTCGACGCGCCCGATGCGTCGGCCGACGTCGTCGTCGGACTGTGGTCCGCGTTCCGCGGTGCAGGCTCCGCTGATATCAAGCAGGCGGCCAGGCTTCTTCGGCCGGGCGGCCGGCTGCTCGTTATCCACGATTACGGGCGCGACGACGTCGCGCAGCTCCGGGGCGATCTCCCGGAGTACGGCATCTGGACGCGCCGCGACGGTCCGTTCCTGACATCCGGGTTCAAGATCCGCGTCCTCCACTGCTGGTGGACGTTCGCGTCGCTGGACGAGGCGGGCACGTTCCTCGACGCCGCCTTCGGTGAGGTCGGGCGCACGGTCGCAGCCCGGTTGACCCGGCCGCGCCTGTCCTACAACGTCGCGGTCTACCATCGGACCCTGGTAAAGGAGCACGCATGACCGAGCGCCGCGTCCGCCGGGATCCATACGCTGACCCGAGCCCGCGCGATGTCTTTCTGGAGGACGACCCGGGATACGAGCCCGTGGAACGCCGGCGCGGCATCTCGCCCGGCGTGATCTTCTTCGTCGTCGCGGTCATCGGGTCGATCGCCTACATGGCTTACGTCCTCACCGTCCGGGAGGCGACGCAGATCCCCCTGCTCGCGTCGGGCGCGGTCGTGCTCGCCATCGTGTTCGGAGCACTCGCGGTGTTCTGCCTGCGGTCGATCTGGCGCGCCGGGCTCGAGCGCGGCAACGGCGGCACGACGATCCTCACCGCCCTCGTCGGGGGTGGGGCGGCCATGGCCGCCTCTGGCTTCGCGGCGGCCGCGATCATCCTCTTCCAGCTCGCCATCCGGCCAGCCTGACAAAGGCCCTCTGCTAGAATCTGGCCCCGGCGCGACCGCACGCCCCCATCGTCTAGAGGCCTAGGACGCCACCCTTTCAAGGTGGAGATCAGGGGTTCGAATCCCCTTGGGGGCACTCCTGCTGTATTTCGAAGAAGGGCCGCACCGCCCGGACCCCACTCGATCGACGCCAGTCGCCGGTCCCTAACCACGACCCGCTGCGCCAAGGTCCGGCTCAGCTCCTCGCGCCGCGCGGGTGAGGCGGCCTCGATCGCGTCAGGTAGCTCGAGGACCCTGGCCCGGTAGGCATCGAACGTCCTGATGTCGTCATGCAGCGCCCGAGAATGCCAGCCGACCACGAATGATCCTACGAGTAGGCACACGCGGATGCCGGTACCCGCCGAGACGATTGCAGACTGCTGTGCATGAGTGAACGTTTGGCCGGCCGCCGTTGTCGAGTAGATAGGAGGCAATTCCCGGAGGAGAGCCGGCGTTGGTGGGCGAGTACGCTGTCGAGAGGGTGACCCGTGATGAGGGCGAGGCGTTTGCCGAGTTCGCCGCCCGACAACTGGACGCCGCCTACCGACTCGCGGCTCTGATCGTCGGCGACAGTTCAGATGCGCAGGACGCGACGCACGACGCGTTCCTCGCCGCGTGGCGCAATTGGTCTACGCTGCGGGACCCAGAGCGGGTCGACGCGTGGTTCCAGCGGATCCTGGTCAACACCTGCCGGAATGCGTTGCGCCGGTCCAAGCGACGACGGATCCTCGACGTCAGCGATGAGCTGCGCGCGGTGGCCGCGCCCGGTGACATCTCCGCCGAGGCAGCGGACCGCGATGCCGTGGGTCGGGCGTTTGGTCGACTCAGCGCCGATCATCGGATCTGCCTCGTCCTCCGCTATTACGAGCGCCTGACGGTGGACGAGATCGCTGAACGTACAGGCGTCCCAGCCGCGACTGTGAAGTCCCGGATCCACGTCGCGCTTCGGCAGGCAGGCGTGACCCTTGCCGAGCCGGCCGAGGTCACGACATGAACGAGCGAGAGTTCCAGCGATGGCTGGCCGCGCAAGCACCTGTCCGCGCATCGGACGTTCTGCATGAACGCGTCGGCGCCATCCCCGCGTCTGCCACGGGCGATCGGCGTCGGGTGGGAGGCCGAATCGGACGCGAAGGCTCGAGGCTCCGGCGTGCCTACGCGGTCGTGCTCCTCGCGGCGGCCTTCGGCGCATCGGCGATCGCGCTCGGTACCGGGTCGGTCCCGCCGCGAGACGAAGGAGCCGTCCCGGCTCCTTCCGTCATGATTGGGCCACGGCATAACGGCGTGATCGCCCTCGCATCGGAAAGCCTGGCCTACATGGTCGATCCAGTAACCGGCCGGCAAGTGATGGCCGACAGCTCAGGCGAAGCCGGGCTTGGCAGTCGCGGGCTGTTCGTCAGAGCCGCCCAGGACCTCGCATGGTCCCCTGACGGACAATCACTGGCCTATACGACGGTATCCGGGGTCATCGTGGTCGACGTGATGACCGGCGCTGAATCTCTGCGAAGCGACCTTGAGGGCTGCGACCTCACGTTCGGCTGCTATGTTGGCTGGTCGCCCGACGGTGCAAGCCTCGCTGTGACCGAATTCCAGAAGATTCACATCATCGATGTCGCCTCGGGCAGGACCACGCCGATCGCCACACTGCGTGACGTCGATCCGGCATCGCCAGCCTGGTCACCGGATGGCGAGTGGATCGTCTTCGCGGTGCGGCCGCGCCTCTATCGGGTGCGCCCAGACGGCTCGGACCTGACGCGAGTCCTGACGGACGAGGGACTCGGCCCCGTCGACCCGACTTGGACCCCTGGTGGCACGCGCATCGCGTTCGTCAGCAGCGAGGACCCGCCGGGCGACGGCTGGAATCTGGTCATCGTTTCGGTGGACCCGGACGGTTCGGATCGCAGACAGATTGCACACATCGGTAGCTGTTTCTGCCTGGGCTGGTGGCCCCCCGGTTTGGCCTGGTCCCCAGACGGGACGCAGATCGCGTTCGTGACGCTCAACTTCGGCATCAAAGTCGACGCTGATACTCGGCCAGATGGCGGCGCAAAGGGCGGCTTGTTCGTCGCGACCGCCGACGGCAGCGAGCCGCGACTGCTGCTCTCGGGGGTGACGGGCAGCCCGGCGTGGCAGTCGGTTCCCTAGGCACCACGCCGTGTCCTGACGTAATCGAGCGCCGTCCCCTCGCGCGGCTGCTTCCCGTCGCTGCTCCTCGGATGTCCACGCCTCGTTGTAGATCTATCCGGCGGGAGATGCCTGACATCTCGCGTGACACCCCGAGGAGCACAAGGGTCTCAACAAGCGCCTCCGCGCTGAATTCGTCGCCGGCGCGGAGGAACAGTCGCGACGGGGACTCGGGCGTGGACTGACACGTCACGAACTCGAGCGCGTGCTCAAGCGCTATCCGGGGGACCTATAGCTCCGGGCTGGCGCCTGGGCGCGCTACGGGTGTGGGCCCATGTAGATCGCGACCGCGTCGACCCATCAAGTCCATGGGTCGTCGCCGTTAACGTCGCGCAGCAGCATCGCCGCACGAAGGGTCGCCGTTCGTTGGCCCACCTCCCACACGCGCACGTTTAGGTACGCAACGCCAAGGTGGTGATCGACGAGGTCGCGCATGGACGTTTCACTGCTCGTGGTTTCGGCGTATCCGGCGAGCCAGCCCCGCATGAAAGCGATCACGCGGGTGGTCCCCTCCGGTATCTCGACGACCACGTTTGAGATGCCCAGTCGGTGCCGTCGGTCCGGTTGATCGTGAAGTAGACATCGTCCTTGTAGCCAAGGACGTCAGCGTCTCGAATGGATCTTCATCGCCGATCTCGAGCCTGGCCTCGGCGGCTGAACCTAACTCTTCGAGACCTTTGAGGTCGAGGATCGCCTTCGCTGCCCGGGAACCGGAGTGAGCGTGGGCCTGCTCGAGCTTCGTGAGGCGGGTGTCCAGGTCACGGAGCCTGGAAGCCTCGAGTCCTGGATCGTCGTAGGACGCCACGGCAGTCCCTCCCATCGAGACGACGCGCGCCCGCTAGACGACGAACTCTACAAATCCATTGTTTCCTGGTCGTCGTCGCTGAGGGGCCAACGCCAATCCATGGCTGCCACGATTTGGCCATAGTGTCTAGACCGTTGCTAGCCCCGGTCGCCCGCACGACCTAGCTGTCACGACGTAGCGCGGTGCGGAGACGGGGCGGGGACAGCCTAGCTGTTGGCGCTTACCCCAGACTCACCGCATGTCCCGCCGATCGACCCCCGAACGCATCGAGGAGGCTCGTCGCGCCGCGACACGCAACCGCCTCATCGGCGAGCGCGTGGCACCGGAGACCGCCGATGCCTGGATCGCCGCGTGGGAGGCCCAGGCGGCGCAGGATGGCCTCGAGCGCGGCTCCGAGTACTGGGAGGCGGGCTGGGAGTTGATCGCCGCAAGCGGGAACGGCGCACGCGACCCTGGGCGCTGGACGAGGCGCGCGCGGCGATCCCCGAGTGGCTCGACGTGTCGCGGGACGCGTTCGATATCGAGGACTAGCCCTTGTTCTTGAGGAAGCCCTTGCCCTCGGCCTCGTGGAACCGCTCACGCGCTGCCTTTTCGCCTTCCTCGGCTTTGGCGAGCGCGTGGTTCGCACGGACCTTGTCGCCCTCGGCGCCAGCCGCCAGGAGGAGGGCCGCCTCTGACGCCTGCAACGCGGCCTTCTTGGCGTTCGTGGCGGCCCTCTGAGCACTCTTGGACGCCTCAAGAGCGATTGTCGCGGCCTTCTCCGTCTCCGTCGCGGCCTCTTCCGCTGCAGCGGCTGCCCTGAGGGCTAGCTCTGCGACCGTCTGAGCAGCCTTTGCGGCGACCGTGTCGCGTTCCGCGGCGCGCCAATCCCCAAGAAGCTCCGCGGCCTTGGGTTCAGGACGATCCTTGGCCATCGTTCGGACCCGTCCTCCTGTGTCACTTGGGGATCACCGCCGATTGTAGGCGGGAACGAGGAACCCCGGACGCTAGCGGACGGCGGTGTGAACCAGCCGCTTCAGGTGCGGCTAATCAGGCTCAGGCGGCGCAGGACGGAGCGCAACGCGGTCTACTGGGAGGTGCTGGGACTGGATCGCCGCGCAGCGGCAGAACCCGGTTCGACCGTCAGGAAAGCCCCCCGCTGCCGACCTGGTCAGAGCGGGGGGCCAATAGGTTGCCCCGGTCGGCCCGGACGAGCTGGCCGGCTGGGGGAACCGGGATCGCAAGTCCGGGACCGTTGCGGGGTCAGGGTTAATGCCGTCTCGGAGCTTCGGAGTCTGTTGGCCCGCAGCCACTACGTCATTACAGGGCGTAATGTCGCGCTGATGGCGGCGAACGCCGCATGGCTCGACGTCACGCCCGACGTGTTCGACGTGGAGACCGGCTTAACGGGAGCGGCGCCCCAGTGAGGGCGGAGGGGGGATTCCGCCGTGCGTCCCCGAGGCGCCACACCCACCCTACGGCCAGGGCCGATTCGACGGCAATACAAGGGCGTCCGCAAAGTCCATCAGGGACACTAATCGCCTCAGAGCCTCGGGTGGGGGCCATCCTCACGGGATGGAATCGACCCGGCGTTCTGCGATTCCCGTGAGGCTACCGTGAGCCGGCGGATGATCGCTTGAGGCGACCGCGGCGGTCCGAGCGGGGCTTAGGCGGCGCCGACGGGAGCGTGCGCCTTGGCGAGGTCGCCGATGATCTGCGCGAGCTCCTTGGGACGCGACCACATCGGCCAGTGGCTGGTCGGCAGATCGACCCACGTGGCGTTTCGGAGCTCGGGGATGCCGGCGAGGAACGCCCAGTCGGGATGCTCCCGGGCGTAGGTCTGGTACTGCTCCGCCGTGAACCCGGTGCAGATCAGGGTGCTCGGGATGTCACGGCGAGCGTCGTTGGTCAACTCGACCGTCTCGCGGATGAGGCTGCCGGGCACGGGTACCGCCCGCTCGCGGAACGTCTGCTTCTGCTCCTCACTCAGCCCGTCGAGGTTCTCCTCCTCCTCGACCTCGGCCCAGACCATCGGCTTCTCGACGTCGTTGAAGTCCGGATCGAGGGCGCCCTTCCCGGGTGCCGTGTCGACGTAGACCATGGCCGCGATCTTCTCGGGAACCCGGTCGGTCGCGGCATAGCCGGAGAACCCGCTTGCGCTGTGGACCGCCAGCACCACCGGCTCACCGGCTGCCTGGACCGCGTCGACGATCGCCTCGACGTGATCCGCGAAGGTGATTGTCGACCGGTCGGTGTCGGCCGACTCGAGGCCGGGGAGCGTGAGGGCGGCGACATGGTGCCCGTCGGCGCGGAGCGCGGCGCCGACCTCGTCCCAGGCCCATGCGCCCAGCCAAAACCCTGGAACCAGGATGATCGGAGCAGAGTTGGCGCGGTTCTCAGTCATGTCTCTCCGTTCGTACTGGTCCGAGGGACGACGACGGGGAACACGATCCTATGATATCGACGTCCCCAGATCGCTCCCGGAGGAAACGCCGACGTGGCGAAACTGACTGCGAAGCAGCGGGCCAAGCTCCCGGCCAAGGACTTCGGTCTGCCGGAGAGGCCAGCACGAAGGACGACAAGAAGAATCGGCTTCTTCCCGATGCCAGACAAGGCCCACGCCC
>DASTIG010000160.1:0-4590 GCA_035717785.1 Candidatus Limnocylindrales bacterium
ATGTGGTCGGCTTCCTGCCGATCGCCTTGGCCGGCTTCCTGTTCGTCGCAGCGCCCGGGTTCATGGATCCGATGTTCGCCAACCCGCCGGCGATCGCCGGCCTGCCGGCCGGCGTGATCATCCTGTTCTTCGGCGGTTTCATGATGTTCATCGGCTTCGTGATGATCCGCCGCATCGTGGACATCGAGGTCTAGGCGATGTCGGACCTCATGCCCATCGTCGTCGCCGCGCTCGCCGCGGGTGCCATCCTGCTCATCGTCATCGGCCTGGCCGGCGGCTCGCCGGTCGATCCGGTGCAGGCCCGGCTGACCCAGCTTGGCACGATGCAGGCGAAGAACCTCGAGGAGCTCGAGCTCCAGCAACCGTTCATCGAGCGAACCTTGCGACCGCTCGTCGCGAGCCTGTCGGGGCGGATGTCCCGTGCGGCCTCATCCTCGTTCACCGAGCGCACCGAGAAGCGTCTCGCCCTCGCCGGCAACCCTGGCGACCTTCGCGTCGCCGACTGGCTCGGGGTGAAGGCGGTCGGCGCGATCGTCGGGGCCATCCTCTTCGCCCTCCTGTTCGGCGTCATCGGCCTGCTCGGTTTCCCGTTCCCGATCGGCTATCTGCTCGGTGTGGCGGGTGGGCTCTTCGGGTACATCTTCCCGGAATTCTGGCTGGGCGGACGGGTGAAGAAGCGCCAGAAGGCCATCCTTCTGATGATCCCGGACACGCTGGACCTGCTCACGATCTCCGTCCGCGCGGGCCTCGGCTTCGATGCCGCGCTCGCAAAGGTGGTCGAGAAGCTCAAGGGCCCGCTGTCCGACGAGTTCCGTCGGGCGCTGGCCGAGGTGCGCGTCGGCAAGGCGCGCCGTGACGCGCTGCGCGACATCGTTCCGCGGACCGAGGTCGGGCCGCTGACGAACTTCGTCGGCGCGATCATCCAGGCCGAGCAGCTCGGCGTGTCGGTGTCGAAGGTTCTCCAGGTCCAGTCGGAGCAGCTCCGTATCGAGCGCCGCCAGCGCGCCGAGGAGCAGGCGGCGAAGGCGCCGATCAAGATGCTGTTCCCCCTCGTCGGGTGCATCTTCCCGTCGCTCTTCATCGTCATCCTCGGGCCGGCGATCATCCTGATCGTCCAGAACCTGGGCGCGAGCTAGCCCGTCCCAGCGCATCCGGTGACCGCCGCGCGCAATCGCACCCGCTCGAGCGTGCTTGCCTCGGACGTCGAGGTCGCGGGGTCGCTGTGGGCAAAGTTCAAGGGCCTGATGGGCCGGCCGTCGCTGGCGCCCAGTGCCGGTCTCTGGCTGCCCGACTCCAACGGGATCCACATGATGTTCATGCGATTCCCGATCGACGCGGTGTTCGTCGGACGAGCCGCCGCCGATGGCGCCCGGCCGGTGGTCGCGATCTCCCGCGATCTCAAGGCATGGACGGGACTGGTGCCGTTGGTGCGAGGCGCGCACGGCGTCCTGGAGCTCCCCGTCGGGACCATCGACGCATCGGGGACGGACGTGGGCGACCTCGTCGAGCTCGCGTGAGACTCGATCCTGGGCAGTTGCGGTCGAGTACGTCGGCGGTAAGTCCCCGGTGATCGCCGGTGGAGCGACACCGGCCATCCTGCCCGCGTGACGACCACCTCGCTTGTTCGGACGGCCGCTGCTCGAGCGCTCGACGCCGCCCTGCCGGCGAACTGCGTCGGCTGCCGGGCCGAAGGACCACCGATCTGCGCGCGTTGCGAGCCGGCCCTCGACGCCCGCCTGAAGAGCCCGGCGGGTGTGGCCATCGGGCTGCCCGGCGACGTCCCCGAGCCGCTCCTCCAGCTCGACTGGTGCGCCCCGTTCCACGGCGTCGCGCGCGCCGCGCTCCATGCAATCAAGTACCAGGGTGAGCAGCGGCTCGCGGACCCGCTCGGGCGAGCGATCGCCCGCCGCTGGGCGGCCGTCGGGGTTGGCGCCGAGCTCATCACGCACGTACCCGTGCACGAGGACCGTGCGCGACGTCGCGGCTACGACCAGGCCGAGCTGATCGCGGGTAGAGCGGCGGATGAGCTCCGGCTCCCGTTCGTCCCCCTGCTCACGCGTGCACGGGCGACGATCGCCCAGTTCGACCTCGACCGGCGCGACCGGGCGCACAACGTCTCGGGCGCGTTCGTCGTCCATGGCCGGGCGGAACCCGCCTGCCGCGGGCGCTGGATCCTCCTGATCGACGACGTCGTGACGACCGGCGCGACGCTCGCCGCGTGCGCCTCGGCGCTGGAGGCCACGGGCGCACTCGGGGTCTCCGCGATCACGGTCGCACGCGAGCGCTGACCGGAGCGGGTGGGGCCTCGGGGCTATACTCGGACGACGACCCGAGAGCCCGGAGGTGATGCATGCGGACCATCGTGAAGGGCAAGAACGTCGAGGTCCCAGACCGCGTCCGCAGCTACGCCGAGCGCAAGCTCCATCGACTCGAACGTCTCCTCGACGATCGGACCGACGCGATCGTCGAGTTCTCCAACGAGATGCACCGCAGCGCATCAGATGCGCACATCGCTGAGGTCACGCTCGTGATCGATGGCCGCACCCTGCGCAGCCACGCCGTCGGCATCAGTTACCAGGCCGCGCTCGATGACGTGGTCGACAAGGTCGAGCGCCAGGCGGTCGACTACAAGGAGAAGCCTCGGCTCCGGGCGCGACCCGAGCAGGAGAAGCGGATTCTGCGCGACCTCGCCGACGGGACGTCGGAGCCCGGGCACGAGCGCCGCATCGTCAAGACCAAGCGGTTCGCGATCGAGCCGATGTTCGAGGAGGATGCGCTCGCCGCGATGGAGGAGCTCGGCCACCAGTTCTTCGTCTTCGTGAACGCCGAGACGGAGCATGTGGCCATCCTCTACGCGCGGAACGACGGCGACCTCGGCTTGATCGAGCCGATCGTCGGGGGCGAGTACACGACAGGGCACGACAAGAGCAACGGCCGGCGACGCTGACCGCCGGATGCTGCCTGACGGTCGACGGCTTGGCGCGCACCTGCCTCTCGCGCCAGGGATGGTGAAGGCGGTCGACCGCGCACACGCCATCGGCGCCAGCGCCATCCAGATCTTCACCGACAACCCGACGGCCTGGCGCCGCCGCCGCGAACCGTCGGCGCAGCTTGCGGCCTTCAGGACGAAGTCGGCCGAGCTGGACATCCGGCCGGTCGCGATCCATGCCTCATACCTCGTGAACCTGCCCGGCCCCGACGCGGCGACCTTCGAGCGGTCCGTGGCGATGTTGGCCGGGGAGCTGGCCGGCGCGCGAGCGTTCGGGGGGAGGTACGTCAACGTCCATATCGGGTCGCATCGGGGCACGGGCGTCGAGGTGGGCACCGCGCGCCTCGTCGACGGGATCCTGGAGGTTCTCGCCCTGGCGGACGCCATCGGCGACGGGGCCGACGGGGGATCGGCCGAGCGGGCGACGCTGGTGCTGGAGAACTCGGTCGGCGGCGGGGGCGGCCTCGGGACCTCGCTCGACGAGCTCGCCGCGATCGCCGACATCCTGGGGACGCGCGGTGTCCGGTCGGCCGACGTCGGGTTCTGCCTCGACCTGGCCCATGCCTGGGGCGCGGGCATCGATGTCGGGAAGCCGGCCGTTGTCGACGCGTTCCTGTCCGCCTTCGACGCGCGGATCGGCCTCGACCGCCTCGTCCTCGTCCACCTCAACGACACGCGCTCGGCGCTCGGTTCCCGGACCGATCGGCACGAGCATCTCGCGGCAGGCCGGATCCCCGCCACGGGCCTCGCGCATGTCCTGCGCCATCCGCGCCTGATCGACGCGACCTACATCCTCGAGACACCCGGCATGGACGCCGGGTACGACGCGATCAACATGGAACGCGCGCGGGCACTGTGGGCGGGCGAGCCGCTCCGTCCGCTGCCGAAGGGTGCATTCGAGCTGGCGGGCAGTGCCCGCGGGCGGATGGCCGCGACGTGACCGATCGGCGCTTCGCGTCAGACGCTGGTGGCATGGCGGTCGTCGATCGCTTTGCCCTGCCCGGGCTGCTCCTTCTCGCGGCGCTCCTGCGTCTGCCGGACCTCGCCACGCGCGGGACATGGGACGGCGACCAGGGTCACGACATGCTGGTCCTCAGGACGCTCGTCCGCGATGGCGTCTTGCCGCTTCTTGGCCCGCCGACGTCGATCGGCGACGTCCATCACGGCGCCTGGTACTACTACATCCTGTCCCCCGCTGCGGCGCTGACCGGTGGCGACTCACCCCTCGCGGTCGTGACGCTCATCGCCGTGGCCGGCATAGCCGCGGTCGGTGTCGTGTGGTGGCTGGCTCGGTCGATCGGCGGTCCGGTCGCCGGCCTGGTCGCGGGACTGGTGATGACGACGTCGACCGCCGCCGTCGACGAGTCGACGTTCATCTGGAACCCGAATCTGATCGCGCTCTCGAGCGCCGTGGCCCTGGCTGGCGCCTGGAAGGCATGGTCTGGCGGCGACCGCCGTTGGTGGCTCGTCGCTGCCGTCGGGACCGCCATCACGATGCAATGCCACGTCCTCGGGATCGCGCTCCTCCCGATCATCGCGGCGCCACTGATCGTCGATGCGCGCCGACGGAGTCTCGGCTGGGTGCCCGTCGGCATCCTTGC
>DASTIG010000161.1:0-18162 GCA_035717785.1 Candidatus Limnocylindrales bacterium
TCCACCCCAGGATCGCCGGCCACGGCCCGACCCTGTACCAGAGCGGGCTGCCCAGCACGCGACGGCTCGAGCTGGTCTCGGCGAAGCCGCTCCGCAGCGGCGCGGTCGCCATGCACTACCGGCGCGCGCGCTGACTCAGAGCAGCCCCATCGCTTCACATCGCGGCGCCCGCAACTCTACGCTTCACGCACCCGGCGTGACCTGGCATTGAGCTTGAACGCTGCCGCTTTGCCAACGGATCGATGTTGGCCAACCGGACGGGGAGGCGCACGCTCGCAGGACGGTCAGGGTTGACCTCGGCCCCGCGAAGACGATCAGCGAAGAGCCATCGCCTCGTCTCTCTCGACCTCGGATACCGCCTCTGCATTTGATGCGTCTGCGTCCAACGCATCCCCTTCTGCCATCTCGAGGCCGCCTGGGTGCGACGCGAACGTTCGCATGTTGAGGTACTGGAACCCGAGCGCCGCCAGAACGCGCCCCAGCGGCCAGGGCAGATCCTGCGCCTCCCCTGCATCGACCATCGCTGGTTCGTCGAGGTCGAACACCTGGTCGTGCAGCAGAAGCCGGCAGTGACCAGCCGCGATCACGTTACGCGCCCACTCAGACCGCATGCCCAGTGGAACGATGATCCGAAAACCGGCCGGTGTCGGCTCCGGATGGACTGGGGTCAGCCGCCGCACTCCCGACTTGCGTCCGACGTGCTCGAGCGTCCCGATCTCCGAGTTCCCATAGCCCGCAAGCCCGCGCCGGAGGAGCGCTGGATTCACAACGGAGTTGACGAACGCCGTACCGATTCGCGGGTTGCGACGCCACAAGCCGACCGCGGCGACAAGCGCCGCGCCGGTCACGGCTGGAAACGCGAACAAAGTCACGATCTTGCGCATGGCAATCAGCCTCCCTGCTGTGCGGGACTGGTGGTAGCACGGACCGGGCCGGTGGCTGCTCGGGGTACGACGATGGCGACCGCCGCGAGGATCGAGGACACGACCCCAAGGACGGTGATGGCGACAGCCACCGGCACCGCCGTCTGATCACCGGCTGCGGCCATCAACACGATGCCGCCCACCACGCCCGCGCCCATCAGCGGAACCCACACGAGCATGGGGAAGGCCAAGGCCGCGGCGTCGTTTCGGCGCAGAAGGCCGGTGCCGGCGATCGCGCACAATGGCAAGAAGAAGGCGAGGTCGAGGGCGTAGACCGGGTTGCTGGAGATGTCCGCCTTGACGAGGTCCGGTGGCAGCATGCCCGTCGTCGCGACCGTCGCGATCTGCCCGAGCCACAGCAGTCCGAACATCGTCGCCACCCCGATCAGGAGCCCGCCCGCTGCGCGCCGGTTGAGGCGGCCGGTCACGCTTTCTGCGCCTTCGACGGCAGAACGACCGGCCAGCAACAGGCTCCAAAGCGCCAGGCCGAAGATGGCGATGTGGACGGCCGTGAGCGGGTTCAGCGCCACCGAGAACGCGAAGATCGCGTAGTTGTAGACGAGGTACAGCAGCCCCGCCACGACCGCCAGCCGACCGGCCGACGAGCCGCGTGAGGCGGTCCACAGGCCCAATGCCAGCACGGGAACGGCTAGGAGCAGAGTCGCGAGGTCAGTTCCCTGCGCCTGCTGGACCCAGTTGGGCGAGTCAACGTAGAGGCCGGTAACGGCCAGGCCAGCCAACGCTGCGACCGCAGCGAGCACAGTTGCAAGGGCGGCAAGTCGGTTCGAGATCGTATGCATGGGACACCTTGTTGCTGTGGTCGAGTGGCCTGATACGCCATCAACAGCATCGTCGGACCGACCTTCGCGTCATAGAGCCGCACAGCCCTGATGCCCGTCCAGATGGCCCTATCGGCGATCGTGATTGACGCTTGGGTCCAGTCGGCGACGGGACGCGCGTTCGGCGAGCGCGTCGGGCGCCACGGTGATGCACAGGGTGTCTGGCGGCACGGTGCGAATGTGCCTGGCGGCACTGACGCTCGTGAGGTCGAAGCCGCGACCATGCCATTGATCGCCGTGGGGTGGGCAACCGAAGACACGACCCTCCGCGGCAGAGCATGGAGGGCCGCCCTGTGGCTCGTCTCGAACCTACGTCACTGGCACCGGGGATCTCGCTCCCTTGGGCAGCGTCGCTCGTCTCCAATCGCAAGCTTGCTGTGGCGGTCGCCCTTGGGATCGGCGTTGCCGCTGGGCTCCTGACATCCTTTGTGGCACCACGTGGGCCGACGACAGCGGCGAATGCCCTGTTCGTGATGGCGGTCGGCTTGTTTGTCGGCACCGTAGGCGGGGCACTTGTCCGGTCTCGGTGGAGCCTCGTCGTCCTCTTTTTTGTCTACTTCTTGGGGATCGAGGCCGGTCGGCTCAACGTCGTCGGGCCGTCGCTGGACCTCCGTCTCGACAACCCCTACGGCGTCATTGCATTCGTCCTGACCCGCGGCATCCATTCCATGTTGGCGCTGCCGCCGATCGCCCTTGGGGTTCTGGTCGGGCTCGCCGTCGCGCGGCGACTGGGCTGGTCGCCGAGTGTCCCTCGGCGGCGGCCGCTCGGCTCCGCGATGGTGGGGGTCATCGCCGCGGCGCTGGTGGTCCTCGTCGCCTGGCCGGCATCGACGCCTCCGGTCATGGGGCCCGACGGCCAGCCGGCGCCGCGCGGCATCGCGGAGATGGCGACTGTGCGCCTGGGGGCCGCCGACCAGACCGTCATGATCCGGGCCGCAGACCCTGACAAACCGGTCCTGCTGTACCTATCGGGAGGACCCGGGCAGAGCGATCTCGCGTACGCGCGGGCGCTGCTCGAGCCGCTGACAGCCGACTTCGTCGTCGCCGTCTGGGATCAGCGAGGGAGCGGCAGGTCGTATGGGGCGCTCGACCCGACCTCGTCGCTGACGCTCGAACGCGCCGTCGCCGACATGGTCGAGCTGAGCGAGTACCTACGCGACCGATTCAGCGAACAGAAGATCTACGTGCTCGGGGAGTCGTGGGGGACGACGCTGGGTGTCCTCGCCGTCCAGGATCGACCCGACCTCTTCCATGCGTACATTGGCTCGGGCCAGATGGTCAGCCAGCGTGAGACCGACCGCATCATCTGGCGCGATCTGCTCGCCTACGCCGACCGCACGGGCAACGGCGACCTGTACGACCAGATCCTGACCCTCGGCGAGCCGCCCTACCGCGACACGCCGTGGGCGAACAGCGTCGTGATGGGCTACTACCCCCTGCTCGAGACGCCCTATACGCCGCCCGCCCTCTATGTGGAGCGGGGCAACGCTTCCGGTGTCGGGCCGTACGGAGTCCTCGCGAGCGAGTACTCGTTCATCGACAAGGTGAATGTCATCCGCGGGCTCGTCGACATGTTCTCGCTGATGTACCCGCAACTCCAAGGCATCGATTTCCGGACCGACGTGCCGGCACTCGAGGTGCCGGTGTACGTGCTCGACGGCGCGCATGAACTGGCCGGCCGCCGAGACCTTGCCCACGAATGGTTCGACGGGCTGACCGCGCCCCACAAGGAACTGATCACCTACGAGGATGCCGGTCATTCGGTCGTCTTCGAGGAGGCGGATGCGTTTCATCGGCTGATGACCGATTCGATCGTGCCCGCCACGTACCGGAAATGAGAGTGAGGAGTTCGATGCAAACCGCCCCCCACATGCCGGCGCGCCGAGCGAACGCACCGCTCAGCCGCTTCGCCAAGGCGAGCATCGCCCTTGAGGTGCTCCTCGGTGTCGGCGCGCTCGGCGGCGGCCTGGTCCTCATCGTCGCGCCGCGCGGCGAGATCATGCCGCTGCCGTTGTCGGCGCTCGTCGGCTCGCCCTTCGAGACCTACCTTGGGCCAGGACTGATCCTGTTCACGGTCCTCGGGCTCGGACCGCTGGCGGCGGCTGGGCTGGCCTGGCTTCGCCATCCGCTCGCGCCATTTGCCGCGTTCGTCGTCGGCGTCGCTCTGCTGATCTGGGTCGCGGTCGAGATCGCGATCATCGGCTACAGCAACGAGCCGCCGCTCCAGGCGATCTACCTCGTCATGGGGGTCGCCATCACCGTCGTTGCCCTCTGCTGGCTGGCGGAGGGGGGCTACCGGCGCTCCATCGCTGGAGCATCAGCAAGGTCTGAGGTGGTAGCCAGGAACTCCGTGGGACGGATCGGGGAGCTTTCCTCGACAGACCCGCCAGCTCTACCCTTGCGCCACCCGGCATGACCTGGCATTGAGCTTGGAAGGCTGCCGCTCTGCCAACTGACCTACTCCCGCACGAGGTTACGGTCAAGGTACTGACAGCGATGGGGGTTGACGGTTAGGCAACCCCGCTGAGGTTCCTTCAGCCAACCCCGACTGAGGACCTAGGCCAAGCCATCCGAGGCACCCTAGGAGCCCGGATAAACAGGACCGCAGGTCCTGCGACGCCGTTCCGCGAAGTTTACCCGGCGTTCTTCGCTGATCTCGCGACCGAGGGCATCAAGCCCACCACCATCGGCCGCACCGATACGACATCGAGCGGTTCGAGCATTGGCTCGTCGAGAGCGGGCATCCGGTCACGCTGGCCCTGGAGCGGACGATCCTCTTCGCCTACCGCCGGTATCTCGAGAGACTGTCCCAGCAGCCGCGCGGCTCGATCCGCCGCCGTCGCGGCGGGCTGATACTTCCAGAAGAAGGGCGTCCTGACGAGGTATCGCACCGATGACCGGGAACGAGAAAAGGCAGGAGCCGATCGCGAAGGAACGTGCGCGATGGGGCGTCTGAGCTGCTCGGCAGCGGCTCGATGAGTCGCTCCAGCGGATCCGAGTTCCTGACGGTTTTCGGTCGCAACCTCGTCGAAGAGCTGGCGAGCATCGCTCACCGACCGTATCTCGTCGTGACGATGGAAGACCTCTGGCCGATGTTCGAAGCTTCCCTCGGGTCGCAGCTGGCGGGCGTCCATTTCGTCACGTCGCTCGACCTCGACGAAGTTACGGCGGCAGCCGCGAAGCTGCCGGCATACGCCAGTGTCGTGGGCCTCGGAGGCGGCCAGGCGAGCGATGTCGCCAAGTTCTTCGCCTGGGTCCGGCGGGTACCGCTGTTCCAGGTGCCAACCGCCATGACAACCAACGCACCGTTTGCCCACCGTGCCGTCATCAGGTCCGAGGGAAAGAGCTCGGCCATCGGCTGGGCGGTTCCAGAGGTTGTCTACGTCGACCTCGACGTGATCAAGCGAGCGCCTGCCCACCTGAATCGAAGTGGCGTGTGCGACGTCCTCTCTGCTCATACCGCGCACTTCGACTGGAAGCTCGCCCACGACACGGGCAACGAAGAGCGCCAGTGGCCATACGACGCGGACCTCGTGGCCCAGTCCCGCGTCTGGTTCGAGTCCGTCCGGACGAGCGTCGACGCAATTCGAGACGTGAGCGACGAGGGCATCCGGACGCTGATGCTCGCCCATCGTTGGGGCGGAGCGGCGTACCACAACGCTGGTTGGAATGACCGGCACCTGAACGGCGTCGATCATTGCTTCCTGTACTGCCTCGAGTACGTCACGAACAAGCACTTCATCCACGGCCAGGGCGTGGGCCTTGGGATCTATCTCGGGTCCGACCTCCAGGAGAACGAGCCCGAGGCGATCCTGGAGACACTGCGACGGACAGGCGTTGACATACGGCCTGAGGCGATGGGTATCTCATGGGATGACGCAGCGAACGCCCTTCGTCGGCTTGGCTGGTACGTCCGATACGCCGGTCTCCCGTACACGATCGCGGATGCACGACCGGTGACTGATGCGTTCATCGACGTTGCGAGAGAGCGCCTCTACGCAACGCTCGGGAACTGGCCCGATGCCTAACGCTCGTCCGCACGGCATCGGACAGGGGTCGATGATGGGTAACGTTGTCACGAAAGGCACTGCCATCGGGTCAGTCCGAGGGTCAACCGCGAGCATGGGTTGAAGCGATGACCTCAGTCTACGAACGTCTTGGCGTTCGACCGATCATCAACGCGAACGCGACATTGACGAGGCTTGGCGGGTCAGTGCTTGCGCCCGAGGTAACGGCGGCGATGGCCGATGCCTCGCGCAGCTTCGTTGACATGTTCCAGCTACAGCTCGCGGTCTCGGCCCGTATCGCCGAGCTGACCCGCAACGAGGCGGCTCACGTGTCTGGCGGTGCGTCCGCCGGCCTCTTCCTTGCCACGCTCGCATGCATCACCGGTAACGACCTGGTCGCGGCCGGGCGGTACATGCGGGATCCGCAGTCGACCGAGCGTCGAGACGTCGTGGTCCTCGCCGGACAGCGCAATCCGTACGACATCGCGATCCAGCTGGCCGGTGCTCGAATGATCCAGGCCGGCAACCTGTTCCAGACTTTCCCATGGGAGATCGAGGCCGCGATCACCGACCGAACGGTCGCGATCTTCTATTTCGCCGGTCCGCATCTCGCCACGGGCGCGGCGGCGTTGGAGACGGTCATCGATATCGGCCACGCTCACGGCCTGCCGGTGGTGGTCGATGCAGCCGCGCAGCTCCCGCCGCGGGAGAATCTCTGGCGGTTCACTCAGCGTGGTGCGGACCTCGTGCTGTTCAGTGGCGGAAAGGGCCTCCGCGGACCCCAGAGCTCGGGCCTCATCCTCGGCCGAGCGGATCTCATCGAGGCGTGCCGTATCCACAGTTCGCCGCATCAGCGGCTAGGACGACCGATGAAGGTCTCGAAGGAGGACCTCGTCGGCGTACTCGTCGCAGTCGAGCGGTTCCTCGACCTCGACGCCGACGCCATCCTGGAAAGAGAAGAAGCGATCATCAGCGGCTGGGTCTCCAGCCTTGGGGCGATTCCCCACGTGACGGTAACGAGGGAGTTCCCGGGCGAGGCGGGAACCGGGACACCGCGTGCGCGCCTGGATCTCGACCCATCGCTCGGTCGGTCAGCTGGAGCCATCGCAGCTGAGCTCAGGGAGTGGGATCCGCCGGTCGATGTTGGCGTTGTTGGAGACTCGACGATCTATCTGACCGCGATGACGCTCCAGGACGGCGAGGCGCAGATCGTGACGGACGCGCTTGCCGCTGTACTGACACAGGATCCTGGCGCCCACACGACGTGACCATCGCGACGTGCCGTCAAGTCGCCACGTTGGTCTCATGCCGCCGAACGCTTGGCCGTCCGATGGGACCTGGACGTAGCCGGAATACGGATCCGGCTAGCGGCTGGGCTCGACGGTCGTCAGCGCTGAGGTTGTAGGCAGCACTGGTGACGTACAGGTCACGGAGGTCTGGCCCACCGAAGGCACAGCTCGTGACCTGGGCGACCGGCAGACGAATCACGCGGTCCAGACGCCCATCTGGCGTGTACCTGCGAACCGACCAGCCGTTCCAGAGTGCAACCCACAGGTAGCCCTCCACATCGACCGTCAGGCCATCTGGAGCGCCATGCTCGGGTTCGATCCGCACCAGGATGCGGCGGTCGCCGAGGTCACCACTCGTAACGTCGTAGTCGAACGCGACGACCCTCTGCGTCGGCGTGTCGGTGTAGTAGAACGTGCGCTGGTCGGCGCTCCAATCGAGCCCGTTCGAGATCCCGACATCTTCCAGGACCCGCGTCACACTGGATCCGGCGTCGAGGCGGTAGAGAGCCCCGGCTCCGGGGCGTTCCGAGTACGCCATCGACCCCGCCCAGAATCGGCCGGCGGGATCGCACTTGCCGTCATTGAACCGAAGTCCACTGTCCGCGGGATGGACCAGCGCGAGCGGCCGCAGGTCGTCGAACGCCTCGTTCGCCATCCAGAAGCCATCCTCCAGGGCCAATGTGAAGCCTCCGAATCGAGATAGGCACACGGAGCCCACCGGCGATGGCGTTCGGTAGCTGGCCACTCGTCCGTCGGCTGGCCAGTGGCGATGGACGAACCGCCCGGTGATGTCGACCCAGATGAGGCTCTGAGAGGGTACGTCCCAGACGGGCCCCTCCCCGAGCTCCGAGTCCGGCACATCCAGCCGAACGGGTTCGTCACTGGTCTCGATGGCGTCTGTTGTCATGGGTGATGTCCTGTTCTCGTCCCGCTCTGTTGATGCGCCTCGAACCTGATGCGTTGGGGGCTCCGGCGCGTTGAGCGCCGTGATGACGCACTCGTCCAGCACCGCCCGCGTGAGATCGATTTCGACCAGGCGTTCCTCCTATGGGAGGACGCGTCAGCCCTTGCGCTCGAGGATCGGCCGCGCGACGTCGGGCTTGTCGACCACGAATGCGAACATCGCGCGGTCGCCCCACCGCCCAAGGAACAGATGGCCCTGGATGTTCACGCCGGCGTCCGCGAGCTGGCGCGAGAGGCGGGCCATCCCACCTGGCTTGTCATCGACCTCGGTCACCAGCGACTCGCCCTCGATGTAGACGTAGCCCATCTCGTCGAGCACGTTCTTGGTCGCTTGGTCGTCGGCGGTCGTCATGATCACGTGGCCCGAGTCGCCGATGCTCCCGCCACCGATCGCGCGCAGGTCCACGCCGCGTGCCGCGAGCGCCTCGGCGAGCGTGGCCATCGAGCCGGGCTCGTTCTTCAGCTGGACCACGAACTGGTTGGCCATGTCGGTGACGGACCTCCGGCGGCGACTGGGACGACGATTCTACCCGGCTGTGCGGGGCCGACTCACCGCTTCGAGCGCCGCGGCCTCCTTGCTCGAATGGAAGACCGGGACCAAAGCGAGCGCCGTGATGAACGCCACGCCCAGGAGCCAGCCGGCGACGACGTCGCTCGGATGGTGCTCGCCGAGGTACACCCGGGAGACGCCGATCGCGAGGAGGATGGCGGCGAACGCGACGATGACGCGCCGCGATGGTGGCCACCACGGCAGCGCGATGAGAAGGCTCGCGACGAGCACCGTCGAGCGGAGCGCGTGGCCGCTCGGGAACGAGTCGATGCCCGCGGTCGCGATGCGCGGCGGGTCGATCAGGATCGTCGCCGCGAAGAGTCCGGCGCCGAGCAACGCACCTGTCCGGTACCGCGTTCGCCACAACGCGATGACGATCAGGACGGCCAGCGCGGCCCAGATCAGGTCCTCGCTCTCCGGCATCTTCAGCGGGATCTGGAAGCTCGTGGCTGGGCGGGGACGGGCCAACGCGGACTTGACGACGTCCGTGACCAGCGCTCCCAGGTAGTACGCGGAGCCGACGTACACGGCCGCACGGCGAGCCCCGAGCGACCAGAGGAAGCCCACCGGGATCATCGTGAAGAACCCGAGGATATCCGCCACACCGAGCTCCGAGATCCCGACCATGACCGGATCTAGGAAGCCGCCGTGCAGGGTGGCCATCGCCTCGAGCGCGGCCAGGTCGAAGGCTTCCGTGACACCGGCGCGCACGAGCAGCGCCACGACCACGAAGCCCGCAAGGGACGTCGCCGCTACGACGGCGAGTCTCGAGCGGGCCCCTTCGTCGTTCAGCAGCGACACCCCCGGAGTAGACCACGCCACCGCCTGCGCTGCTGGCGGCTCGGCAGCGCTGTGCGCCGGTCCACCTGCTAGGGTCAGTCGATGACCTCGACCACGCTTCCGCCCCGTGTCGCGGCCGTCCTCGCGGACCCCGAGCCCGGTGAGCGGATCACGGTCGAGGCGGCCGGCATCCCGTGGTCGGCGCTCGTCTGGGGTGACCCCGGTGCACGCCCGCTCCTGCTGATCCACGGCGTCACCTCATCGGCGGCCGTCTGGTGGCGGATCGGTCCTGCCCTCGCGGCCACCGAGCGGCGCGTCGTCGCGGTCGACCAGGCGGGTCACGGTCGGACCGGGCACTGGCAAGGCCACGTCAGGTTCCGCGACAACGCCGCCGACATCGCCGCCTTCGTACGTGCAGCCGGTCTCGTGGCGGCCGACCTCCAGGTCGTCGGGCATAGCTGGGGAGCCGTCACGGCCGCCGCCCTGCCGGCCGTCGGCCTGCGGCCTGTGTCGCTCGTCCTGATCGACCCACCGGTCCTGCCGCTTGCGCTGCTCTCGCTCGAGGCGTCCGATCCGGCGCAGCGGACCTACGACGACCTCGACGAAGCGGTGGCCGCGGTCCGTGCCGCCGAGCCGGCCTGGTCCGACAGGGACATCCGCGCCAAGGCAGAGGCCCTGACCGATCTCGACGAGGCGGCGGCCCGGGCGGTGCTGACCGAGAACGGCGATTGGGACGGCGGCCTCGCCGACCTGCGGGACCCGGCGGCCGTCGGCATCGACACGTGGGTCATCCGCGGCGAGCCTGCGACCGGTGGCTACGTCAGCGCCGAGGCCGTCACAGCGTTCGAGGCGGTCATCGGGGCCGGCCACGTCATCACGATCCCGGGTGGGTCCCACTCGCCCCAGCGGCTCCATCCGGCCGAGACGATGGCGGCCCTGCTCAGGGCCCTGGGCTGACTCATATGCCGCGACGGATCTCCACGGCCCGCTGGTAGGCGTCGAGGTACTTGGGTGCGGAGCCTGTCGTCCAGTCGAAGTCGACGGCCATCCCGCGGTCGATGAGCCGGTCCCACACTGCTCCCCGTCGCTCCCGGAGCGCGAACGCGGCCTCGCACGCAACGAGCAACGCCTCGACCGTGGGCTCGTCGAAGACGAAGCCCGTGCCGGCACCCGGCTGGCGGGTTACGTCGATCACCGTATCGGCCAGGCCACCGGTCCGGTGGACGATCGGTAACGTCCCGTAACGGAGCGCGATCATCTGTCCCTGCCCGCACGGCTCGAAGCGCGATGGCATCGCGAAGAAGTCGGCGCCGGCATAGATCCGACGCGCCATCTCGCGGTCGAACCGCTCGATGAAGGCGACCTTCCCGGGCGACTCCTCGGCCAATGCCCGGAAGGGGTCGGCAAGAGACGCGTGCCCCGAGCCCTGGACGATCAGCCGCGCCCCGCGCTCGAGGAGCGCCGGAGCTGCGCCGGCCAGCAGGTCGAAGCCCTTCTGCGGGTCGAGGCGCCCGATCATGCCGATCACAGGCCCGGTATCGGCCGGGTCCATCCCGTTGCGGGTCAACAGGTCCGCCCGGCAGGCCATCTTGCCGGCACGGTCGCGGCGCGAGTACGGCGCCGCCAGCACACGGTCGTTGGCAGGGTCCCAGAGCGCGGTGTCGAGCCCGTTGAGGATGCCCAGGAAGCGATCGTCGCGGGAGCGGAGCAGTCCGTCGAGCCCCATGCCGAATGCAGGTTTCAAAACCTCCGCCGCGTAGCCGGGTGAGACGGTGTTGACGATCTCGGCGACAACGATGCCCGCCGCCAGCAGGTCGATGCCATCGGCGTTCTGACCCGGCGCCCTCTCCCCGGGCCGGAGCCCGAGCTGGGGCAGGTCGGCGTTCGGTGTCCAGCCGTGGTACGCGAGGTTGTGGAGCGTCATGACCATGGCCGCCCGGCCGATGATCGGGTCGTCGCGATAGAGGCGGTCGCGGAACACCGCCGCAGGTCCCGCTTGCCAATCGTGGAGGTGGAGCACGTCGATCCGGCGCCCCTCGGCGCGCAACGTCTCCAGCGCGGCCCGCGCGAACAAGCCGAAGCGCCACGCGTTGTCGGGGTAGTCCCCCGCGTCGTCGCCGTAGAACCCGTCCCTATCGAACGCCGGTGGGTGATCGACGAGCCGCAGCCGATAGCCGTCGGCTGCGACGTCGACGATCGTGACCGACGTCGAACCGGCGCGTGCGCGGGGATCCGGCACGGCGACGACCTTCTCGACCAGGATCGCGTCGGGCCGCGGGTCCGGCACGCCCCGATAGCGCGGCAGGAAGACGTCGACCGGCATCTCGGCGGCCTCGTCGGGCACGCGGCCGATGGCGCGCGCCAGCGCATCGACCACGTCGGCCAGGCCTCCGGTCTTGGCCCACGGCTCGCATTCGGCTGACAGGAAGGCGACCCGGAGTCCCACGCCCAGCATGGTAGTCGGGCGATGCACGTCCGGACCGTCCCGAAGGCTCGGCTAGACCGGTTTCACGCGATCGGGCACCCGGTATCATGCGCGCGCATGGACCCAGTCTCCATCCCATCCATCCCGGCCGCATCGTTCCCGCTGCCGCCGCGGCTAGAGGGCCTCCGGCGCCTCGCATACAACCTCCATTGGGCGTGGAGCCCGCAGACGCGCAACCTGTGGAGCCTCATCGATCGGACGGCCTGGAACCGCTACCGCAATCCGGTCCCGGTCATCAGCGGCCCGACGGAATGGTCGCGGCTCCTCGACGACGAGAAGTTCCTCGCGGAGTACCAGGACGTCCTCGCCGACTTCGATCGATACATGGCCGACGGGACTGGCCATTGGTTCCAGCAGAAGCACGGCGACAAGCTCAGCGGACCGATCGCCTACTTCTGCGCCGAGTACGGCATCCACGAATCGCTCGGCATCTACTCGGGCGGCCTCGGGGTCCTCGCCGGCGACCATATGAAGTCGGCAAGCGACATGGCGCTGCCGTTCGTCGGCGTCGGGCTGCTCTATCGCAAGGGCTACTTCCGGCAGTCGATCGACGCCGACGGACACCAGGAGCACAACTACCCCGACTACGACCTCAGCCGACTGCCGCTCGCCCGCGTCCAGGACGCGAACGGCCTGCCGCTGACCGTCAACGTCGAGCTGCCAGGCCGCGACCTGTCGGTCGCGGTGTGGCTCGCGCAGGTCGGCCGGGTCCCCGTGCTGCTGCTCGACACCGACGTCGCGGACAACGCGGTCGAGGACCGGCCGATCACCCACATCCTGTACGTCCGCGGCCGCGAGATGCGCTTGCACCAGGAGATCGTGCTGGGCATCGGCGGTGTGCGCGTCATCCGGGCCCTGGGGCTCGCGCCGGACGTGTGGCATCTCAACGAGGGCCACTCGGCACTCCTGCTCGCCGAGCGCGCCCGCGAGTTCGTCGCGGCGGGCCAGCCACTGGACGCGGCGTGGGCACGCGTCAAGCGTGACTCGGTGTTCACGATCCACACGCCGGTCTCCGCCGGTAACGAGCGCTTCGAGTCCGACCTCGTCCGCCGTGTCGCCGGCCCGCTCCTCGACGCGGGCAAGGTCCCGGTCGATCACGTCCTCGAGCTCGGGCTGGGCACGGACGGCGACCGAGGCCAGTTCGACATGACGGCTTTCAGCCTGCGGCTGACGAACGGCGCGAACGCGGTGAGCAAGCTGCACGCGCACACCGCCAACAGCACCTGGCAGGGCGTCGTCGAGCACGAGATCCTGGCCGTGACCAACGGCGTCCATGGACCGACCTGGGTCGGCTCCCCGGTCGTGGAGCTGCTGTCGCGTCACCTGGGCGCCGACCTCGACAAGCTCGATGCCGGTGCTCGCCAGGACCGGTTCTGGGAGCGACTCGGCCGGATCCCGACAGACGAGCTGTGGGAGGCGCACCTCCGCCAGAAGCGCGAGCTGGAGATCTTCGTCCACGGCCGGCTGCGGAACCAGTTATCCCGCCACGGTGAGTCGCCGTCGGTCCTCGCCGAGGTCGAGACGATCCTCGATCCGGGCATCCTGACGATCGGCTTCGCCCGCCGCTTCGCGACCTACAAGCGGGCGGGCCTGCTGTTCAGCGACATGGATCGCCTCGCGCGCCTGCTATGGGACGCCGCGCGTCCGGTCCAGGTCATCTTCGCCGGGAAGGCCCATCCCGCGGACCGACCGGGACAGAAGGTGATCCAGGAGATCTTCCAGTACTCGCGCTCGCCGAAGCTGCGCGGCCGGGTGTTCATCCTCGAGGACTACGACATGCGCGTCGGCCGGTTTCTCGTGCAGGGCGTCGACGCGTGGCTCAACAACCCGCGCCGGCCGCTCGAGGCGTCCGGGACATCTGGGATGAAGGCTGCGCAAAACGGGGTCCCCAACATCAGCGTGCTCGATGGCTGGTGGGACGAGGGCTACCAAGGCGATAACGGCTGGGCGATCGGCGATCGGGAGACGCGTGCCGACGAGGCCGCTCAGGACTGGTCCGACGCGGAGGACCTCTACCGGCTGCTCGAGGAGGAGCTCGTCCCTGCCTACTATGAGCGGGACAAGGCCGGCATCCCCCTCCGCTGGATCGAGACGATGCGCCGTGCCATGGCCACCTCGCTGTGGCAGTTCTCCACGACCCGCATGCTCCAGGAGTACACCGAAGGCCTGTACCTGCCGGCAGCGGGGGTCGAGGTCCAGGTCGCGGTGCAAGAGCCGGTCGTGACCGAGGCCGGCTGAGCCGTGCCGCCCAGGATCTCGCTGGCCCTGGCGCTCCACAACCACCAGCCGGTCGGCAACTTCGGATGGGTCTTCGCGGAGGTCTTCGAGCAGGCCTACGAGCCGATGATCGCCGCGCTCGAACGCCACCCGACCGTGCGGATGTCGCTTCATTACACCGGCCCCCTTCTCGAGTGGCTCATCGCCGAGCGAGGCGAGGCCGTGGCCCGGCTCCGCGCCCTCGTGGACCGCGGTCAGATCGAGATGCTGGGTGGCGGGTACTACGAGCCGGTCCTCGCGTCTCTGCCCGAACGTGACCGGATCGGCCAGCTCCAGCGGATGGCCGACGAGGTCGAACGCTTCTTCGGTACGCGACCGAGCGGCGCGTGGCTGGCCGAGCGCGTCTGGGAGCCGGACGTGCCGACATCGCTCGTCGCCGTCGGCTACGACTGGACGATCCTCGACGACGCGCATTTCCGCGCCGCCGCGATCCCGGAGGACGACCTCTGGGGGCCGTACACCACCGAGGACCAGGGCCACCTGCTCCGGGTGTTCGGGACGGAGCAGGGCCTGCGCTACCGGATCCCGTTCCGCGAGGTCGACGAAGTCATCGACTACCTGCGCTCTCACGCGACCGATCCCGGCGACCGGATCGGGATGATGGGCGACGACGGTGAGAAGTTCGGGGCGTGGCCCACCACATGGGAGCACTGCTGGGGCAAAAAACGCTGGGTGGAGCGCTTCTTCGAGGCGCTCGAGGCGAACGTTGACTGGCTCACGACCACGACCCCATCGGCCTGGCTCGCCGACCACCCGCCGATCGGCCGGGTCTACGTCCCCACAGGCTCATATGCCGAGATGGGTCACTGGGCGCTGCCGCCCGACGAGGGCATCGTCTTCGGCGAAGTGCTCCACCGCGCACAGGTGGAGGGACGACCCGAGGCGCGCTGGCTGCGTGGAGCCTCCTGGCGCAACTTCCAGGTCAAGTACCGCGAGATCAACGACCTCCACAAGCGGATGCTGCGGGTCTCGGCCGCCGTCTCGGCGATGCCTGACGGCCCGGCCCAGGAGCAGGCGCTCGACCACCTCTACCAGGGCCAATCGAACGACTGCTACTGGCACGGGCTGTTCGGCGGGATCTACATCAGCCACATGCGGCTCGCCACGTACGAGCACCTGATCGCCGCCGAAGACCTCGCGGAAACGGCCGGCCGCTCCCTCGTGACCGCGTCGCTGCAGGACCTCGACATGGACGGGATCGACGAGGTCCTGCTCGCCGACGAGGGCCAGGTCGTCACGATCGACCTCGACGGCGGTGCGGGCATCGGCGGCTGGGACATCCGCCCGGTCCGACACGCGCTCGCAGCCGTCATGCGTCGCCGGCCGGAGGCCTATCACGAGGCGATCCGGTTCCTCGACGACGGCGATGAGGCGGTGGTGCCCACCACCGGTGACGGCAGCGTTCCAGCGTCCATCCACGATGTCATGCGAATCAGGGAGAAGGGTCTGGCACGGCATCTTATCTACGACGCCTATGAGCGGCGATCCGGACTGATCCGCGTCCTCGCGACCGACGCGACCCCCGAGGACTGGGCGACGGCCCGGGCGACCGAGCTCGGGGATGTCGTGGACGGCGCCTTCGAGGTGGAGCACCTGGCGACGGGCCGGCTCGTCACGCGACGCGACGCGACCATCGCACGTGCGACCATCCGTGTCGTGAAGACGCTGACCCTCGGCGGCGACCGGCGCGCCCCGACTTTGACCGAGCAGGTCGACCTGGAGCATCGCGATGGTCCGGAGCTCCAGGGCCGCATCGGCGTGGAATGGGCGCTGACGATGCTGGGCGGCGGCGGGAACCCGGCGGCGTGGTGGGACGTCCGCGGTGAGCGGATCGGGCACGACACGAGCGGGACTGCCGCCGACCTGTCGACGATCGCCCAGGGCAACGACGACATCGGGGTATCCGTGACGACGACGACCAGCCCAGCCGACGCGTGGTGGGCGCCCATCGAGACGGTCTCCAACTCGGAGGCCGGGTTCGAGCGGGTGTACCAGGGCAGCGCGCTGCTTCTGTCCTGGCCAGTGCGAATGGCGCCCGGCGACCGCTGGACGCGGACGATCGTGAACACCGTGGCCACGGCCCGAGACCGGGCCGAGGACGACACGTGACCCGTCCCTCGCTCGTCGTCCACGGCCATTTCTATCAGCCGCCACGGTTGGATCCGTTCACCGGCACGATGCCGCTGGACCCGACGGCAGCTCCTGCCCACGACTGGAACGAGCGGATCAGCGCCGACTGCTACCGCCCGAATGCGGAGCTCGGCAACCTCGGCGCGATCTCGTGGGACCTGGGGCCGACGCTGGCCGGCTGGCTCGAGCACGGCGACCCGATCGCCTATCGCGGGTTCGTCGACGGCGATGCGGGCGCCAGAGGCATGGCCCAGCCCTTCCATCACACGATCCTGCCGCTGGCGTCGGCGGCGGATCGGCGCACCGAGGTCCGCTGGGGCCTCCGCGACTTCGAGGTCCGCTTCGGCCGCCGGCCGTCGGGCATGTGGTTGCCCGAGACGGCGGCCGACCTGGCGACCCTCCGGCTGCTGGCGGACGAGGGCATCGGCCACACGATCCTTGCGCCCTGGCAGATCAACGGCGGATCGTTCCTCGATACCAGGCGTCCTGTCCGCCTGGATCTCGGCGACGGCCGGTCGATCGTCGCGGTGATCTACGACGGGCTTCTGTCGGCATCGGTGTCGTTCGAGGCGATCTCGACGGTCGATGCGGATGCCTTCGTGCGCGACCGTCTCATCCCGCGCTTCCATGAGCCGCCGACAGACGACTCGGCATCGCCGCTGGTCGTGATCGCAACGGACGGGGAGCTGTACGGCCATCACCGGCCCCACCGCGAGCACTTCCTGGCCCGCCTCGTCGGGCGATCGGCACCCCCCGACGTGCCGTTCGCGGCCCCCTCGCTTGGCGACGCCGTGGCCCAGGCCGCGCTGCGCGGTCTCGAACTGCGGGTCTTGCGCGAACAGACGTCATGGAGCTGTCATCACGGCATCAGCCGCTGGTCATCGACCTGCGACTGCACCGTCGATGGGACCTGGAAAGCGCCCCTGCGGTCGGCGTTGGAGCGGTTGGCCGGTGGGATCGACGCGGCGACGGAGCAGCTGGCGGCGCGACTGCTGGGCGCACCCGATCCGTGGGCGGCGCGCGATGCCTACGTCGACGTCGTGATCGGCGCCGAGACGGCGGATTCGTTCGTCGATGCCCGGCTCGACCACGGCGCCACCCTGGACGAACGTGGACGCCTGCTCGGCCTCATGGAAGCCCAACGGTGGCGCCTCGCGATGTTCGCGAGCTGCGCCTGGTTCTGGGAGTCGCCCGACCGGATCGAGACCGCCGGCGCGCTGCGTGCCGCGGTCCGGGCGGCGCGTCTCGTCGATGAGCTGGCGGGCACGGATCTCGAGTCGCGCCTCCGCGCCGATGTCGGCCTGCTCGTCGGGAACGGCCATGGGGGCGTCGAGCTTCTTCGCCAGGCCCTGATCGCGGTCGGCGCACCCGATCGCTTCGAGAATCCGTCAGCCCGCGGCCTGCGCGCCACGGGCTGACGAGGAGGTATTGCTATAGTCGGTTAGGCCAAGACAGCTTATTTGGACTATCAGACTATGTCAATGGACGAGATGCTCGGGAATGGTGTCGGACAGGCCCGGACGACGGGGGACAGCCTCGACGTCGAGAGGGACTCCGACGTCCCGATCTCGACGCAGATCTACTGGCAGCTCGCGTATCAGATCGACTCCGGGCGGCTGCTGTCGGGCGCCCGCCTCCCACCGGTCCGCGAGCTCGGAGCTGCGCTCCGCGTAAATCCCAACACGATCAGGGCCGTTTACCGGCGCCTGGCCGATGCGGGCTACGTCACGAGCCGCCACGGCGCCGGCACACATGTCGCCGATCGCCCGCCGCAGCGCCGTGGCGCGGAAGCCCTCGCCGGGATCGTCGCCGAGCTGCTGCGGCGGGCGGCCCACGCCGGCTTCACGGCCGATGAGGTCGCGGCCGCGACATTCGCGGCCGCCACGGAGCGGAAGCGGCCCGGACCGCTCGTCCGGGTG
>DASTIG010000162.1:0-3922 GCA_035717785.1 Candidatus Limnocylindrales bacterium
TCTCGCTTCCGCCGCTCGACGAACGCATCGAGCGCTTCGGCGATCGCCGGGTCCAGCGGCCGCGGCACCGCCTCGGCGAGCAGCCGCTTCCAGACGCCGTTCGCCCGTTCCGTCGCCGTCTTCGACCCGTCCGCCTGCCACGTCTCGAAGTTCCGCCAGTCCGACACGAGCGGCGTGTAGAACGCGGTCTCGTACCGCTCGAGCGTGTGCGCTGTCCCGAAGAAGTGGCCGCCCGGACCGGCCTCCGCGATCGCATCGAAGCCCAGCGAAGCCTCCGAGACCTCGAGCGGCTGCAGCACCTCCGAGATCATCTGCAGGATCTCCGCGTCGATGATCAGCTTCTCGTACGACGCGGTCAGTCCGCCTTCCAGCCAGCCCGCGCCCTGGTACAGCAGGTTGACGCCGCCCATAACCGCGCCCCACACGGCCATCTCGGCCTCGTAGGCCGCCTGCGCATCGACCACCGGTGACGCGGTGGCGTTCGACGACCGCCACGGCAACCCGTACCGCCGCGCCATCTGCCCTGAGGCGAACTGCGACTTGACCGACTCAGGCGTCCCGAACGCCGGCGACCCCGTCCGCATGTCGACGTTCGAGGTGAACGCGCCGTAGATCATCGGTGCGCCCGGCCGGACGATCTGGGCGAGCGCGACCATGAACAGCGCCTCGGCATTCTGCTGCGCGATCGCGCCGGCCAGCGAAACCGGGCTCATCGCACCGGCCAGCGTGAACGGCGTCGCCACGACCGGCTGGCCGTACAGCGCCATCTCGATCAGCCCGTCGCTCATCGGCCCGTCGAGGCGAAGCGGCGAATTCGTGTTGATGATCGTGATCAGCGCCGGCTCGCGCGCCAGTTCGTCACGCGACACGCCCCGCAGAAGACATGCGACTTCCAGGGCGTCGTCGACGACGACCCGTCCCGTCCCCAGGCAATGCCACGTCTTGTCGAGCTCGGTCGCGAAGATCTGGTACTGGTCGAGATGCCGCGTCACGACCGGAAGGTCTGTCGGCTCGAGCGGTCCGCCGCCCTCCTGGTGGATGACGTCGAGCGCGCCGATGAGTCGAACGTAGTCGCGGAAGTCGGCGATGTTCCCCGCCCGGCGGCCGCGGTCCAGGTCGCTGACGAACGCCGGCCCGCCGACGGCGCAGAACACCAGGTTGGTCCCACCGAACAGCACGTCCCGCTCCGGGTTCCGAGCATGGAGCCGGAACTCCCGCGGCGCCTTCGCCACGAGCTCCTCGACCAGCCCCGGCTCCAGCCGCACGCTCCGAGTGCCCCGCTCCACCGCGGCGCCTGCCCCCGCGAATGCATCCAGCGCCCGATCCCCCAGCACCTGCATCCCGATCTCGGACAGGATCCGCAGCGACGCCCGGTGGATCGTCTCGACCTGGTCCTCGGTCAGGATCTCGACCGGTCGATACGGGTTGACGAGGCGGCGCCACGGGAGCTGCCGGACCCCGCCCGACTCGCGCCGTCGGCGGCGGTGCACCGCCTCGTGTTCGCTCACGCACCAGATGCTACGGCCAGCCAACCGGATTCTCAGACCGGTCTCAGCCGGCGCCTCTTCGATACGGACGATCACGGCGGATCGACCGCCGAGTGTTCGGAGGGTAGGCGCAGACCATGCGACTCAAGATCCTCGCGCTGGCAGTCCTCATCGCTGTGGGCGTCGCAGCCATCGGGGTGACCGTCGGCGGCCTCGGTGCGGGTACGACGACCGCGACCGAATACCTGACATCCGACGCGGCACTCGGCGATGTGAGCGATGAGGTGGCCGCGACCGGGAGCCTGGCCGCTGCGACAACCTACGGCCTGGCGTTCGGGTCGGCTCCGTGGCTCGTCGTCGACGGCGAGGAAGCACCCACGTCCGACTCGACCTGGCCCGTCACGGAGGTCTCGGTCAAGCCCGGCGATACCGTGACCGCCGGTCAGGCACTCGCCACGGCCGACACCACCGAGATCAAGCGCGCCTACGACCGCGCGACGAACGACCTCCGGACCGCCAACATGCAGCGCACCCTCGCGAACGAGCAGCTTGCGGACGCCCGCGATGCCGACGACCTGAACGCGGAACGCCAGGCGCTGCTCCAGGTGTATGCGACGCGGAACCAGGTCTCCAAGGCCACCGAGGATCGGCAGGCCCTCCAGGCCCAGCTGAGCGCGGCGACCATCACCGCACCGATCGACGGCATCGTCACGGAGGTCAACGTTGCGCCCGGGTTTGATGCCCCGACCGGCGCGGCCATCGTGACCGCGTCACGAACGCTGACCGTCACGACCGACGTCGTCGAGAGCGACCTCGTGGATGTCGAGATCGGCCAGACGGCCAGTGTCACCATCGACGCGATCGGCGCCACGCTCGACGGCACGGTCACGGCCATCTCGCCGACCGCCGGCGACGGCTCCTCGGGTGTCGTCTCCTACCCCGTCACTGTCACGATCGCGGAGACGCCCGCCGACGCCCGGCCCGGGATGAGCGCCGACATCGCGATCACCATCGCGTCGGCGACGAACGTCGTGACAGTGCCCAGCGCGGCTCTCGAGGGCACGACCGGGGACTACGCCGTCATGACGCTCGACGCGCAGGGCAACCCCCAGCGCGTTCCCGTCGAGGTCGGCCTCGTCACGAACGCCACCGCAGAGATCAAGAGCGGTCTCGAGGCCGGAACGCCCGTGGTAATCGGCACGACCGCGGACCTCGTCGGCACCGACCAGGGTGGCACCAACGGTGGCTTCGGGGTGCCTGGTGGCGTGGTCCGTCGCCTCGACGACGGCGGACCGCCGATCGAAGAGCCGATCAACTAGGGACCAGACGATGACGACGCCGCTCATCGCCCTCGATCGAGTCAGCCGTGTCTACCGCATGGGCCCTGTCGAGGTCCCCGCGCTCGACGACGTGTCGCTCCGGATCCACGCGGGCGAGTTCGTCGCGATCGTCGGGCCGTCCGGGTCCGGCAAGAGCACGATGATGAACATCCTCGGCTGCCTCGACCGGCCGACCCACGGGTCCTACCACTTGGCCGGCGCGCCGGTCGCGGAACTCGACGACGACTCGCTGGCGCGGCTGCGAAGCCGGACCATCGGGTTCGTCTTCCAGTCGTACAACCTCCTGCCCCGGACGAGTGCCCTCGAGAACGTCGCGACGCCGTTGCTCTACCAGGGCGTACGCCGAGCCGAGCGGCTCCGTCGGGCACGAGCCACCCTCGAGCGACTCGGTTTGGGCGACCGGGTCGACCATGAGCCGACCGAGCTGAGCGGCGGCCAGCAGCAGCGCGTCGCGATGGCGCGGGCGCTCGTCACAGAACCAGCCCTGATCCTCGCCGACGAGCCGACCGGCAACCTCGACAGCCACGCCGGCGCCGAGGTCACGGCACTCCTCCGCGAGCTCCACCGGAGCGGTCGCACGATCGTGCTCATCACCCACGACGTCACGGTCGCCGCGACGGCCGACCGACAGATCCGCCTGCTGGATGGGCGGCTGGCGGCATGAGCGTCTTCGAGCTTCTCCGGCTGGCCCTGTCACGACTCCGCACCAACCGGCTGCGGGCGGCGCTCACGATGCTCGGCGTCATCATCGGCGTCGCCTCCGTGGTGGCCCTCGTCGGGGTCGGCCAGGGAACGACCTCGAACATCACCGACTCACTTGCCAGCCTCGGCACGAACCTCCTCACGATCAGCCCGACGGAACAGGCTTCCGACGGCTCGACGAGCCTGACGATCGAGGATGCCGCGGCGATCGCCGACGAGCCCAGCGTCGCCGGCGTCGCTCCGGAGGTCTCGACCGGCCAGGACGTGACGGCCGGCGAGGAATCCACCAACACGACCATCATCGGCACGACCACCGACTACGTGAGCGTGCGGGCGCACGCGATCTGGCAGGGCACGGGGCTGACCGACGTCAGCGTCGATCGCGAGCTCCGC
>DASTIG010000163.1:0-19312 GCA_035717785.1 Candidatus Limnocylindrales bacterium
AACACCCAGAAGCGCGTAGTAATCCTTGTATTCCATCGAGCTGGACTCCGGATCAACCGGACTGCGATCTCGTGGTCAGTTGCCTCGAACCACCACGGGGGGTTGGTCGCTTGTGGGGAAGTCGGACCGTCGTACGCGGGATGCCGGCGACGGCTCGATGGGATCGTCGCCCTTGATGATCTTGGGCGGCTCGGCGTCGAGCGGCTTCGGCTTGCGCCGGAGGGCCGCTTCGAGCACCTGCTCCATCGAGTCGACGAGGACGAGCTTGATCGACTTGCGGATCTCCTCGGGGATCTCGCGCAGGTCCTTCTCGTTCTTCCGCGGCAGGATGACCATCTTGGCGCCCGACAGGTGGGCGGCCAGGATCTTGCTCTTCAGCCCGCCGATCGGGAGGACCCGACCGCGGAGCGTGATCTCACCGGTCATCGCCACGTCCTTGCGGACGGGGATCCCGGTCAGCGCGCTGACGATCGCGAGGGCCATCGTGATCCCGGCAGAGGGGCCATCCTTGGGGATGGCTCCAGCTGGCACGTGGATGTGCAGCGTGTTGTTCTCGAAGACCTCGCGCGGGATGCCGAGTTCCCGGGCGTGCGCCCTGGTCCAGGACAGGCCCGCCCGTGCGCTCTCGCGCATGACCTCGCCGAGTTGGCCGGTCAGGATGAAGTCCTCGCGGCCCTCCATCCGGGTGACCTCGATGGCGACGACATCGCCGCCGACCTCGGTCACGACCAGGCCCGTCGCCGAGCCGATCTGGTCCTCGGGCTCGAGCTCGCCGTACTCGAAGCGCTGCGGTCCGAGCAGTTCGGCCAGCTTCTTCGGGTCGATGACGGTCTTGCGCTTGCGGCCCTCGGCGACCTGCCGGGCGACCTTGCGCATGACGTTGGCCAGCTCCCGCTCGAGGTTCCGGACGCCGGCCTCGTGCGTGTACGAGCGCACGAACTCGGTCATCGCCGCATCGGTGATCGCGATGTGCTTGTCCTTGAGGCCGTGGTTCGTCATCTGCTTGGGGATGAGGAACCGCTTGCCGATCTCGATCTTCTCCTGCTCGGTGTAGCCGGGCAGCTGGACGATCTCCATCCGGTCGCGCAGCGCCGAGGGGATCGGGTCGAGCAGGTTGGCTGTCGCGATGAACAGCGTCTTGCTCAGGTCGAACGGCACCTCGAGGTAATTGTCCTGGAACGAGTTGTTCTGCTCCGGGTCGAGGACCTCGAGCAGGGCGGACGACGGGTCACCCCGGAAGTCCATCCCGATCTTGTCGACCTCGTCGAGCATGAAGACCGGGTTGTTCGAGCCGGCGGTCTTGATGCTCTGGATGATCCGGCCGGGCAGCGCGCCGATGTACGTGCGCCGGTGGCCGCGGATCTCGGCCTCGTCGTGGATGCCGCCGAGGCTCATCCGGACGAACTTGCGGCCCATCGCGCGGGCGATGCTCTTGCCCAGGCTGGTCTTGCCCACGCCGGGGGGTCCGACGAACGCGAGGATCGGGCTGCGGATCTCGTCTGCGAGCGTTCGCACCGCGAGGTATTCGAGGATGCGCTCTTTGATCTTCTCGAGGCCGTAGTGGTCCTCGTCGAGGATGCGTGCCGCCTCCTTGATATCGAGCTGGTCGTCGGTCGCGACGTTCCACGGCAGGCTGATCAGCCAGTCCACGTACGTCCGGATCACGCCGACCTCGGGTGACGCCGACGGGATGCGGCTCATCCGGTCGACCTCCTTGATCGCCCGGGCCTTGATCTCCTCCGGCATGCCGGCGGCTTCGACCTTCTCGCGTAGCTCGTTGATCTCGGCCTGCTGCGGGTCGTCCTCGCCCAGCTCGCGCTGGATAGCCTTGAGCTGCTCGCGAAGGATGTACTCGCGCTGGGTCTTGTCCATCTCCGACTTGACTTCGGACTGGATCCGGCCCTTCAGCTCGAGGATCTCGACCTGATGCGCAAGGAAGTTCGAGACGAGCTTGAGGCGCTCGACGATGTCGATCGTCTCGAGCAGCTCCTGGCGCTGCTCGGTCGACATGTCCGGGCTGTAGGCGACCATGTCGGCTAGCAGTCCCGGCTCGCTGATGTTGCGCGCGGCGACCGCGGCTTCCGGCGGCACGGGTGCGCCGTTCGCGACGTACTGCTCGATCTGCGCCTGGACAGTGCGCATGAGCGCCTGGACCTCGAGCCCGTCCGGGGACTCGTCGGGGAGCTCCACGATGGATGCCCGGAGGTACGAATCGGTCTGGTTGAAGCCGCGCAGCCGCAGACGCGACTGGCCCTGGACGATCGCCCTGACAGTGCCGTCCTGGAGTTGGACGACCTGCGCGATCTTGGCCAGCGTGCCGATCTCGAAGAGCTCGGAGGGATCGTTGATGTCCTCCTGCTCTGCCTGCCGCTGCGTGACGAGGGCGATGGGTCCGCCTTCGGCGACCGCGGCGTTGAGCGCATTCACGCTCTTCTCGCGGCCAACCTGCAGCGGGACGATCATCTCCGGGAAGATGACCGTCTCCCGGAGTGCGACGAGAGGCAGATCGCGGGGACCGGCCACGGTCTCCTCCTGCGTTCCCTCGACCGGGTCTGACGGTCGCTTGGCCATCGTGGTGGATCTCCTAGCTTGTTGTCTGGTCGTCCGAGGCGCGTGCCGCGGTCGACGTGAGGCTGGGTTCGGGCTGGCGGTTGGCCTCGGCCGCCCCGGTCCCTTCGGCGTAGAGCGCCTCGAGGATCCGGGCTCCGAGGCGCTCCTCGAGCTCGAACAGGATGCGGATACCGGCGAGGTTGACGCCTCGCTCTCGGGTCAAGTGGCGGATCCAGAGGATCCGGCGGATGTCGTTCTCGCTGTAGAGGCGGATGTTGGTTGGCGTCCGCGCGGGACACAGGAGGCCTTCGTCCTCGTAGATCCGCAACGTGCGCGGATGCGCGCTGACGATGCTCGCCGCCACGCTGATGACGTAGACGGGTCGCTCCGGGTCCCGCTCGGGCCTGGGGGACGCCACCGTGTCAGGCCTCCTGGTCCATGGCATGGCGGAGGGCGAGGACGTCCCGGAATGGGACTGTCCGGCGTACGAGGGTCATCTCGTGCATCTCCTGAAGGTCATCGTCCAAGGTGAGCCGCGAGAGGCGGCATCACCGTTCGTTTCTCTTGAGGCGCCCGTTGATCGGACACAGGAAGATGCTAGAACCCTGACAATGACGTTGTCAAGAGTCCTACGAAATGGAACGAACGAGATTCCTCAACGTTCGGCCGCGGGGCACTCCGTCAGCGTGTCGGTGCGGCCTCCGGGTCGCCGATGAGCTGCCCATGGAGCAGGGCCTCGCACTCCTGCTTGCCGATCGCGATGACCTTGTCGCCCTCGCGCAGGATCGTGTCGGGGCGAAGTGGCGATGCAAGCCCATCACGGATCACCACGAACAGCGAACAGCCCTCGGGGATCTCGAGGTCCCGCGGCGCGCGACCGATGGCCGGTGAACCGGGCTGCAGGTGCGCCTCGATCAACTCGAGCTCACCCTCACCGAGGGCCGCCAGGTGGAGCAGCTCGTTGACCGGGATGTCCTGCTCGATCGAGCCGAGGATCATCCTGGTCGGGCTGATCAGCTCGTCGACCCCGAGGTGCCGGAACAGCGACTCGTTCTTGGGGTTGTTGACCCGGGCGATGGTCCGCGGGACGTCGAAGTGATGCTTCGCCATCTGACAGATGACGAGGTTGTCCTCGTCGTCGCCGGTCACGGCGGCCACCACGTCGGCGCGGTTCGCCCCGGCCTCGCCGAGGTACTTGCCTTCGCACCCGTCGTGCGCGATGACGATCGAGCCGATCTCGTCGGCGATCTGTTGCGCCCGCGTCGGGTCCTTCTCCATGAGGGCCACCTCGTGGCCCGAGTCCAACAATTCTTTCGCGAGGTAGTAGCCGACCTTGCCACCACCGACGACGAGGACGAACACGGTCAGGCCTCCATGGTCGCGCCGGGCGTGGCCGGCACGGGTTCCGCGGCGTCGCGCACCTCGACTTGCGATGAGGGCGGATCGGCGTGATGGTCGCCGCCCGGGTGGTGACCGCTTGCGGCGAGCATCCCCGACAACCCCGACGGCGGGAAGCCGAGGTGCGCGTTCATGGCGTCGACCATCAGCCCCGTCCGGCACAGGGTGGCGATGCCCAGTTCGGCGTAGGCGGCGGCACGCACCGGGTCGTTGATCTTGGCGATGACCTGCGGGATCTCGAACGCCTCGACCGCGAGCTGGGCGGCCATCACGTTGCGATTGTCGCCCTCGGTCAGGGCCAGGAAGATGTCGGCGCCCTCCATGCCCGCGCGTCGAAGGACATCCTCGTCGGTGCCGTCGCCGCGCACGGCCGTTCCGCCGAACGACGACGGCAGGCGCTCGAACGCCCGGGTCGACATGTCCAGCACGATGACCTCGTGACCGGCGACATCCCAGATCTCGGCGGCGGAGGCGCCGACCCGGCCGCAGCCCACGATGACGATCTTCACGACGGTTCCTCACTCATCGGCTCGCGCACGACCCAGACGGTGCACGGCGCGTTCTGCAGGATGTAGGGGATCGTCCGGCCGATCGCGAACTCCCCACCGAATCTTTTCCGATATGGCAGCCCAACGACCAGCAGGTCGGCTCCGCGCTCGGTCGCCTCATCGACGATCGCAGCGGCGACGTCACGCGCCTGGAGCAGCACGGGCTCCATCTTGAGCTTGAAGCCATCAGCGATCGTTTCCGCGGAATCCAGCACGCGTTGGACGTCCTCGGAGCGGCCGGCGATGTCGGCATCGAGCGGCAGTGTCCAGTCGATCTCGACGACATGCACGGCGATCAGCTCAGCCTTGGTCTTGGCAGCCAGGCTGCCCACCAGCCGGACGATCCGTGCGTCGCTGGGGCCACCATTGAGGGCCACCACGGCGCGGTGGAATGGTTCTTTGTCGATCTCCGGCATGCACGGCCACGATACCACCGTGCCGGCTCATGCCCGGGCGTGTCATCTCTCGCGGTTCTCGCGGCGGTAAGGCACGTCGGCGATGACGGTGTGCTCTCGCCCCAGGATCGCGGCCTTCAGCCGTTTCGCGGTCTGGTTGTAGAGCAGCCGCTCCCACCAGTGACGCGCGACGTATTCGGGCAGGACGACGATCGTGATCGGCGCCTCCTTGTCCGGGGGCCACGCCTGATCGAGGACATCCAGGTAGGCGAGGACTGGCGTGATGACTGCCCGGTATGGCGACTCGACGATGACCAGAGGGACACCCGGGATCTGCCGCTCCCACCGCTCGCGGATCGCCTCGCCGTGCTCGTGGTCCTCGGTCACGAACACCGCCCGGACGTCCCGGCTCATCGTGCGACCGAAGTTCACCGCCTGGATGACGGCCCGATTGACGCCGTTCACCGGGATGACGACGCGCTGCTCGCGATGTGGCCCCTCGACGACGATGTCCTCGCGGACGTGCAGCTCCCGCTCCTGATCGTCGTACTCGCGCCGGATGAACAGCATGATGCTCACGAGGATCGGGATCAGCACCACGACGAACCACGCCCCGTCGAGGAACTTGACGCTGGTCACGACGATCGCGACCACCGCGGTCGCCGCGCAGCCGACGGTATTGATCACCAACCGGTAGCGCCAGCCACGGTCGCGGGTCCGCAGCCAGTGGCGGATCATCCCGCCCTGGCTGATCGTGAAGTCGATGAACACGCCGACCGCGTACAGCGGGATGAGGGCGTGCGTTCGCCCGCCGGCGATGACCACCAATGACGCCGCGATCAGGCCCAGCAGCAGGATGCCCATCGAGAACGCGAGGCGGTCGCCTCGGAGGCTGAACTGGCGCGGGAAGAAGCCGTCCTCGCCGAGCACCGCGGCGAGTCGCGGGAAGGCGGCGAAGCTGGTGTTCGCGGCGAGGAACAGCAGGAGCGCCGTGAAGGCCTGGAACAGGTAGAACGGGAGCGAGGTCCCGAAGACCGTCTCGGCGACCTGCGCGATGACGGTCTTGTGTTGGACCTCGCCGAACAGCTCCGGGACGGTCGGATAGATCGCGAAGTTCGTAGCCAGGAAGGTGATGCCGACGAACAGGACAGTCAGGACGCCGGCCATGACGAGGAGGGTGGCCGCCGCGTTGCGTGACTCCGGCGGCTTGAACGCCGGCACCCCGGTCGCGATCGCCTCGGTCCCGGTCAGGGCGACGGCACCGGAGGCGAACGCCCGCAACAGCAGGAAGATCGACACGGCCCCGGCCGTCTCGGTGGTCGCCGCGATGACCTCGGGTGGCGGCGCATGGTGTTCGCCCAGAACGATGATCCGATACGCCCCGATGGCGATCATCGCGAACGCGCTGAACATGAAGAGGTAAGTCGGGACCGCGAAGATGTTGCCGGCCTCCCTGACGCCGCGCAGGTTGGCCAGAGTGATCAAGGCCAGGGCGCCGACGCCGATCAGCACACGCACATCGCTGAGAGCCGGGAACGCCGACGCGATCTGTTCGACCGCCGACGACGTCGACACCGCGGCCGTCAGGTTGTAGTCGATCAGCAGCGCCGACGCCGCAACGAGCGAGGCATGCCGGCCGAAGTTCGCCTTCGAGACCGAGTACGAGCCACCCCCGTTGGGGTACGCCAGGCACACCTGGCGGTAGCTGAATGCGACGATGGCGAGGAGACCCGCGATCGCGATGGCCACGGGCAGGGACCACGTCAGCGCCGCGAGGGCGGCGCCGCCGAGGATGAACGCCAGGATGATCTCCTCCGTGGCGTACGCCGACGACGAGATCGCATCCGAGCTGAAAATCGCCAGGGCCTTCGTCTTGGACAGGCGTTCCCCGGCCTCTTCTTCCTGATGGAGCGGCCGCCCGAGCACGATCGCGCGGATCCGGGCGATGAGGCGCGCGCCGGGCGTGGTCGGGACGCTGGCCGCCTCCTTGGCGGTGAGCTGGCCCTTGCCCGTGTATCGGAAGAACGGCGCGTGGGGCCGCTCGACGCGGAGCCGCTTGTCGCCGGGCTTGCGGCCCTGCAGCGGCCGCCGGCCGCCGATCACGACAGGTCTGTCATGCGCCGATCGCCAGACGTGCCGCGAGCCGAACCGGCAGACCGGCGGCGCGGATGCCCGCCTGGACGGGCTCGATGTCGTACACCACGCGGTGCCAGGTCACGCGTCCGACCTCGAGGTCGAGCACCAGGTAGGCCGCCCGCGGGTCGCCGTCGCGCGGCTGACCGACACTGCCCGGGTTGAGCAGCGTTCGAGACGTGCCGAGCTCGAGGGCCGTCGTGTCACGGGCCTGAACCAGCGTGACCCCATCCGGCGTCGCGCTCCAGGCGACCGGCACGTGGGTATGGCCGTGGAGGCCGTGCGTGGTCTGGAGCACCCCCAGATTTGCGGCCGCAACCTCGCTGTCGGTGATGTACTCGCGCAGGGGGTCGCGCGGGCTGCCGTGGACCAGCGTCATGTCGCCGATCATCAGCCGCTCGGGCAGGTCGGCCAGCCACGCACGGCTCGCCGACGACATCGTGTCCCTGGTCCATTCCGCGGCGGCGCGTGCCTCGGGGTTGAACCAGTCGATCTCGGGCCCGCCGATCGCCGCGGCATCGTGGTTGCCGCGCACACCGGTCGCCTCGCGCTCGCTCAAGCGCGCCACCACGGCATCGGGTTCCGGGCCGTAGCCCACGACATCGCCGAGGTGCCAGATCGCGTCGACGTCAGCGGCATGGAGGAGGACCGCATCGAGCGCCACGATGTTGCTGTGGATGTCCGACAGGACGGCGACGCGCATCGGCGAAGAGGGTAGCAGTCGAAGCCTGGCGGACGGGTCGCGGTCACCACGGCTGACGGCGTCGCGCGGCAGGGTCGCGCGGGGATCGATCCGGGACGCGCCCGGCGCGGGCGCGGGTCCCGACGACGAGGCGATGATCCCGGAGTCCGCGGACGCGGACATCCACGACCTCGATGGATCCGCCGCCGAGAGCCTCCATCGCCCGGTGAGCGGCGGCCAGCTCGGCCGCAAGGTCGCCGCGCTTCCAGGCGATCAAAGATCCCCGCGGCACCAACAACGGGAAGGCCAGCTCGACGAGGTCTGCCAGCGCTGCGACGCCCCGCGCTGTGACGACCGGCCAGCGACCACGTTGATCGGGGCGGCGGGCCAGGTCCTCCGCGCGGGCGGTGATCACCTCGACCCGCCCGGCGAAGTCCGACGCCTCGGCGACCGTCTCGAGAAAGCGGGCCTTCTTGGCGACCGGCTCAAGGAGCGTGACGGCCAGGGTCGGCTCCGCGGCGGCAATCGGGACGCCCGGGAAGCCGCCACCGGATCCGAGATCGAGGAACCGGATGATGCCGTGATCGCGCAGCCAGGTCAGTGCGGTCAGACTGTCGACGACGTGCCCGAGCGCCACCGCCGCCGGATCCCTGATCGCCGTGAGATTGATGGCCGTCGTCGAGGCGAGGAGCAGGCGGATGTGCCCGTCGATCGCTGCGCGCCTTGCCTCCGGGAGCTCGAGACCGAGGTCCTCGAGGCCGGATCGGAGGGCGGCGTCGTACGCGGCGGGGAGCTCCGGGGTGTCACGGACGCGCGTCGGGAGCGGCTCGCGCCTGCGATCCAACGGTACGCCTCCTTGTCCTGCGTACCACGCAGCGCGGCACCGCTCCCGGCGTCGACTCTTCTCGCACCGACGGCGATGATCGTCCGGTCTTCCGCGATCCATCCGGTTCGTGGCCGGGTCTCCCCGAGCCCCTCGTGGACCGCGTTACCCTCGCGTCGCCCCAGTGCGGGATGGGACCGTACGGGCCGGGACAGGGGACCGTCAACCCTCTTATCCACGAAGTCCCAGACGGCGCCAGGTTTGGTGGATAAGTCGCGCGAATTGCCTATCAGCGGAGGACGGCTGGGACCGCTCCCCGCGACATCGGCGCCGCAGATCGTCGGCCGGTCGGGGTACGCGTCCCGGCGGCGGGGGCCGCGGCAAGGGCCTCCAGTCGATCGGCCTCCGCTTCGACCGCGGCCTGTGTCGCCGCGGCGATCGCGTCCGGATCCACTGGCGTTCTCGGGCCGGGCAGGACCAGGATGAACGCCGAGCCAGTGCCGAGGAGGCTCGCCACGTCGAGATCGCCACCCATCCTCCGGGCGAGGTCGCGCGAGATCGACAGCCCGAGACCGGTCCCCGTGACCCGCTCGTGGTCGGCCATCCGGTAGAAGCGGTCGAAGACCCGGGCGCGATCCTCGGCGCCGATGCCCGGCCCCTCGTCGCGGACCACGACCACCGCAGCGGGCCCATCGAACCGGCCCGTCAGCTCGACCTCGGCGCCGACCGCGCCGAACTTGAGGGCATTCGCCGCGAGGTTCGTGACGATCTGCTCGACGCGCCGACGGTCGCCCGTCGCCGTCCGGATCCGCGTCGGCGGGGTGGTGATGAGCGGCACATCGCGCTCCATGGCGATCGGCAGGAGGGCCGCGCCGACGGTGTGGAGCATGTCCGCAACCGAGAACGGCTCGACGTCGAGCTGGAGGGAACCGGACTCCAGCCGCGAAAGCTCGAGCAGGTCGCCGATCAGCGCTGTCATGGACCCGGCGATCGACCGCCCGCGCTCGAGGAACTCGCGCTGGATCGCCTCGTCATCGACGTGCCCGTCGAGGATCAGGTCGAGATAGCCGGACAGCCCCGTCAGCGGCGTGCGCAGCTCGTGCGCCACGGTCGAGACGTACTGGACGCGCTCGACCTCGCGGGCACGCAAGGCCGCGAGCTCTCGCTCGGTGCTCATCGACTCCGTCACGAGGGCGAGGGCCACGGCCGCGTGTCGGGCGAGGGCCGGCGGCAGACGTTCGCCGAGGCCGGCGGCGTCGGCGGACTTCGCGAAAGCGAAGCCGAGCGTGACATTCCCGGCAGCGGGGATCGGCAACCAGGCGTAGCACGGGACCGCCGGCGTCGAGCGACGGCGACCGCCGGCAGGACCATCGCTCCGGGTCGCGATCACGACGTCCGCCGGGCCCGCAGCGGCACGCTGCGCACGTGTGCGCGGGGCGGCGGCGTCGAGCCATGTCGCAAGGCTGACGGCGTGGGTCGTGTCGTCGTCGCCCGAAGCCGCGACCGCGACGCGGCGCGGCTCCGCGTCGGCGACGACGGCCGCTCGGGCCGCGCCGACGGTGTCGGCGAGGAGGTCGAGCAGGTCAGCCAGACGCGTCTCGGCCGAGCGCTCGGATGCCAGCACGTCCAGGGCCATCGCGAGCAGTCTGGTCTCTTCGTCGGCGACCTGATCCGCGGCGCGGCGGGATCGCCGCCGGCGCTCTGCGAACGGCGGCGGTGGCGCGATGCTCGGCGCGGCGGCCGGGATCGCGGGCGCGGGGATCCGATCCGGATCGGTCATACGGGTCCGATGGTCGCCCGGCGGTGCGTCCGCGCGACATCACCCGAGCGGGCGCGGGGAGACGCCGAAGGTACCGCCCGGGCTACGACGCGCGGGTCGGGCTTCGGACCGGCCGACCGAGTGTCCGGCGCACCACGTCGATCACCTCATCGACATACTGGTCGGCCTCGCCGCGCTCCGCGGCGGTGCGGACGCAGCCCTGGACGTGGTCCTCGAGGACGAGGATCGACAGGGCATCGACGGCCGCGCGCAGAGCGGCGGTCTGCTGGAGGATGTCGACGCAGTACTCCTCGCGCTCGATCATCCGCGCGATGCCGCGGACCTGGCCCTCCATGCGCGATAGGCGTCGCATCAGCTGGGCTGTGTCCTTTGTATAGCTGTGCCGGAAATGACTCGGGTCCGGCGGCGCGGCGCGGCGGGAGGTGCTGGTGGCCATGGGAGCATCATACCCCCAGGGGGTATCGGGCGCAATGCGCCGCGTCGGCGTCCGGCGGCCGGCTGGATACGGGGTGGAGGGCCGCTCGAGTAGACTGGTGGCCGATGGACTCCCGCACGCCATTCGCACACGCCAGCGAAGCGGAGATGGCTCGCATCCTCGATTTCTATGCGGTCCGCTGGGAGTACGAACCCCACACCTTCCCGATCCTCTGGAACCTCGACGGCGCGGTCGTCGAGAGCTTCTCGCCCGACTTCTACCTGCCCGACCTCGACTGCTACCTCGAGATGACGACACTCCGGCAGAAGCTTGTGCGCAAGAAGAACCGCAAGCTGCGGCGGCTCCGCGAGCTGTATCCGTCGGTCAACGTCAAGCTGTTTTACGCGCGCGACTTCCGGGCGCTGATGCTCAAGTACGGCAAGCACGCCCTGGTCGACGGGTTGTCGGGTACCTCCGGCCAGGTGGCACTGCCGCACGCTTTCACCGACGAGGTCGCTCCCGAGCCGGTCGCGCATGCCCCGCTGGCGACCCCGCTCGCCGCGAGCCTGCTCGGGACCGGCCGTCGGCGCGTCCGTCACGCCGCTGCCGCCGGGACGGCCGCGTCTGCGTCCGCCGGGACCGCCGGCGCCGCCGAGCCTGAGACGACCGGTCGATGACGGCCCGAACCGTCGACCTCCGCGATGACGTCGCGGACATCCTGCTCACCGAGACCCAGATCGCCGAGCGCGTCGCCGAGCTGGGGGCGCGCATCACGGCCGATTACGCCGGCCGGACGCTGACCCTGGTCTCGGTGCTCAAGGGATCGCTGCCGTTCATGGCCGACCTGATGCGGGCGATCGAGCTGCCACTCCGCATCGACCTCATGGAGGTCAGCTCGTACGGTGGCAGCACGACCGAATCGTCGGGCCTCGTCCGGATCCTCAAGGACCTGTCCGCCAGCATCGAAGGCGAGGACGTCCTGATCGTCGAGGACATCATCGACACCGGCCTGACCCTGAATTACCTGATCCGCTACCTGCGCGGCAAGAACCCGCGGACGCTCCACATCTGCACCCTGCTCGACAAGCCGGCCCGCAGGCTCGTCGAGATCCCGGTCGATTACATCGGGTTCCAGATCCCCGACCAGTTCGTGATCGGCTACGGCCTCGATTACGGCGAGATCTACCGGAACCTGCGGTTCGTCGGCGTGCTCAAGCCCGAGGTCTACGGCGCGGGCGCGGAGCAGGAAGAGGCCGTCAAGGCGTGACCATGCACCGGCGGCCCCTGGGCGGGGGGCGGACCCTTGCCGCGGTCGGCGCTGTCGTGATCCTGGTGGGTTGCGTCTTGCCGTGGTGGCAGCTTGCCCAGCCCGGCGGCCTGCCACCGCTGCAGGGCAACGCGCTGGAGGGCAGCGGGATCCTGGCCGTGCTCGCGGGGGTGGCGACCCTCCTGCTTGTGGCACTTCCCTACGCCGTGGGCGACCGGCCGACCCCCATCGATCGCTGGGAGGCGTACGCCCTGCTCGCGATCGTGGGCTGGATCGGTCTCGGCTGGCGGGTGTTCGAGCTGCTCGGTCTCGGGGCGTTCCGGTTCACGGAGCCCGCCCAGGTCTTCACCAGCGGGCCCGGCCTGTGGCTGACGGCGATCGGTCTCGGGATCCTCGCGCGTGCCGTCTATCGCATGACGCGGGAGCCGCACTACCGCTGAGCGGGCGCGGCGCGCGGCGCCGCGGATCAGCCCGCCGGCGCGGCGCTCGCGGCGATCGTCGCGACGAGGTCCAGCCGGTCACTCGCCGCCTCGATGAGGGCCGGGTCGTGCGTGGTCGCCAGGATCGTGACGCGGTCGTCGAGGTCCGCCAGCAGCCGTGCCTCCGCCCGCGCACCGGCCCGATCCAGGGCCGCTGTCGGCTCGTCGAGGATCAGCAGCTCCGGATCGGCGGCCAGCGCGCGGGCGAGCGCCACCCGCAGCCTCTCACCGGCGGACAGCCCGTCCGGCGCGCGATCGAAGTGGTCGCCCAGGCCGACGCCCTCGAGGGCGGCTGTGGCTCGCGGGCGAGCGTCCCCCGGTGCGAATCCGCGGATGGCGAGGCCGAGCTCGACGTTCTCGCGAGCCGTCAGGAACGGCACGAGGTCGCGGACCTGATCGACCATGCCGATCCGCGCCGCGCGGAACCGCGCCAGCGCGTCTCGATCGAGGTCCGCAAGGTCCGTGCCGAGGGTCACGACGCGACCGTCGGTCGGGCGGTCGAGGCCCGCCACCAGCCGCAGGAGCGTGGTCTTGCCACTCCCCGACGGACCGGTGACCACGTGGAACCCGCCCCGCCGGAAGGCGGCAGTCGTCCGCGGCAGGCCCACGGACCCGACGGCATCCGTCCCGTAGCGTCGCTCCACCGTGTCGAGCACGACCGCATCCGCGCCGAGCCCGGGACGGATCGCAGGTGCGACCGGTGTGCTCGGCTCCGGCAGCGGCGGCGCCAGCCAGCCCTGCGCATCGCGCACCGGCCGAGCTTCCGACCCCGGGCGGCCGCGGCGTTCCGCGACGGCTCGTCCGTCGGCGAGGTGGATGACCCGATCGGCGACCCGCTCGACGAGCTCGTCGTGGGTCACGACGAGGCACGTCGTGCCCTCGGCTCTCACCAGGTCGCGCAATGCCTCGAGGATCGTCTCCGCGGTCGCCCCGTCGAGCTCCCCGGTCGGCTCGTCGGCAAGCAGCAAGGCCGGTCGCGGCGCGAGTGCGACCGCGAACGCGATCCGCTGTTGCTCTCCCCCGGACAGCTCGTGGCGATAGGCACCGGCCCGGTCGGCCAGACCGACCCGTTCCAGGAGCTCCCGGACGCGGGCGTTGCGCTCGGTTTCGGGTACGCCGCGCAGCGCCAGCGGCAGCCCTATGGCCTCGGCTGCCGGCACATACGGCGACAACGCCCGCCGGTAATGCTGTTCGACCACGCCGACCCGGCGACGTCGATGCTCGTCGAGCTCGGTGTCGCTGGCGTCGGTCAGGTCACGTCCGAGCACGGTCAACCGCCCGGCGGACGGCCGATCGAGACCGGCGACCAGGCGCAGCAACGTCGACTTGCCAGAGCCGGACGGTCCCAGGACCGCCGCGACTTCACCGACCTCGACGTGCAGATCCAGGCCGCGTAGCGCAGCCACGGGGCCACCGGGCGACGGGTGGATCCGGATCAACCCCGACCCGACGATCGCTTCAGCCATCGACATGCTCCGATCCGGCCGTCCAGGCGGCACCGCGCGGCGGCACCGCGACGCCCCCGCGCCGCTCACCGAGCGTCGCCCGCCCATACGTACGACGAGCCAACCATGTCGCGATCGTCAGGACCAGGACCACGACGCCACCGACGACGAGCGCGATCTGAAGCAGTGGCAGGACCACGACCAACGGCGGGATCGGCAGGCGGCCTTCCGCGTCGAGGGCGAGTGCCCCGGTCACGACCACCGCCAGCAGGACCCCGGCGACCAGGCCGGCGATGCCCCCGCCGATCGTCAGCCACGCGGTGCGCGCCAGGGCATGCCAGCGCAACGATGACGGCGGGATACCCTGCGCCTCGAGGTCGGCCAGCTCGCCACTTTCGTCGCGCAGATCCGTGACAGCTCCGAGGATGAGCCCGCCCACGGACAGCAGCAGTCCGGCGATGGCGGCCACGACCAGCGACCAGACGATCGCCTGGGTCAGCGGGTCCCCGGCGCGTTCGGCGACGAGATCGGCTCGGGCGGTCACCTCGGCGAAACGGAACGGAGCCTGGCCCAGGGCGTGGCGCACCTCGGCGAGGCGCTGGGGTGTCGGCGCGGTGATCCACATCTCGGTCGGTCTGCCGGCTCCCGGCAGCGCGGACGCCACCGCCACGAGCAACGGATCGAGGGGAACGATCACGAACCTTGGGTCCGCGTCCGTGACGGTCGGCGCCCACGCCGCGGTCCCGACGACGCGCAAGGCGACGGTGCCGCCCCCGACATGCAGGTCGAGGCTGCCGTCCGCGGCCGCGTCGCGGGCGAGGTTCGGACTGACGATCGCCGGCAGGACCAAGCCGTCGGAGGCCTGGGGGGCGCGGATCACCACCGACGAGACCGTGAAGATCTCGAGGTCGATCGGGTCGTCGGCCACCAGGCCATCGAGACCGTCGAACGTCACGGTCCCGGTCACGAGGTCGCCCTGGTGCTGCGGGCCTGCGATGAGCTGATCGTTGCGGAAGATCAGCGCCGTGAGCTGGCCACCGATCCCGCTGTCGGGCAGACGCGCCGACGCGCGGGTCATCCCTTCCCGGATCGTTCCAAGCGGGACGATCGCGGCGTCGCCGCCATCGGTCGCGACGACCGCGTCAAGGCGAACCGGCTGACCGCTGTACCTGAATCGAACCTCAAGGTCGGTGACGCCTGTCGGCAATCGATGTCCGGTCACCCGCCATCCGCCGCTGGGCTCCGCGACCTGCAGTCGATCGGCAAGCTCGCCGATCGGTGCCGATGAGAAGTCGGCGCGCCATCCGGGGAGTGTCGACAGCGCGGCCGGATCGATCCCGAGGATCTCGACCCGTGCTCCCGGTTGCGTCGTGCTGGTCTCGCGGAAGACAGGCACGGCGGTGACGTCGTCGCCGAGCGACTCGTACCTGCTGACCGGCACCACCGACTTCGCGACGGACAGCGCAGTTCCCAGCTCCGTCACGCGGAGGTCGAGCCCCGACCGATACGCGGCTGCGTCCTCGTTCCCCTGACGCAGGGTCGCGGACCAGGCTGTCGCGAACACCATCGCGCCCAGGCTGAAGGCGAGGAGCGTCACGGTCGCGGCCGGCCGGCCGGGATCGCGCGCGATAGACAGCAACGACAGACGGATCGGGAGTGGGGCACCCGTCGTTCGGCGCGTGACCGCGCGCAGCAGGGGCGGCAACAGTGTCGTCAGGACCAGGGCCGCCAGGAACACGAGGGTCGGCGGCAGTAGCACGACGATCGGGCTGGCGATCACACCGGCCAAGGCCGGTGCACCAAGCGGTCCACTCGTCGCCAGCTGCCAGCCGAGCATGATCGTGGCGGTCAGGGTGATGGCAGTCGCGATCCGGACGCCGCCCGCCCGCGGGATGCCCGGGGCGGTCGCAAGGATCGTGGCCACGATGGCCGCGGTGATCACGAGCAGCGCCGCCGCGAGGGGCGTCGGTCCAAGCAAGGTCCCGGCCAGGATGGCGCCGGCATCGGAGCCCGACCAGGCGCTGAGTGCCGCCACGACGACGGCCGCGATGGCCCAGCCCGCGATGCCACCGATCGCGGCAGGGATCGTCGCTTCGAGCACGAGGAACGCGATCCGGTCGCGTCGGCGGGACCCGACGGCCCGAAGCCTGGCGACCTCCGCGCCGACGTCCTCCCGGATGACGAGAGCCACGAACACCCCGAACGCGAGGAGGATCGCCACGCCGAGCGACCCGACGATCAGGAGGCGCCCGCGGGCCGCGTCGGCACGAGCCAGCGCGGCCTCCAGGCCCGGCATCGGACTGGTGACCGTGAATGCCGTGTCGTCCGCAGCGAGATCGCGGGCCAGCGCCGCGGTCGCATCGCGCAGGGCGCCGGCGGTCCATGGGTGGACTCGATCGACGTCGAGCGGCGCGGTCCAGACGTACGTGCGGCCGGTGCGATCGAACGCGGGCGCCTTGGCCACGGCCTCCGCGCCGTTCACCAGGATGACCGCGGGACTCGATCGCCCGGTCTGGTACTCCCCGCCACCGATCGGCCTGCTCCCGAACGGCCCACGCTGGTCGAGATCGCCGAACGGCATCGCCGGGTGGAGCAGGCCGCGCCCGACGATGGTCAGCTCGACACCCGGAGCGGGCCGGGCGATCCGGAAGTCGACGTCCGGCGCGCTTTCCGACAGGAGGACCGCCTCGCACCGTTCGCCGTCCTCGCAGTGCACCGGCAGACGGCCCTCGGTCAGGGTCAGCCATGTCTCGGGATCGTCGACGGCGACGATGAGCTCGAACACCGGTGCCTCGAGGTCCGCGAGCTCGTGACCGAGAAGACCAGCGACGAGCGGCCCGGTGAAGTCACCCATGTGTTCGTCGAGGGCGGCTTCCGCGCTCGCGCGGGCCTCCGCGTGATCAGCCCCGCTGGGGGAGAAGCGCGACACGCGCACGACCGGCAGCTCCGCCCCACCCGCCACCAGCGTGCGCTCCACGGTGGCATCCGCGGCGATCAGGCCGATGCCCGACACGATCCCGATGAGCGCCGCCGCGGCCGCCACCGACGCCACCGAGATCGCGGCGGTGGCAGCTCGCCGGCGCAGACGGGCGAGGACCAGCGAGGTGATGGGACCCGGCATCGTCAGGACGGTACCGTATCGACCGGCAAACGGCCGCCGGCGGTCAGCTCCCCAAGTACGCCTTCTGGACCTCGGGGTTGATCTTCAGGTCGTCGGCGCTGTCGTGCAGCACGATCTCGCCTGTCTGCAGGATGTACCCGCGCGCCGCGATGCCGAGCGCCATCAGCGCGTTCTGCTCGACGAGCAGGACGGTCGTCCCACCGGCGTTGATGTCCTTGACGATCTCGAAGATCTGCTCGACCAGGATCGGAGCGAGGCCCATCGACGGCTCGTCGAGGAGGAGCAGCTTGGGCCGCGCCATCAGTGCCCGCCCGATCGCCAGCATCTGCTGCTCACCGCCCGACAGCGTCCCGCCGTTCTGGGTGAGGCGCTCCTTGAGCCTGGGGAAGAGGCCATACACCCGCTCGAAGTCCGCAGCCCTCTCCGGCCCCGCTGGCCGCAGGAACGCGCCCATCTCGAGGTTCTCGCGGACCGTCAGGCGCGGGAAGATGCGCCGTCCCTCCGGCGACTGGCTGATGCCCTTGGCCACGACGTCGTGGGCCGGCGTCCCATCCAGGCGCTCGCCTTCGAACCAGATCTCGCCCTCGCGGGGGCGCAACAGCCCGCTGATCGTCTTGAGCGTCGTCGACTTCCCAGCGCCGTTCGAGCCGATGAGCGTGACGATCTCGCCGACGTCGATGTGCAGAGAGATGCCCTTGAGGGCGTGGATGTTGCCGTAGTACGTGTGGACGTCGCGCAGCTCGAGCAGGGGCATCGCGTCTAGCCCGCCGACGCGCCGCGGCCGAGATACGCCTCGACGACCCGAGTGTCGGCACGGACCTCAGCGGGGGAGCCCTCGGCGATCTTCTCCCCGTGATCGAGGACCGTCACGCGGTCGCTGATGCCCATGACGACCTTCATGTCGTGCTCGATGAGGAGGACGGTCAGACCGAGGCGGGTCCGCAGCTCGCGCACGAAGTCGGTCAGGCGGCGGGTCTCCTCCGGGTTCATCCCGGCCGTCGGCTCGTCGAGCAGCAGGAGTTTGGGCGCCGTGGCGAGTGCACGCGCGATCTCGAGGCGACGCTGGTCCCCGTACGGCAGGTTCCGTGCGAGGGTCTCCGAGCGGCTCCGGAGGCCGACCAGGTCGAGCAGCTCCAGGGCCCGCTCGTGCGCTTCCGCCTCCTCCCGACGGATCGCGGGGGTGCGCAGGATCGCTCCGAGCCAGCGACCCTTCAGCCGGTGGTGCAGGCCGACCAGTACATTCCCTTCGGCCGTCATGTTGCCGAACAGCCGGATGTTCTGGAAGGTCCGCGCGATCCCGATTCGGACGACCTCGTGCGGTTTCTTCCCGGTGATGTCCTCGCCGTCGAAGCGGATGGTCCCCTCCGTCGGGATGTAAAGACCGGTGATCATGTTGAAGAAGGTCGTCTTGCCGGCTCCGTTGGGACCGATGAGGCTGACGATGCTGCCCGTGGGGATCGTGAAATCGACGTCGCTCACCGCCACGAGGCCGCCGAACGTCTTCGTGCAGCTTGTGGCGACCAGGAGGTCGCCTCCCGTCTGCGGCGCCGTGGCGGCCAGGGCTGTCATCTCGGGGGCTCCGCGTCGTCACGATCGATCAGGACATCAGGCAGGACATCGGGCAGGCTGTCGGGGATAGCCGTCGCCTCCTCGATCGCGGCGGCGTCGACTAAGGCCAACTCGGTCTCTTCCGCCGCCGCCAGCAGGTCCGCCGAGCCGGCGGTCACCTCGGCCGCCACGCCGATGCCGTGCATCTCGGCCTTGGCGCCCTCGTCCGGGAACAGGCCCTCGGGCCGTTTGATCATCATGATCACTAGGACGATCCCGAAGATCAGGTAGTTGTACGTGGCCAGGTTGAAGTCGGACAGGAGGTCGATCCCGGTGGCATCGCCGAGGGCCTGGATCGGGTCGTTGAAGATCCGCGTGCCCAGGAACGCGAGCAGCGTCTGGTTGACGTATTGCACGGCGAACGCGCCGATCACCACCCCCCGGAGCGAGCCGATCCCGCCCAGGATGATGATGACGACCACCAGGATCGACACGTTGAAGTTGAAGGTCTCGGCGAAGATCGCGGTCTGGTAGGCGCCCGTGAAGGCGCCGGCGAAGCCGGAGAAGCTCGCCCCGAGCGAGAACGCGAGCAGCTTGGTCGTGACCGTGTTGATGCCCATGGCCGCCGCCGCCGTCTCATCCTCGCGAATTGCCATCCATGCCCGACCGAGCTTCGAATCGCGCAGGCGCACGCAGATGAAGAACGTCAGGACGAGCAGCGCGAGGAC
>DASTIG010000164.1:0-35680 GCA_035717785.1 Candidatus Limnocylindrales bacterium
GCCGACTACGGCTTCCACATGATCATGAGCGACGTCAACGACGACACGCTCAAGGAGATGGACACGCTCGTGGCCGAGGGCGTGCCGGACTTCAAGCTCTTCACGGCCTACCCGGGCGTCTTCTTCAGTGACGACGGCGCGATCTTCCGGGCGATGCAGCAGACCGAGAAGAACGGCGGGCTGATCATGATGCACGCCGAGAACGGTATGGCCATCGACGTCGTCGCCGAGCAGACCTTCGAGAGCGGGACGACCGATCCGATCGGTCACGGGCTGGCGCGCAAGGCGGTCTTCGAGGGTGAGGCGACCAATCGGGTCATCCGCCTGGCCGAGGCCGCCGGTGTCCCGGTCTACATCGTCCATCTGTCCGCGAGCGACGCCCTGAGCGAAGTCCGCGCCGCCCGGGACCGCGGCTCCAGGGTCTTCGCCGAGACATGCCCGCAGTATCTGTTCCTGTCGCTCGACGACCTCGGCGACGGGTTCGAGGGTGCCAAGTTCATCTGCTCGCCTCCGCTCCGCCCGAAGAGCCACTGGGACGACCTGTGGTCGGGCCTCGTGAAGGACGACCTCCAGGTGGTCTCGACCGACCACTGCCCGTTCGACTTCCACGGCCAGAAGGAGCTCGGGCGCGGCGATTTCCGGAAGGTGCCCAACGGCCTGCCCGGCGTCGAGGACCGTGTCGACCTGATGCATGACGGCGGGGTCGTCGGCGGACGGATCTCGAAGGAACGGTGGGTCGAGATCCTGTCGACGGCGCCCGCCAAGCTGTTCGGGATGTACCCCCGCAAGGGCTCCGTCAGCGTCGGCGCCGACGCCGATCTTGTCGTCTACGACCCGAACCGCAAGCGGACGATCTCCGCCAAGAGCCACCACATGGATGTCGACTACTCGTGCTACGAGGGCCGCCAGGTGCAGGGCGCGAGCGACATCGTGCTGTCGCGTGGGTCGGTCCTCGTCCGGGACGGCGCGTTCACCGGGCTCAAGGGTCACGGCCGGTTCGTGAAGCGATCGACCGCCGAACACGCCAGGATCTCCTGACGATGAGCCAGATCGAAGGCGTGCGCTTCGGCCACGTGAATGTCACGACACCCGACTGGCGCCGGTTGGCCGCGTTCTACACGGATGTGTTCGGGTGCGAGTTCGTGCCACCCGAGCGAGACATCCAGGGCGAGCACCTCGATAGGGCGACGGGGCTGCGCGATGCCCACCTGACCGGAGCCCATCTCCGCCTGCCGGGCCACGGTCCGGACGGACCGACGATCGAGATCTTCTCGTACGACGAGCTCGAGACGCACCCCGGGGCGAACGTCGCCCGCGCCGGATGGGGTCACGTCGCGTTCCAGGTGCCATACGTTCCCACGGCCGTCGAGGCTGTGATCGCGGCCGGCGGCGGGCGGCTCGGCGAGGTCATCACGACACGGACATCCGATGGCCGGCAGGTGACCTGGGGCTACGTGACGGACCCGGACGGCAACATCGTCGAGCTCCAGGCCTGGTCGGCCGCGGCGGACTGAACCGGTGGTCGAGGTCCGCCGGCGCGTCACGATCCCCGCCGAGCTCGACCGGCTCGCCGAGATCCGCGCGGTCGTGCGCGACGTGGCGCGTGGCTACGAGGCGCCGGCGGACTGCATCGACGACCTCGTCCAGGCGGTCGACGAAGCGGCCACGAACATCATCGTGCACGGCTACCGGGGCGCCGAAGGCACCATCGAGCTGACCGCGGAGCTGGTATCGGACGACTTCGTCATCACGCTCGCCGACACGGCTCCCGCCTACGATCCGACCACCGTCCCACCGCCGGACCTGACCGTCCCACCCGCCCAGCGCCGGCCTGGGGGCATGGGCGTCCACCTGATGCGCCTCGCCACCGATTCACTGGTGCATCGACCGCGCCCGGGCGGTGGCAACATACTGACCCTCACGCGTGCGAGGGCTCGTGGATTCAAGGAGGTGTGATCGATGGCGATGCAGACCACGATCGAGCGCGTCGACGCGCACGTCCCGATCACGGTCATGACGCTCACCGGGGAGCTCGACGCGTCCAACTACCTTCGCGTGGTCGACGACGTCCGCCCGCTGTACGAGGCGGGTGTCCGTCACCTGCTGCTCGATCTCACCGACCTGACCTTCATCTCCAGCTCCGGTCTCGTGTCGCTGTATTCGATCGAGAAGGTCATGCAGGGCCAGGAGCCGCCGGACCCGGAGTACGGCTGGGGTGCGCTGCACGAGGTCGGCCGGGCCGTCGACGACGGCGAGATACAGAGTGCCGTCCAGCTGTGCGGCGTTCAGCCGGGCGTGCGCGAGGTGATCGAGCGCACGGGGCTCGACCGTCTCTTCCGGATCCATCCCGATCGGGCGACCGCCGTCGCCGAGTTCTGACCGGGTCGGGGTCGCGGGCGTGACCGGCCTCGACCCGTCGTTCCCGGTCGACCGTGCGGAGCTCGAGCGGATCCTGGCTCCGTTCACGCGTGTTCGGGACGGCCTGACTGTCACCCTCCAGGACGCAGCGGGTCGCAGGATCAGCGGATCGCCGGCCGACGCCGAGTCATCGTCGAACGCGCGTCTCACGCGCGACCTCCTGGTCGGTGGGTCTGTGTTCGGGCGGCTCGTCGCCGAGGGTCCGGGGGTCACCGACCGGACGACCGCGGCGTCGCTCGACGCGCTGGCCGTGGCCCTGGAGCGGCTCGCCGAGGCCGGGCAGCGGTCGCCGGCCGCCTCCGCCGCCGAGGCGGCGACCGCGGCACCGGACAGACGATCCGGTATCGCCGCCGAGCTGGCCGTGGGGCGCCTGCATCAACGCAGCATCGTGTCGCTCGTGGCTCCAGAGGTCGCCGGCTACGACCTGGCGAGCCATTACGAGCCGGCCCGGGAGCTCGGAGGCGACTTCTTCGAGCTCTTCCGAATGCCACGGCGGGGTCAACCGCTGGGCATGGTCATCGCCGACGTCGCCGGCAAGGGCATCGCGGCGGCGCTGTTGATGGCGTTCGCTCGGCCCATCATCCACTCGGCGCTCAACGCCGCGCGCGGGCCGGCCGACGCGCTCGAACGGACGAATCGGATCCTCGTGGACGAGGTCCATACTGCACTGTTCATCACCGCGCTCGTCGGCCGGCTCGACCCCGACTCAGGTCGCGTCCGGCTGGCCAACGCGGGGCACGAGCCCGCGCTTCTCGTCCCGGGGGCCGGCGGAGCCATCGACAGCATCGAGGGTGGCGGTCCATTGCTGGGTGCCTTCGCGCCTCTCGACCTGACCGAGATCGACGTGGTCCTGCGACCCGGCGACCGGCTCGTGCTGTACACGGACGGCGTGACGGATTCGCGGTCCCCGTCCGGGGAACGGTTCGGCAAGCCCCGCTTGCTCGAGACGATCGAGCGGGCGCGCGCGGGCTCCGCCCACGACCTCGTGGCAGCCATCCGATCAGCCGAGACGGCGTTCCGGGACGGCGCCGAGTGCGTCGACGATGTGACGATCGTGGCGGTGGGGCGGCACGCGGTATGACATCCGCCGCGACGACCGTGGCGGCTCCGACGATCCTCGACGGCGGCCTCGCGACCGAGCTCGAGGCGCGCGGTCACGACCTGAGCGACCGGCTTTGGTCGGCGCGCCTCCTGCTCGACGATCCGGACGCGATCGAGGACGTCCATCTCGCCTACTTCCGCGCTGGTGCGCTGGTCGCGACGACGGCCAGCTACCAGGCGACCGTGCAGGGGTTTGCGGCGGCCGGGCTGGATCGCGACGCGGCGCTCGGCGCCATCCGGAGCTCGGTCGAGCTGGCCAAGCGGGCGAGGGACCGGTTCGCGGCCGAGGCCGGCGGCGACTCAGGCCTGCTCGTGGCGGGCTCCGTCGGGCCGTACGGCGCGATGCTCGCCGACGGGTCCGAGTATCGGGGCGACTACGACCCGGGTGACGCAGCTCTCCGCGACGTCCACGGCCCCCGGATCGAGGCGTTGCTGGACGCCGGCGCCGACATCCTGGCGATCGAGACGATCCCGACGCTGCGCGAGGCTCGGGTGCTGGTCGATCTCGTGGCGGAGTCGGGCGCCACGGCGTGGCTGTCGTACCAGTGCCGCGACGCGTCCACGACGGCGGCGGGAGAACCGATCCAGGACGCCGTGGCGATCACCGCGGACGTCCCGGGCATCGTCGCGGTCGGCGTGAACTGCACCGCGCCACGCCATGTCCCGGCGTTGCTAGCCGCGGCCGGCGGAGCAACGACGAAGCCGCTCATCGCGTACCCGAACGCAGGCGACGCGTGGGACGCACGGGACCGCCGCTGGGTCAGTACCGACAGCACTGGGGGCTTTGACCCGACGGCGGTCGCATCGTGGGCCGTGATGGGCGCGGCCTGGCTCGGCGGCTGCTGCGGGACGGGGCCCGCGGACATCGCTGCCCTGGCAGCCGCCGCTACGGTGTCGAGCTGATCAGACCTCGGTGACCGTCCGGCGGTCGAAGACCCGGATTAGGGCCAGGATCAGCAGTTCGACGAGGCTCCAGCCGATCAGCGCGACTATCGCCGCGATGTCGAGCGTCGAGCCCTGGTCGGCCCTCACGCGATCGAGCTGGAACATGCCGCGGAACGGCTCGACGAACGGGTCGGTGACGGTGAGGATCAGCTGAACGACGTCGTTGCCGGGGTTCGCGACGAGCAGCAGCAGGATGATGCGCAGGATCAACGCGACCTGCAACACGCCGAATAGGAACTTGATGAACCGGCCGAGGACGGCTGCCGCGCCGGGGCCGGGGGGCACGTAGGCACGCTCGGTCGTCCGAACAGCTGTCGACCGTGGCTCGGGCGCCGCGGGAACGGGCGCCGCGGGATCGGTAGTCGTGGTCTGATGCGTCGTCGTGCGCTCGTAATCGGTCATGGGGTGGCCTCCTGGGCTTCCGAGCCGCAGGATGGCGTCGAGATCCGGCTGAGCGCACATCACTCGCCCCAGCACGGGCTTGCAGGGGCATCTCAGACCCAGTGGAGGTGCGCGGCGACACCCGCCCCGCGCACGAGCCTCAGTGGGCGAACGGTCCCGCAGACTCAGGCCGAACGAGGCGTGATGACGTGGCCGACGTTACCCGATGACGTCGACGCGGTCGCCACCCCCGGACGGGTCGGCCTCGACCACGACGGGTCCGACGAATCGCGCGATGTATTCGAGAAACAGGACGATGAAGATCAGCACGCCGGTCATCTCGAGTGCCTCCTCGATCGTCAGGACCAGGATGTAGAGGAGCGAGCCGCCACCGAACGTCGAGGCGAGGTAGTCGCCGATGGCGTCCGACCCGAGCACGCCGGCCAGGTACACCAGCCCACCGATGGCGAACCAGGTCCGCCAGCGCCGGGGCAAGGCGCCGAACCATCGGCCGAACAGCGCGACCGCGACGCCAAGCGCGACCAGGCCGAGGAGCCCGAGTCCGATCAGCGGCAGTGGGCCCTCGGTCGCGTCCATGGCCCGGCGCAGCAGCTTCGTCGCCTGCGAATGGACCCCGATGACCTCTTCGAGGGAGAGCGCTGCGAAACCGATCGCGAGCAGCGTCCACTGGAGGACGAAAGGGCGACCCCTGCGACGAGCTGCGATCGCGATGACGCCGAGCATCGCACTGACCGCGAACAGCGTGATGGCCGCATACCACGTGGGGATGCTCGCCTCCGCATTGACGTCGAACCAGTGGGTGACCCTGTCGACGTACTCGTTATCGACGATGACGAACTCGGAGATGAGCTGGCCGATCAGGCTCATGACGCTGAGGAGCACGATGAGCCCGGCCAGCCATCTGGCCAGCCGCCCGACCGGGAGGGAGAGTTCGAGGGACTCCTCTGCCCGGCCCTCTGCCACCTCTACCGCGTCCGCGGGAATCCGAGATCGACCTTGCTCGTGCCCGGATCGGGCCAGCGTGACGTGACGATCTTGGCCCGCGTGTAGAACTGGATGCCCTCGGGGCCGTACATGTGCAGATCGCCGAACAGGCTCGCTTTCCAGCCGCCGAAGCTGTAGTAGGCGACAGGCACCGGGATCGGCACGTTGATCCCGACCATCCCGGTGTTGACCTCGAACTGGAACTGGCGCGCTGCACCGCCGTCGCGTGTGAAGATCGCCGTCCCGTTTCCGTACGGGTTCTCGTTGATGAGCTTGACCGCCTCGTCGTACGTCTTGACCCGGACGACCGTCAGGACCGGGCCGAAGATCTCGTCGCGGTAGGCGTCCATCGACGTCGTGACGTTGTCGATCAGCGACACACCCAGGAAGAAGCCGTCGCTCTCGCCGTACAGCGGGTGCTCGCGGCCGTCGGTGACGACCGTCGCGCCCTGCTTCTGGGACGAGTCGATATAGCCCGCGACCTTGTCGCGGTGCTGGCGGGTGACTAGCGGCCCCATCTCGGCGGTCGGATCGGAACCGGGACCGACCTTCACCTGGGGGAGCCGCTTGGAGATCGCATCGACGAGGGGATCTGCCACATCGCCGACCGCGACGACGGTCGCGATCGCCATGCAGCGCTCGCCGGCGGAGCCGAATCCGGCTGACACCGCCGCGTCGGCGGCCATGTCGATGTCCGCGTCCGGCAGCACGATCATATGGTTCTTCGCGCCACCGAGCGCCTGAACGCGCTTGCCGTTCTTGGTGCCGGTCTCGTAGATGTAGCGCGCGATCGGCGTCGAGCCCACGAAGCTGACGGCGGCGATGTCCGGATGCTCGAGGATCGCGTCCACTGCCACCTTGTCGCCGTGGACAACGCTGAACACCCCGTCGGGGACGCCCGCTTCGTGGAGCAGCTCGGCGAGGAAGATCGACGCCGAGGGGTCCTTCTCGGACGGCTTGAGGATGAACGTGTTGCCGGTCGCGATGGCGGTCGCGAACATCCACATCGGGACCATGGCCGGGAAGTTGAAGGGCGTGATGCCCGCCACCACGCCCAGCGGCTGGCGGATCTGGTAGACGTCGACACCGGTGCTCGCCTGCTCGGTGAACCCGCCCTTGAGCAGATTCGGGATGCCGCACGCGAACTCGAGGTTCTCGAGGCCACGCGCGATCTCGCCGAGCGCATCCGATGGCACCTTGCCGTGCTCGGCGGTGAGGTGGGCTGCCAGCTCGTGGCGGCGCTGGTCGACCAGGTTGCGGATCTTGAACAGGATGTCGGTGCGTCTGCTCAGCGATGTGGCGCGCCAGCCGGGGAAGGCAGCGCGGGCGGCGGCGACGGCGGCCGCGACCTCGTCGGCCGACGCAAAGTCGACGTGCTTCGTGACGACGCCCGTCGCGGGATCGTAGACATCGCCCTGGCGTCCCGACGTGCCGGGCGTGGAGCGCCCGCCGATCCAATGGCTGATGCGCCCCGGAGAGGCGGCGCTGGAGATCTCGGGTTCGGCGACCTGGGTCATCGGAGGGTCCTCGTGGCACGCGTCGTCATCCGCGCCACGATACCCGGTCCGCTACGAGTTGCCATCCCCGCCTCACGTCGGCAGGGGCTTGCGCACGGAGCCACGGCTGGACGGCGGGATGCGTCAGAACGGTGGGCGCGTCTCGGGATCCGGCCAGTTCGGCCGGGCGGCCGCGGCCCGAGCTTGCTCCCGACGCGGCCACCACACCGACAGCGCGACGGCACCCGCGGCAGCTGTGATGCCGACGACGATCGCGATCAGGCCGCCCGCTGGGAGACTGCCGATGACGGCGGGATCCCGCCACGTCACCGAGACTACCGCGCGAACGGCACACCAGCCCACGAGCGCGACCAGCAGCCGCCGTCCGTCAGCCGACCGGAAGAGCCCGAGCGAGCTCGCCACGAGGACCAGGAGCGCGACGAGGACCGTGCCGATCGCCTCGTAGACCTGGGACGGATGCGACGGCATCGCCGGGGCCGCGGCCACCCAGGGCCCGGGACCGAGATACGCCGTAGCCCAATCCCCGTCGAACGGACGCCCCTGCCCGCTGCCGCCCAGGGCCATGGTCAGCTTCCCGCCCGCGATCGCCGCCAGCAATGGGATCGTCGCGACGTGCGCCCAGTGCCCCACGGGAGTCCCGAGCAGCGCCGCAACGATGGCCGCGGTACCCAGCCCGCCGACCACGGCGAGGCTGAGCTCGAGTCCGCCGATCGAGGGATCGAACAGGCTCAGCGGACCCGACGCGAATGCCTCCGGGACCGTCACCGCGTAGCCGATGCGGCCACCGATGACCGCGCCGGGCGCGGCGCCGATCGCGATGTACAGGAGGTCGTCCGCGCGCAGGCCGCGCCTGCGTCCGAGGACCGCGGCGCAGGCCAGGCATACGAGCACGACCGTCGCCAGCGCGAAGGTCTGCCAGCGCACGCTGATTTCGGTACCAACACGGAACAGGGGGTCGAAGTCGAACGCGATGACGGCGATCGGCACGGTCGCCGAAGTGTACCCGCGGCGGAGGTGTCGGCTGGCCGACAGTCGGCGTGTCGCCTACCCGGTCCCGCCCGCGTGTCGCGCGCGACACGATGCCAGTCATCGGGCCGACGGCCTGGGGGGCCTCGGTCGCGATGAGGGGGGAACGAATCGGAGGGGTCTGGGGGCCCGCCGATCAAGTCCCGGCGTCCGGCCCACGGGGGGACGGGCCGGACGTCGTGATCCACCGAGAGGGACGCCGTGACCGCACGTCAAGGCGCGGTATCGGGATTGGACGTCACGCTGCTCGGTCGATTCGTCATCCGGACGGCCGATGGGCGTGAGATCCGCATCGTCGGCCGCCATGCGCAGGCGCTCTTCACGCTGCTCGCACTGACTTGCCGGCCGCGCACCCGTGAGGCGATCGCCACTGACCTGTGGCCGGAATCGCTCGGCGCCGCCACCGGCCCGCTCCGCCAGGCGCTCTATCAGCTGCGGACCGCGCTCGCCGCGGCCGGCCTTGATCTGGATGCGGTCCTCGAGGCGGACTCCGAGACGCTCGGGCTTCGGCCCGAGGCACTCCGCTCGCTCGACGTCGCGCGCTTCGAGGCGTGCACGGACGACCCGTTCTGCGCGCCCGAGGCAGCCGTTGCGCAGTACGGCGGGGATCTCGCCGAAGGGCTCGGGCACGACTGTTTCGCCGGGGAGCGCGAGCGACTCGCGGATCGCTTCGAGGATGCCCTGGCCGTGGTCGCGCGACAGCGGCTCGATGCCGGGGACGAGGAAGGCGCGCGTCTCGCGGCCGAGCGGCTGATCGGGCGCGATCCGTTGCGCGAGGAGGCGCACGAGGTTCTCATCGCGGTGCACGGCCAGACCGGCACGCGGTCGCAGGTCGTCCGCCAGTACCGGCGGCTCTGCGACGTCCTGGCGCGCGAGCTGGCGGAGGCGCCCCTGCCCGAGACCGATGCCACCTACCGGGTCGCGCTCGCACGGACGATCGCGCGATCCCGCGAGCGGGCGGCCCAGCTTGAGCGGCCTTCCGGCACGAACCTCGCAGTCGTCGGGTAGGGCCCGCAGCGACGTCCCGGGCGCTGCGGCGGCCCGTCCCGCGCCTAGGTCCGGGCGAGGACTTCCACGAGCTCCTTCACGGCATCGGCGGATCGCCTGAACGCGGCCTGCTCGTCGGGGGTCAGCTCGATCTGAAAGACGCGCTCCATGCCCGCCTCGCCCAGCACCGCCGGGACACCGACGAACAGCCCGTCGATGCCGAACTCGCCACGGAGAAGGACCGCGCACGGCAAGACGCGCTTCCGGTCGAGGAGGATCGCCTCGACCATCTCGAACGCCCCGGCGGCCGGTGCGTAGAAGGCCGACCCGGTCTTGAGCAGTCCGACGATCTCCGCGCCGCCGTTGGCGGTCCGCTCCTCGAGCGCGCGGACGCGGTCGGCGCTCAGAAGCTCGGTGATCGGCACGCCGGCAACGGTCGAATAACGCGACAGCGGCACCATCGTGTCGCCATGGCCGCCGAGCACGAACGCGTGGGTGTCCTCGACGCTCACGCCGAGCTCCTGGGCGATGAATGTCCGGAACCGGGCACTGTCAAGTACGCCCGCCATGCCGATCACCCGCTCACGCGGGAAACCTGACGCCTCGAGCGCGACGTGGCACATCGCATCGAGCGGATTGGTCACCACGATGATGATCGCGTCGGGCGAGACCTTCGCCGCATGCTCGACGACTGACCGTACGATGCCGGCGTTCTTGGCGAGCAGGTCATCGCGGCTCATTCCCGGCTGTCGCGCCAGGCCGGACGTCACGACGATGATGTCCGAGCCAGCGGTGTCGGCGTAGTCGTTCGTGCCGATGACCCGCGCATCGTGGCCGACGACCGGCGCAGCCTCGGCGAGGTCCAGGCCCTTGCCCTGCGGCAGCCCCTCGACGATGTCGATGAGCACAACGTCGGCTAGACCGGCCTCCGCGATGCGCTGGGCGGTCGTGGCGCCGACATTTCCGGCGCCGATCACGGTGACCTTGCTGCGGGGCATCTGTCGGGCGCCTCCTCGGGGTCGAGGGTCTCGGGGTGGGTGGGCCGGGTCATTCTAGGCGGCGAGGGACGATAAAGCCGGGCACCACCGCGGGACATTCGTGGATGGCGTCGATGGTCGAGTGAGCATGACCGCCAGCGACTGCCTGACGACGCGTGTCGTCAGGCGCGCTCAGCCGGCGCCGGGGTCGCTGTGGACGTCCGGAAGAGGTGTCGACGCGTCGACGATCGGGCCGGCGGCGCGCACGTCGTCCGTCACACCGTCGGCGTACGCCCCGAAGTTCGCCGCGAACATCGACGCGAGCCGCTGTGCCTGGCGGTCGTACGCGTCGGCGTCGGCCCAGGTCGCGCGCGGATCGAGGATGCGCGCAGGCACGTCGGGGCACTCCAGCGGGACCTCGAAACCGAAGGTGGGGTCCGTCCTGGTCGGCACGGACGCGAGACGCCCATCGAGCGCAGCGCGGACCGTCGAGCGTGTGTGCGCGATGTTCATCCGCTCGCCGTTGCCGTACGGACCGCCGGTCCAGCCGGTGTTGACGAGCCAGACCTGGGCGTCCTGCGCCGCAAGCCGTTCGGTCAGCATCCGCGCGTACTGGCCGGGATGGCGTGGCATGAACGGCGCCCCGAAGCACGCCGAGAACGTGGCGTTCGGCTCCTTGACACCGACCTCGGTCCCGGCCAGCTTCGCCGTGTAACCGCTGATGAAGTGGTAGGCGGCCTGGGCGTGGGTCAGGCGGGCGATCGGTGGGAGGACGCCGAAGGCGTCGGCCGTGAGCAGGACGACGGTCGACGGCTGACCGGTCATCCCGGTCGGGTCGGCGTTGCCGATGAAATGCAGCGGATACGCGCCGCGGGTGTTCTCGGTGAAGCGCTCGGAATCGAGGTCGAGCTCGCGGGTCGTCGGATCGAGGTCGACGTTCTCGAGCACCGTGCCGAACCGGCGGGTCGTCTGGAAGATGTCCGGCTCATACATCGGTGAGAGGCGGATTGTCTTCGCGTAGCAGCCGCCCTCGAAGTTGAACAGCCCGGCGTCACCCCAGCCGTGCTCGTCATCGCCGATGAGCCGGCGCTCAGGATCCGCGGAGAGCGTGGTCTTGCCGGTGCCGGACAAGCCGAAGAACACCGCGCTGTCGCCCTCCGCTCCGACATTGACCGATGAATGCATCGGGAGGACGCCCTCGTCCGGCATGAGGTAGTTCATGACGGTGAAGGCCGACTTCTTGATCTCGCCCGCGTACTCGGTGCCCACGATGATGATCTCCATACGCTGGAGATGGAGGAGGATGGCGGTTCCGGTCCGCGTGCCTTCGGTCCCGGGGTCGGCCTGGAACGACGGCACGCAGATGATCGTGAAGTTCGGCTCGAAGCCGATGAGCTCGGTCGCCTTCGGGCGCCGGAACAGGTTGCGCGCGAAGATGCTCGCCCAGGCCGTTTCGGTGAAGACGCGCAGTCGACGCCGATGGTCAGGATCTGCGCCGATGAGCATGTCCTGGCTGTAAAGGTCCCTCTCGGCGCAGTACGCGACAAGGCGTGCCCGCAGACGGTCGTACTCGGCCTCGCCGATCGGCCGGTTGATCTCGCCCCACCAGATCTTGGACGCGCTCGATGGCTCCTCGACGATGAACTTGTCCAGCGGCGAGCGGCCCGTGTGGTTGCCGGTCCGCACGACCAGGGGGCCTTCAGCGGCGAGCAGGCCCTCGCCAGTCCGGATCGCATCCTCGACCAGCTCCGCGGTCGGCAGGTTCGCGTGCACGCGACGACCCAGCGGTGGGCGCGTTCGCACGGGGCGGGGTGTCGGGGGATGCTCGGGGCGTGTGGGTGGTTGGCTGGTAGCCATCTGGCGGACTCCTGGACACGGACGATCTCGGTACGGATCGACCGGCCGCGCGTGCCGCGGGCGCTGGTCGGGCTCGGAACCCGAGGAGACGCTCGCGGGAGTCGGCTTCCACAGTCGCGCTTCGCTCGATGCTAACACGTTGCGGCTAGGTTGCGGCTGGGTCGCGAGGACCAGACAGGCCGTACCATGGTCCCTCCACCGTCACCGATCGCGCAGGCGAGGCCTCCCGTCATGACCGACACGCTGATCCCCGACCACGAGCAGGCGGCCGCCGAGGTTGCCGGACTCCGCCTCCGCACCGACCTGTTCATCGGCGGCGATTTCAGACCCGCCGTGGACGGTCGCCGGTTCGTGACCGAGAACCCCGCCACGGGTCAGCCGATCACGGATGTGGCCGAGGGCGGTGTGGCCGACGTGGAGGTCGCTGTCGCGGCAGCACGATCGGCTGCCGACCGGGGCGTGTGGTCGCGGATGGATCCAGGCGCCCGCAAGCGCATCCTGCTGTCCTGGGCCGACCTGATCGACGCCCACGCGCGCGAGCTGGGTCTCATCGAGACCATCGACGCCGGCAAGCCGATCACGGACACGGTCGGACTCGACATGCCGGAGACCGCCGCGTGCATCCGCTGGCACGCCGAGGCGATCGACAAGCTGTACGGGCAGGTCGCGCCCTCTCCGGAAGGCACGGTCGCAACCATCACCCGGGAGCCGGTGGGCGTCGTGGGGGCGGTCGTCCCATGGAACTACCCGGCCCAGATGGCGGCCTGGAAGCTCGGTCCTGCGCTCGCGACCGGCAACAGCGTGGTCATCAAGCCGGCGTCGACGACGTCGCTCAGCCTGCTGCGGATCGCCGAATTGGGCGCCGAGGCGGGCATCCCCGACGGCGTCCTCAACGTCGTCACGGGACCGGGCGATACGGTCGGCGCGGCGATGGGGCGCCATCCGGACATCGACTGCCTGGCCTTCACGGGCTCGACCGAGGTCGGTCGACGCTTCCTCGCCTGGTCGGCCGAGTCGAACCTCAAGCGCGTGCTCCTCGAGCTCGGCGGCAAGAGCCCGCAGATCGTGTTCGGCGACGTGACCGACATGGCGCATGTCGCTGCGCAGGCGGCGGTCGCGATCTTCTGGAACATGGGCGAGAACTGCAGCGCCGGCTCACGTCTGATCGTCCACCGCTCGCGGAAGGACGCGCTGCTCGACGCAATGCAGGCTGAGTTGGGCGACTGGCCTGTCGGGGATCCGCTCGATCCCGCGACCAAGATCGGCGCGCTGATCTCGAAGCCGCACCTCGAGCGCGTGCTGGGGTACGTGCAGGTCGGTCGCGATGAGGGCGCACGACTCGTGACCGGCGGTGAGCAGATCCTCGAGGAGACCGGCGGCTATTTCCTCGGCCCGACGATCTTCGACGGCGTGCGCAATGACATGCGCATCGCGCGCGAAGAGATCTTCGGACCGGTCCTGTCGGTGATCGAGTTCGACACCGAGGCCGATGCGGTCGCGATCGCCAACGACACGTCGTATGGCCTGGCCGCGTCGATCTACACCGACGACCTTAACGTGGCGCATCGGGTGGCACGGGACCTGCGCGCCGGGACCGTCGCGGTCAACGCCTACGCAGAGGGCGACATGACGACGCCCTTCGGCGGGTACAAGCAGTCGGGCTTCGGCGGCCACGACAAGTCGGTCCATGCCCACGACCAGTACACCGAGATGAAGACGACCTGGATCGCGCTCAAGCCGGCGGGGTAAGGGGCGTGCCGCGGCCACATACCCTCACGCCACGACCACTGGCCTTTCCCGAACGAACGTGCAGCGTGGAGCGCCCAGGATGCAGTCTGGTTGATGCTCCATGAAGCGTTCATCGCCGGTGCGCCACTGATGCTGGCGGGACTGGCCGCGGGCCGGCGCCGGACCGTCCGCGAGCCGGCGCCGAACCGTCCGCGAGCCACTTTCCTGCCATTTGTGCACCTTGGTGATCCTTAGACCCAAACTTTCGACCATCGGGGCGATTTGTATGCATCGTGATGCACCTGACGAGCGATGCGCCTCAGCCAGCGCACCGCTCGCTGGATATCGATGCATCATTAACTCTGCGATCGCGGGTATGGATTCGGCCCAAGGTGCACCTGGTGATCTTTTGGCATGGTCAGGCGACAGTCACGCGGGTGGGTCGACTGCATCTGGCGCGTATTCAAGGTGATCGACGGGTCGCCTCGTGCAATACGCTTTCGATCCCACCTCAGCAACTCGACCGCTTCTTCGCGCGTCGCGCCGATCCGGGTCTGAAACTCCCAGGCTGCGATCGAATTCTGGTCCGTGAAGGATCTCATTTAGGGACTGACTCAAAAGTCCCAACTCCTTACGATCGAACCCAGGGATCGATTCATCGTTCATCCGGGAGCCACCGCCCGCGACGATCCCACCCGCCTTGACGCTCCCCGCGGCTAGCCCGTAGCATCTTGCGTACAACCGAAGAGCACGTATCAAGAGATGGCTGAGGGACCGGCCCGTTGAAGCCACGACAACCTACCGACGTGAGGTCGGCAAGGTGCCAAGTCCGGGCAGGTTCTCCTGCGCGATACGGGTCTCTCCGGAGCCCCAACCATCGACCAGGGTCCTGACCCATCCACGACCGGTCCACGCCTCCCGACGAGCGACCCTGGAGACCGATCGTGACCACGCCGACCCTGACGCCCCCGACATCCGCACCCGCCGCGAACGCCGACACCCGAACCCCGATCCCCGGCGGCCGGATCACCGGCATGGTGTGTCGCAACTGCGGGTGCACCCAGGAGCTCGAGCTCGCATACGTCTGTCCGGCGTGTTTCGGGCCACTGGAAGTTGCCTACGACCTGTCGGTCGTCGCCGGGACGTTGACCAAGGAGGCCATCGCCGCGCGAGCCCCCGGGATCTGGCGATACATCGAGCTGCTGCCGGTCGAAGCACTGCCGGTGCGCTCGCTGCCGGTCGGGTCCACTCCCCTCCTCCCGGCCGACCGACTCGGCCCTGTGCTCGACGTCGAACGGCTGTGGATCAAGGACGACACCCGCAACCCGTCGCTGTCGTTCAAGGATCGCGCAGTCGCGGTCGCCGCGGCGCGGGCCGTCGAATTCGGCGTCCCTGCGCTCGCCTGCGCCTCGACCGGAAACCTCGCCGGGGCCACGGCCGCAGCGGCGGCGGCAGTCGGTCTCCCAGCGTACGTGTTCATCCCCGCGGACCTCGAACGCGAAAAGGTCGACCACGCGCTCGCGTACGGCGCGACAGTCGTGCCGATCGATGGAACGTACGACGACGTGAACCGGTTGTGCCTCGAGGTCGCCGACGAGACCGGCTGGGGCTTCGTCAACATCAATCTCAGGCCGTTCTACGCCGAGGGGTCGAAGACGCTCGCGTATGAGATCGCCGAGACGCTCGGCTGGCGGTCACCCGACGTCGTCGTGGCGCCGGTCGCGTCCGGTGCGATGTTCACTCGCGTCGCGCGCGGCTTCGAGGAGCTCGCCGAGCTGGGTCTGATCGAGCGTCGGCCCATCCGCTTCGTCGGCGGCCAGGCGGCGGGCTGCGCGCCGGTCGCCACGGCATTCGCAGCCGGGACCGATGTCATCGAGCCGGTCCGCGAGCCCGACACGATCGTCCGGTCGCTGGCCATCGGCAACCCGGCCGACGGGCGGTACGTGGTGGAGGTCGCACGCGACAGCGGCGGCTCGGTCGAGGCCGTGCCGGACTCTGTCACCGCGGAGGCGATCCGTGATGTCGCGCGGCTCGAGGGGATCTACCCGGAGACGGCGGGCGGCGTCACGCTCGGCGCGGTCGCGGCGGCGAGACGCCGAGGCGTCATCCGTGACGCTGACGAGGTCGTGGCGCTGCTGACGGGCAACGGGCTCAAGACGCCGGACGCGCGCAGTCTTGGGCTGCCAGACGGCGAGGGCCTCGCCCCAGTCATCCGGCCCAGCCTGTCGGCCTTCGAGTCATGGCTGGAGGCTCGGACATGAGCACCGTCCGCATCCCGCCCACGCTGCGCACCGCGACCGGCGGCGAGAAGCTCGTCGCGATACCCGGTGGCACGGTGCGCGAAGTGATCGCCGGGCTCGTCGTGGCGCATCCCGGCCTCGAATCACAGTTGCTGACGCCGGATGGCGACCTGAACCGTTTCGTGAACGCGTTCCTCAACGACACCGACGTGCGGCATCTCCAGGCGCTCGACACACCCGTCGGCGAGGCCGATACGCTGGTGCTGCTCCCGGCGATGGCCGGGGGCTAGCCCTCGACCGCCGATCTCCGCGGAGTACGCTGGGCGTCCGATGTCGGCCGACGAGCGACCGCCGAGCGGGGACGAGGCGTTCTGGCGCGAGTTCCTGACCCGCGGCGACCCGATGGAACTGCGCACCAGACGCGTACTTCGCCTACTACCACGCGGCCCGCGGTGCAAGCTCTGCGCCGCGCCGTTCGCGGGTGCGGGCTCGCATCTGATGCGAGCGATCGGCAAGCGACCCGCCCTCAAGAACCGGACCGTCTGCAACTCCTGCTTCGACTTCATGGAGAAGCACCACGGCGGCGCCGAGATCGAGGGCAGCTTCCTGTTCGCCGATATCCGCGGCTCGACGACCCTCGCCGAGCGCATGCCACCATCCGAGTTCCGCGCCCTGATCGACCGCTTCTACAAGACCGCGGCCCAGGTCGTGTTCGACAACGACGGCGGCGTCGACAAGTTCGTCGGTGACGAGATCGTTGCGTTCTTCTTCCCGCTGCTGTCGGGCCCGCGGCACGCGGCTGCTGCGGTCGGTGCCGCTTCCGCGCTGCTGCGTGCGACGGGCCACGCAGATGCGGGCGGACCGTGGGTCCCAGTTGGCGCCGGCATCGCCACAGGGATGGCGTGGGTCGGCGCCGTCGGCAACGAGCAGGGGACCGATCTGACCGCGCTCGGCGACACCGTCAACGTCGCCGCTCGGTTGGGCGGGGTCGCCGGCGCCGGCGAAGTGCTGATGACCAGGGAGACCGCCCTGGCGGCCGGGGTCGATCCAAGCCTCCAGACGCGCAGTCTCGACCTCAAGGGCAAGACCACGCCGACGACCGTCGTCAGCCTGACGATCGGTCCGGGATCGGCGGTCGCCGGCGGCTAGCCACTACGCGCGGTCGAGCGCCTGACGCAGATCGGCGACCAGATCGTCGGCGCCCTCGATGCCGACCGACAAGCGGATGAGGGCCGGGTCCACAGCCAGGGCCGTTTCGGACACGGACATGTGCGTCATCGCTGCCGGCACCTCGATGAGCGACTCGACCCCACCGAGCGATTCGGCGAGCGTGAACAAGCGCGTGCTCTCAGCGATCGCGATGGCCCGCTCGGCGGCTGTCGCGGAGCCGCGCGTGGCCGACTGGAACGACACCATGCCGCCGAACCCCGGGTAGCGGACCTCGGCGACGTCGTCGCGCGATCGCAGGAATTCGGCGATCGCACGGGCATTCGACTGGTGGCGCTCGACGCGGATGTGGAGCGTGCGCAGGCCACGCAACACCAGGAAGCAGTCGAACGGTCCGGGCACCGCGCCCATCGCGTTCTGCAGGAACCGCAGGCGTTCGGCCACCGCGTCGTCCGACGTGACCGCCACGCCGAGGACCACGTCGGAGTGGCCGGCGAGGTACTTGGTCGCGGAGTGGAACACGATGTCGGCGCCCAAGGTCAGCGGGCGCTGGACCGCGGGCGACGCGAACGTGTTGTCGACCACGATCAGCGGCCGTCGTCCGCCCTCGGCCGCCCGGCGGTCGACCGTCCGCGTGACCTCGCCGATATCGACGGTCTTGAGCAATGGATTGGTCGGCGATTCGAACCAGACGAGCCTCGTGCGCTCCGACAGCGCCTCCCACAGCGCGTCCATCCCCGCCGTCAGGTCGATGAACGTCGGGGTCACGCCACCGCCCGGCTTGCGGACTCGCTCAAGATAGCGATACGTACCGCCATACACGTCGTCCCCGACGACGATCTCCTCGCCCGGATCGGCGAGCTCGGCGATGGCGGCGGTGGCCGCCGAACCCGAGGCGAACGCAAACCCATGGCGACCGGCTTCGAGCGCGGCGACCGCCCGCTCCAGCCGTTCGCGGGTGGGGTTCTGCGACCGCGCGTATTCGTATCCGCGGCGCGGTTGCCCGACCGCGTCCTGTTCGTAGGTCGAGGTCTGGTAGATCGGCGGTGCCACCGCGCCGGTCAGCTCGTCGGGTTCGGCACCTGCGTGGACGGCTAGTGAATCGAAGGAGAGCCCGTCGAGGTCGGCGTCACCTGGCATGCCGAGATGATGGCACCGCGACGGTCAGGTCGTGGCGGCCCAGCCGTCCTTGTGGAAGACGACCTCGAGGCCGTCGTACTCATCCATCTGGACGCCGACCTCGCGAAAGCCGAACCGGGCGAGGACGGCTTGCGAAGCGACGTTGTCCGGAGCGGTCGCTGCGCGGAACCGGGTCACCCCATGCTCGCGGTTCGCCCAGTCGAGCAACGCGCGCACGACCTCGGTCGCGACGCCCTGGCGTCGATGCTCAGGCTCGACGCGATAGCCGATCTCGACACGCCCGTCCTCGTCGGGCGGCGCGTGGAACCCGATCGAGCCGATGATTCGCCGGATGCCGGCGTCATCGAGCACGATCGCCCGCCCGAGCCACGGCTGGATCGTCGGGTCCGCGGTCAGGTCGGCGATGCGGTACTCCAGGAAGTGCTCGAGGTCCTGGGGCATGTCCGCCGGGACCGTCGCTCCGATCGACTTCGCAGCACCGTCCGTATCGCCCGCACGCAGCGCGCGCATGAACCCGAGCGACATCGACACGAGCTCGAAGCGCGGCGTCCGGATCGACGGGACCGAGGTCACGTCCGCATCATCCCACCGGCGGGTCGAGCTCCGTGACCTCGCGTGGAACGTGATACATTTCTTGAGCACGTTTTCGCCCTCACTCGAGGATCACATGGACAGCACCGCCCCGACTCCCAACTCCCCTGCAACGAACCTTCCCATCCGCGAGCGACTGCTCGCCTGGAAGGAGATCCTCGAGACGGCGAACCCGCCCGCGACGCGCCCGCTCGACACGGTGGGCAAGTGGCTCGTTATCACGCGTGCCGCCGTGTTCCCGATGACGATCTGGTCCGGGTTGATCGGCGGCCTGCTGGCGGTCGAGGCGAACCGCGTTGCCGGCGGCGCTCCGGTCGACTGGGGTCTGTTCCTGCTGGCGGTGATCGGCCTGGTTCTCGCCCACGCCGCCAACAACATGATCAACGACTACTTCGACACGACCGGCGGCGTCGATACCGAAGGCTACGTTCGGGCGCTCTACGCCCCGCATCCGATCCTGTCGGGCTGGGTGACGAAGCGCCAGCTCGGCACGGCGATCCTCATCGTCAACGCGATCGGCGCCGCGATCATGCTGTACCTCGCCGCGATCCGCGGGCCGCTGATCATCGCCTTCGCGCTTGCCGGGCTGTTCGTCTCGGTGTTCTACGTCGCCCCGCCGATCCGCCTCAAGCACCACGGCCTGGGTGAGCCGGGCGTGTTCCTGGTCTGGGGGCCGCTGATGATCGGCGGCACGTTCCTCGCCGCGACCGGAACGATCCCAGGGTGGGTGCTGCTCGTCTCGGTGCCGTACGCGCTGCTCGTGACGGCCGTACTGTTCGGCAAGCACATCGACAAGATCGAGGCCGACGCTGCGCTCGGCGTCCGAACGCTGCCCGTGATCCTGGGCGAGACCCGCGCGAGGGTCGTCGGCCAGTGGTTGATGATCCTGTTCTACCCGCTGACGATCGCCGCGGTGCTCGCGGGGTGGATCGGGCCATGGGCGTTGCTGGTCGTCCTGGCCGTGCCGCGACTGCTCGGCGTTCTGGCGGTCTTCCGCCAGCCGAAGCCGGCAGGTCCGCCACCGGGCCGTGAGCTGGTCTGGCCGCTGTGGTTCGTCGGATACGCGTTCGTGCACACGCGCCGCGCGGGCGGGTTGCTCACATTGGGCCTGCTCCTCAACGCGCTGCTCCCGATCAGGTTGCCGCTGCCCTGGGTCTGACGCGCCCTACCCTCCCGCGTTCGGGTGGTGCGCAAGGTACTCGAGCAGGTCGAGCTTGGTGACGACGCCGATCGGGTGGTCGCCGCGGACCACGACGAGTGCAGACGACGCCCCGCTCAGCTCCGCGAAGGCCTGATCGAGGCTCGCGGAGGCCTCGACCAGGGGCAGCGGCGAATCCATCACCTCGCCCACCGTGCGGTCGACGACCGACGGGTCACGATATGCGCGATCCAGCAGGCCCTTCTCGCTGATCGACCCGACCAGACCCGATACCTCATCGCCCCGGGGCCGCTCCGATACCGGCAGCTGGCTGATGCCGAACGCCTGCAATGTCGCGATCGCGTCGCCGACGCGCTCCGTCGTGCGCGCGACGATGACCGGCGGACGATCGGTGACGTGATGGCGGTCAGCGAGGAGCACGTCGATGCGGGTCGCCGACCCGGTCGTCGGCAGTAGCCCGTTGATGCGCATCCACTCGTCGTTGTACAGCTTGGACAGATAGCTACGGCCGCTGTCGGGCAACAGCACCACGACCACCGCCTCGTGACCGCCGTCGGTCGCCGCCAGTTCGCGGACCACCTCGCGCGCCGCGATCATCGCGGTGCCGCACGAGCCCCCGGACAGGATCCCCTCCTCGCGCGTGAGGCGGCGGGCCATCGCGAACGCGTCGCGGTCGCTCACGCGGACCCAGCGGTCGATCGCCGACGCGTCGTACGTGCCCGGGAAGAAATCTTCGCCGACGCCCTCGGTCAGGTACGGCCGGGCAGTGTCGCCCGACAGGACCGACCCCTCCGGATCCGCACCGATCACCTGGATCGCCGGGTTGCGCTCCTTGAGCACGTGGGCCGCCCCGGAGATCGTCCCGCCCGTCCCGACGCTTGCCACGAAATGCGTGATCCGTCCGTCCGTCTGGTCCCACAGCTCGGGGCCGGTCGTCCGTTCATGAGCCGCCGGGTTCTCCATGTTCCAGTACTGGTCCGGCTTGAACGCGCCCGGGATGTCGCGCGCCAGCCGCGCCGCCACGCTGTAGTACGACGCCGGCGACTCCGGCGCGACGTTCGTCGGGCACAGGACGACTTCCGCGCCATACGCACGCAGCAAGGCCTGCTTCTCGACCGACTGCTTGTCGGCCATCACGAAGATGCAGCGATAGCCCTTGAGGGCGGCCGCGATGGCGAGGCCGTGGCCGGTGTTGCCGCTCGTCGGCTCGATGATCGTGCCGCCCGGCTTGAGCAGGCCCTCGCGCTCGGCCGCTTCGATCATCGGCAGCCCGATACGGTCCTTCACCGACCCACCCGGGTTGAGCATCTCCATCTTGGCCAGCAGGAGCGGCTGTCGATCGACGGGGCCGAGGTCGCGGGTCACACGGCTGATCCGAACCAACGGCGTGTCGCCGACGAGGTCGAGGACGGACTCGACGTAGCGCATCGCGCGCGAGTATGTCACGCGGCTGAGGCGCTCCGCCCTAGTCGCGATCGAGGCGTCCGGGCCGGAGCAGCAGCCAGGTCAGACGACGGCGTAACCGACGCGGATGGTCGGGTGGGTCGATCGTCGACGCGTGAAGCTCCTCCACGATCGGGCCCAGCCGAGCGGCAAGTCGATCGGTCATGAGGCGCGCCAGCGCGATCTCCTCGCGCGAACCGGCAGCAGGCAGCGAGGCATCTGGCGGGAGTCCGGAGAGCTCGCGGACCGTGGTCGCCGGCAGGATGCGCGACGCCATCCGCCGGCCGACGTAGAGCTCCTCGGTGCCGGCCATCGCGAGCGGCAGGATCGCCGCCTCCGTGCGTTGGGCGATGATCGCCCAGCCGTGGCGCATCGGGCCGAGGCAGCCCGGCGGTCCGCTGACGGTGCCCTCCGGCATCTGGACGAAGACCGCGCCGTTTCCGAGCACAGCCCGCGCTGACGCGACGTGACCGTCGATGCCGACGCCGCCGCGCCACACCGGCAGCAAGCCGCCGATGCGCTTCGCGAACCACTCGCGCCACGGCGCCGTGAACGTCGAGGGGCCACTCCCGAGGATCCAGCTGCGTGGCTCGACCGGCAGCGCGTGCATCACGACGAACGGGTCCATCCAGCCTCGGTGGGCGCCGGCCACCAGCAGGTAGCCACCGGCCGGCACGTGTTCCTGGCCTGATGTCGCGATCCGGAACCGGAACACCGCGAAGCACAGGAAGCGGACGAGGAGTCGGACCGCTCGATAGAGCAGCGACGCCTTGGCCTCCGGCGGCCGGCCGAGCCAGGCGAGGCCCTCGAGCGCTCCGCCGCGCGCCGCGGCCATGGCCTCCGGAGCGATGCGTGCCGGTGGCGGTCGGCGCTGCCGGGCCGGCGGCGCGGCGGGGTCCGCCGCCGGCTCCTCCGTCGGCGCGACCGGATCGGTCATCCGGTCGGGTCGGCCGGTTGAGGCGGCGGGCCGTCCGTCGGCTCGCGCGTGTCTCCGTCGTCGACGTCCTCGTCGATGTCGTCGTCATCGATGTCATCGATGTCATCGATCTCGTCATCGTCGTCGTCGATGTCGCTGCCCGGCGGCGGCAGGTTGGCCCACGGCTCGTCGATCGGACGCATCATCCACGCGGCGCCGAGCGCACCCCAGGTGGCGCCCTGCGGGTTCGTCGCGGGCCGGTCGGACCGGTGCCTGTCGCGGTGCCGGACGAACAGGCCGACGACGCCGATGAGGATGACCGTGAGCGACACGATCTGCGCGACCGGGATGCCGAAGAACGTCCAGTTGTCCTCGCGCAGGTTCTCGAGCACGAACCGCGTGACGCCGTACCAGACCAGGAAGACGAGGAATAGGTCGCCCGGCCGCAGCCGATCACGGAAGCGGAACCCGAGCCAGATGAGGAAGACCGCTCCGATGATCCCGGAGATCGACTCGTACAGGAACAGCGGGTGGAAGCGCGTGGTCGCTTCGGGGAAGCTCGCGCACGAGTACACATCCTGGAGCCGGTGCGCGCAGTCGATCGGGATTCCCCACGGCAGGTTCGTCGGCGGTCCGTACAGCTCCTGGTTGAAGTAGTTGCCCCAGCGTCCGATCGCCTGCATCACGAACAGGGCTGGCGCGATGATGTCTGCCCAGCGCGCGAACGGGACGCGCCGCCGGCGCGCGTACCACCAGGCCGCCAGCGTGCCGGTGGCGATCCCGCCGTACACACCAAGCCCCGAATACGGCGGCAGGACGATCTTCACCGGATCGTTCGCGTACAGCTGCCACTGGTCGATGACGTGATACAGCCGGCCGCCGATGAGCGCGGCCACGGCGACGATGATGATCCCATTGCCGACCACATCGGGATCCTCCCCGGCCAGCCGCGCGAGCCGGACGAGCAGCACGTACGCGACGGCGAGTCCGATGGCGTAGCACAGCCCGTACCAGCCGATGGTCAGCGGGCCGAGCTGGAACGCGACTGGATCCGGCGGGATGTCGAACATAGGCGGGAGTGTATGGCCGCGGAGGGTCCGTCGGGCAGACCGTCCCTATACTTCGCGGCGGTGAACGCCGAGTTCAACTGGTGGCTGCTCATCGTCGGGCTCGTCGTGGGAGCTGGGCTGGTCTGGTTCGTCCTCATGGACAGCCGGCGGCGCGATGTCGACATCGACGAGCGGGAGCGGCCGCGCGAGGCCCTGTGGCTGTCGCGGATGCTGGCGGACGAGGGTCACCAGGTCAGCCCGGAGGCCGCCGAGCGCCTGCTCCTCCTCCACCGATCCTATCTCGAGGCGCCGCCGCCCGATGATCCGCCGCCGGCCGAAACCGCTGAGGCGGAGGCCTCAGAGCTCGCCGCGGATGACCGGGTCGGCCTCGAGCGTCGGGTTCGCGACGTCGGCGAGTGAGACACCGAAGTCGGTGCCGTCGGGCAGGTCGCTGACGGCCGGCGTATCCCCGACCCAGAACGCCAGGTCGCCGGCGAAGAACATCTTCCCGACGTCCTCGCGCTTGCCGTCGACCTCCACCCAGCAGCGGTACTCCTTGCCGCTCGGCGGACGCTCGAGATCGGTGGCGACCACGACGAGCTCCGTGGTCGACGGGGAGTACAGCAGCGTCCCCGACGTCACGGCGCCGCCTGTCGCGGCCAGCTCGACGCGACGTGCCGCCGCGTCTCGGCTGATCTCGAGCGTGGCCCGGTTGACGGCCTCGAGAGCCGCCACAGCCGACGCCTGACGCTCTGCGTCGTTGCGCGCGTCGAGTGCCGCGAGCGACCCGACCGCGATCGCGATGACGGCGGCCGCTGCGACGACCCAGCGCAGGATCCGCCCCGAGCGGGATCGTGTCGCGGGCACGGCCGAGATCGGCGTCGTGATGGCGGGAGATGCGGTCATGGCGGGCACCGCCCCAAGATCCTCCCGCGCGCCGCGGACCCGCCCATGCGTCCTCACGTACGCGAGCGTGCGCTCACGCAGGTCTGCCGGCGGTGTGGTCCTGACGACGTCGCGGACCAGAGGGACCGCATTCGAGAGCCGTCGCAGCTCCTCGGCGCACGCGTCGCAGCCCGCAACATGACCGACGACTGCGGCGGCCATCGCCGTGTCTCCGGCCATCAGCCGGTCGAGCCCGCCGGCCTCGACGGCCGCTAGCTCCAGTTGTTCGAGAACGTCCTCGTGGTCCATCGGTCTCCGCGTGACGGTCAGTGGTCCGGCCCGGCCAGCTCGGCCGGTGCCAGGTAGCGCGTGAATTCCGGGCCGACGCCGCTGCCGAGTACCTCGCGGAGGTGACGCAGCGCCCGTCGCGTCCGGGTCTTGACGGTGCCGAGCGGCCACCCGAGGCGATCGGCGATCTCGGTCTGGGACAGGTCCTCGGCATAGGCCATCACGATCACGATGCGCTCCACCTCCGGCATCGCCGCCAACGCCAGCTGGAGAGCGGTCCGCAGCTCGCGCAGGGCGAGCTCGCGCTCGGGCGACGGCGGCGGGACCGCACCGGCGACAAGCAGTCCACTGGCAAGCACCCGTTCGAGTGCGTCGGCATCGGCCTCGGTCGCACCGCCGAACGCGCTCCCACTCGACGCCGCCGACGACAGCGGCACGAGATCGGGGCGCCGGCCGGCTGCACGCAGCCGATCGACGGTCCTGTTGCGCGCGATCGTGTGGAGCCACGCTGGCAACGATCCCAGTGACGGGTCATATGTCTCGGCACGGTCCCACAGCGCAAGGAAGGTTTCCTGCACGACTTCCTCGGCCACCCCTCTATCCGACGTCAGGCGGCTGGCCGATGCGAAGACCGCGTCGGCATGCCGGTCATAGAGCGCCGCCAGGGCATCGTGCGAACCCTCCGCGACCGCCCGGACAAGGGCCGCGTCGGTGCCCGACCCCAGGTCGGCGCCCGTCATCGGATACGCCTGGCGCACGTCGCGCGGTTTCGCGGGGTCCGTGTCGGGCATCGCGGGCTACCAGGTCCCGGCAGCACGATGGGCCGGTGCCGAGAACGATCCGGCCGCCAGATGGGCCTCGAGACAGGTCACCCCGCTGGCGCCCACGACCGCATCGTGCGTGGTGCCGGCCGGCAACTCGAGTCGGTCGCCGGTCTCGAGGTCGATCGGGCCATCGGCCAGCCCGAAGCGGATCGAGCCGGCCGCGACGACGACGACCTTGTCGTAGCCGTGGTCGTGGGATCCGTAGCGATCTCCGGGTCCATTCGACCACGCCCCGGGGTCGAGCCCTTCTGAGATGAGACGCGCCCGGACGGCGCTGGAGTCGGACATGGCCGACGCATGGTACCCGCGGACGCGACGCGGTGGTGTCGGTGCGGACCGGTCGCCTAGACTCCGTTCCCATGCGCTCGCCGCTCCGCTACCTCGCCGCGGACGACGTCATCGCCGCGATGCCATCGGTCGCCGATCGGCTCGACCTTGCCGAACGGACCATGACGGCGTTGGTGGCCGATGCCGAGCTGCCGCCCAAGATCGGAGTGCATCCACGCCCCGCGGGCTCGTTCGCGCACGCGATGCCGGCGGCGCTGCGGCCGGTGGCCGCCTCCGATGCGGATGACGACCTGCTCGGCATCAAGTGGGTTACGGGCTTCCCGGACAACCGCGCGCTCGGGCTGCCCGCGATCCACGCGATCGTCGTCCTGAGTGACCCGACGACCGGCAAACCCCGTGCGATCCTCGACGGCGGCCCGATCACGGCCGAGCGCACGGCGGCAGTGTCGGGCGTCGCGATCGCCCGTTTCGGGCCGCGTGCCGCCGCGACGATGGGAGCGGACGACCACCCCCCGCGCGCCACGATCATCGGCGCGGGTGCGCAGGGACGGAGCCATCTCGCGATCCTCGGCTACGCGCTGCCCGGCGTGGCAGTCACGATCGTCGATCGCCACCAGGATCGGGCCGAGGCACTCGCCGACATCGCGCGGGCCACGCCCGGCATCGGCTCGGCCTCGGCGACGACCGGCGCAGACGACCCGCGAGCCGCGACCCTCGACGCCGATGTCGTTATCACCGCGGCAACGTTCACCGACCCGGCTCGACGGCAGGTGATGGACGCCTCGTGGCTCGGACCGGACGCGCTCGTCGTCCCGGTCGACTACTCCACGATGTGCGCGGCGTCCGTGGCGCGCGACGCGGCTCTGTTCCTCGTCGACGACAGGGGCCAGTTCCTGGCGAACCGCGACGCCGGCCAGTTCGACGACTACCCCGATCCGAGCGCAACGATCGGGGAGGCGATCCTCGCTGGCACGACCCGGCCGCCGAGCGGTCGCGTCGTGGTCACTCATCTCGGTGTCGGCCTCGCCGACGTCGTGTTCGCGGACGCGATCGTCTGGCGAGCGGAGGAGCTCGGTCTGGGCACGATGCTCCCGCGCTGACGCCCACAGCGGACGGACGCCGAACGGACGGGTGGCTAGACCCTGTCCGAGGTGGGATCCGGCAGGGCGAGCGGCGCGAGGGCCGGCTCGTCGGCACCGGTGATCGTCGCGAGGCGCGTTCGCCCGCCGTCGTGGTAGAGCAACGGCGCTGGGTTCAGGGGTTCAACCAGATCGCCCGAACGCGGCCCACGACGACCGTGTGGGTATACGCATCGAGGGCCGAATCGATCGTGCAGACGAGGTGTGCCATCGCGCCGGAACGTGCCGGCCGCGCTCAGACGGTCGAGGATCGCCTCGGCCGAGTCTGTGCCTCGAAACGTTGTTCGGCCTGGATATCCATGAGATGCAGCCATACCGGCCGCTGCCGCTCCAGATCGCCGACCTCATCGCGAGCGTCACCAGCGACGAGCGGCTGGCCGCGGCGGTGGTCGTCGCGGAGGTCGCCGACGCCGGGATCGATGAGGCGCCCGCTACGACTCGCTGATCTCCAATGGGCCGTCCGGAACCTCGATCTGGACACGACCGTTCTCGACGACCACCAAGTAGACCGCGAGCGGGTCCTCGGCTGGAGGGTCGATCGGCTCGCCGCTCGATAGGTCGAACCGGGACATGTGGAGCGCGCAGGTCAGCGTTCCGTTGGTCAGGAACCCCTTGTCGAGCTCGAAATACTCGTGCGAGCAGACGCCCTGGACCGCGGTGAACTCGCCGCCCTGGTTGATCACGAGCACCTGGTCCGTGCCATCCACGAAGACCATCTTCATCTCGCCGTCGCCGATCTCGTCGATGCCGATCAGGTCGATCCGTCTCATCGCGCTGCCCCGCCCGCACGGGGCCGTCGCGACGGAGGTTGTGGAGGCATCAGGCGGCGGCCTCGCCTGCGACGCCGTCGGTGCCGGCGATCCACTTCTCCTCGAGCAGCTCGCGCAGGCGGTCCTGCGCCGAGGCCAGCGGGACCCTGGCCACCACCGGCTCGAGGAAACCGAGCACGATGAACTTGCGCGCCTCGTCCGGCGGGATGCCACGCGACTCGAGGTAGAAGAGCTGGGTCTCGTCGACCGGCCCGACGGAGCTCGAGTGCATCGCGCGGCGGCAGTCCGGCTGGTCGATCTCGAGCGACGGGATCGCGACGGATCGCGCGGCTTTCGAGAGGTTCATGCCGAACTCGCCGAGGAAGCTGTCGGTGCCGTTGGCCGAGCGCTCGATCGTGATCAGGCCCTTGAGGTACGTCCGCGATCGCTCGAGCAGCGCCGCCTTGGACAGCAGGTCGCCGGTCGTGTTCTTGCCGATGTGCGTCGTGTAGGAGGTCAGGTCGAACAGCTGCTCGTCGGCCCCGAACACGATCTCGACCTGTTCGACCGAGCTCAGATCACCGACGAGCCGATTCTCGACGCGACTGCGGACGAGACGGCCGCCGAGCTGGGCGAGCGCCCACTGCAGCGTCGCGGCCTCCCCGACGTTCGCTGCCCGGTGCTGGATCGCGACCAGGTTCGCGGGCAGCTCCTGCAAGCTCGCGACCTGCAGCGATGCCCCATCGCCGACGGTGACCTCCATCGTGCCGGCGAAGAACGACTGGGCAGCAGCGTCGTCGACGTCGTCCACCGGCACCAGCTCCTCGACGATCGACGCCCTGGCGCCGGCACCGAGCCGGACGAGCGTCCGAGTGATCAAGGCTCGATCAGCGGCCCCGAGTGCCCATCTGATGACGATCGGTTTGGCCAGGGTCACCCCGGCCGGGATGTCGAGCACGACGCCCTGGCTCCACAGCGCGCGGGTCAGCTGGGCGAACTTGTCATCCGCCGGCAGTCCGGGTCCACCCTCGAGGACCTCGCGCGCGGCATCCGGCTTCCGGCCATGCAGGTCGGCGAATGTCGTGAATTCGACTCCCGCGTCCTGAGCGACGTCGGAGAGGGCCGAGCCGATCACACCGCCCTCTGACAGGAGCAGGAGACCATCAGCGTCCTCCGGGAGGTCGGCGGGGAGGTGCTCCGTCGCCGGGTCGCAGACGAGACGCGCGGTCTCGAGGTGCGCCAGCCGAAGATCGATATAGGGCGTGTACAGGAGGTTCGATTCCGCCGGCAGCGAGGCATAAGCGTCGAACGCCAACGCACGATCGTCGCGGGACCAATCGGGGAGACCCTGGATCAGGTGGATCTCATCGACGTCCGCTCGCTCCACGGACAGGGACAGGTCGTCCAGGGCCCGCCGTGCGGGCCGGGGCCGTGAGGCCGGGGCCGTCAACCCAGGGACCCTTCCATCTCCATCTTCACCAGGCGGTTGAACTCGATGGCGTATTCCATCGGCAGTTCCTTGGTGAACACCTCGAGGAAGCCCTGGACGATGAGGTTCTGTGCCTCGTTCTCCGTCAGGCCGCGGCTCATCAGGTAGAAGACCTGGTCCGCGCTGATCTTGCCGACCGTGGCCTCGTGGGTCATGGTCGTGTCGTCTTCCTGGATGTCGATGTAGGGATACGTGTCGCTGCGGCTCTGGTCGTCGAGCATCAGGGCGTCGCAGCGGACGCTGGCCACGACGTTCGTGGCACCCGGCGCGACCTTGAGCTGACCGCGGTATGTCGCCCGGCCGCCGTCCTTGGACACCGACTTCGAGACGATCCGCGAGCGGGTGTTCGGGGCGAGGTGGATGGCCTTGGCACCCGTGTCCTGGTGCTGGCCCTTGCCGGCCACCGCGACGCTGATGATATCGGCCGTGGCGCCCTCACCGCGCAGGTAGATCGCCGGGAACTTGACGGTCTTGCGCGAGCCGGTGTTGGCGTCGATCCACTCGACCGTGCTGTTCTCGTAGGCGTGCGCGCGCTTGGTCACGAGGTTGTAGACGTCGTTCGACCAGTTCTGGATGGTCGTGTAGCGGACCTTCGAGCCGGGCAGCGCCACGACCTCGACGACCGCCGCGTGGAGCGAATCGGTCGCGTAGATCGGTGCAGTGCAGCCCTCGATGTAGTGGACCTTGGCACCCTCGTCGACGACGATCAGCGTCCGCTCGAACTGGCCCGTGTTCTCGCCGTTGATGCGGAAGTAGGCCTGGAGCGGGAGCGGCACCTCGACGCCCTTGGGCACGTACACGAACGAGCCGCCCGACCACACCGCGCTGTTGAGCGCCGCGAACTTATTGTCCTCGGGCGGAACGATCGTGCCGAAGTGCTTCTTGAAGATGTCCGGGTATTCCTTGAGCGCCTGGTCGGTGCCCATGAACACGACACCGATCTTCGACAGCTCCTCGCGGACGCTGTGGTAAACGACCTCTGAGTCGTACTGGGCGCCGACACCGGCGAGGAACTTGCGCTCCGCCTCGGGGATGCCGAGCCGCTCGAACGTCGCCTTGATCTGCTCTGGGACGTCGTCCCACGACTTCTCTTCGCGCTCCGATGGCTTCCGGTAGTAGACGATCTTGTCGAAGTCGATCCGATCGAGACCATCGGTCCAGGTCGGCATCGCCCGCTTCTGGAAATGGTCGTAGGCGCGCAGCCGGAACTGGAGCATCCAGTCCGGCTCCTCCTTGAAGCCGCTGATCTCCTCGACCGTGGCGCGGGTCAGCCCGCGCTTGGTCTCGCGCAGGTACGCGATGTCGTCATGGAAGGCGAACTGTTCTCGCTTGTCGGTGACGATGTCGCGAGTAGCGGTCATTCGGTCCTCGGTCCTATGGTCCAGCGGGGACGTCGGCGAGCGCCCGGCGCGGACGCCCGGGCTGCCGTGGTCAATTCCGACCTAGATTATCGGGATTAAGGCCGAGACCGTCAACGACGGCCACATCACGGCGTGCGGCGGGCAACCTCGCGATCTGCAGCGGCGGACGCGTCGGGATGGCCCGTGACGGCGGTCAGGAACGGCGCTCGATCGATGGCCAGGAGAGTCGAGTCGGCGGTCGTCGTCACCGTCGCCGTGCGCGGCACTCCCCGGAGCAGAGCGATCTCCCCGACACCCTCGCCGGGCGTCGAGAGCTCCCGCAGGAAAACGCCGTCATGGAGGACGCGCAGCCTGCCCACCGCCAGCACGTAGAAGCGATCCCCCGGCTCGCCCTGCCTGATCAGCTCGACACCGGACGGGGTCGTGACCCAGACACATCGACGGGCGACTGCCTCGAGCTGCGGTGCGGGGAGCGGCCGGAAGATCGGGTTCCGCCGCAGCAGGGCCAGTTCACGTACTGGCACGACGGCACGCCGGTCTAGATCCGTCAGGCCGCGCCAGCGCACGGCCACGATCACGGGCAGCGTCGCAGCGACAACGAGCACCGCGAACACGACGTCCCCGGCAGCGACGAGGAGCGGGACCAGGACCGAGCCCGCCGCCAGGCCAGCCATCGCGAGGCCCTCCTGGAGCCCGAAGACCCGCGCCAGCACCTCGTCACGAATCGACCGCTGGAGCATCGTCCGCCCGGCGATGTCGACGATCGCCAGGCCGGCCCCACCCAGGACGACGAGCAACGGTGCGAGGATCGCGGACGCGGTCAAGCCGATCACCGCGAGACCGATGCCCCACGCCAGCGAACCGGCCGCCGCGACCGCCGCCAGCCTGCTCCGACCCACGATCGTGAACGTCGCGGCACCACCGAGGATCGCGCCCGCACCGAGTGCCCCCGCCAGGATCCCGGCGCCCGGTTCGCCCGTCCCCAGGAGATCGAGCGCGAGGAGCACGAACAGGACGTCGGCAGCGCCGATCATCAGCATCCGGACCGTGAGCAAGCCCACCACGAGACGGGCGTCCCGGTCGGCCACGATGATCCGCAGCCCCGAGAGGACGCCACGGTCCTCCTCGTCATCGTCCCGCGGCTGGCTGTCGTCGATGCCCGCGATCGGTGGCGCAGGCCGGAGCCGCATCGTCGCCAGTGCCGCGATGACGAGGAGGACGGCCGCGGCGAGGAAGACGGTCCCTGGCGTCCCGCTGGTTAGGATCGCCGCGGCCATCAACGGCCCGGCGAGGATGCCGGCTCCCTCGATCAGGCCGCTCGCCGCGTTGGCCGCCGTGAGGTCCTCGGGTGATGCGGCGAGGGCCGGCAGAAGCGCCGATTGCGTCGGCCGGGTCACCACCAGGGAGGATGCAGCGACCGTCGCCGCGGCGTATACGAGGAGCACCGGTGCATCTGCGAGCATGGCCATTGCGGTCGTCAGCATCGCGATCGCCTGGACCGCATAGCCGAAGGCGAGCACGCGCTCGCGCGGATATCGGTCGCCAAGGGACGCGGCGGCGGGTGCCAGAAGCGCGGCGGGCACCAGCTGCACCAACGCCACGACGCCGACGGAGACGGGTCCCGTCCGCTCGTACGCGTAGATCAGGATCGCGACCCAGGTCCCGAACTCTGCCGCATTGAAGAGGAAGAACGCCGGCAGCACACGTCGAAGCGCGCTGTTGCCGACGAGGCGGCGGAGCACGGTCGCGATCCCCCCGTCGGGCGGCATGGCCCGCGATGGTACGCGGCTGGCTCAGCGGGTTCCAGAACGTCGCGAAAAACCACGACACCGCCCCGGATGGGACGGTGTCGTGTCGACTGTCCTGCGATCGGATGCCGTCAGGCGCGGGCCGGCGTGTCCTTCGGAATCGAACGGGTCTGGCCATCCGCGCCGAGGCCCTGGGGGAGCGGGCCCGGTGGCTGGGTGAACGGGCTGTCCGGCGTCTCGAGTGCATCGTTGTACGCGGACGGCTTGACACCGGCTGTCTTGGCCGCGTCGAAAGCGTGGGTGTCGTCATCCAGGTTCCAGGCCGTGCGGCGTTCGGCCATCCGTTCGCGGGCGCGCTGGGCGCTCTCGCGCAGGCGCGTCTTGACGGTCGGGGAGTTGATCAGAGCCCAGCCGACCATGCCGATCGTCACGAGTCCGGCGAGGATGAACGGCGTGCGTGAAACCCGATTCCTGGGCTTCACGAGGCCGGCGGACTCCGCGGCGCTGCGGGCACCCTTGGCGACCTGCTTGGCACCGTTCTTGGCGCTGTCGGCGACCTTGTCCATGTCGACTTGCGGCATCTCGACCGCGGTCAGGTCGACGCGCGGCATCTCGAACTCGCGGCGGAACGCCTGGATGTCCTTCCGGACCTCGCGAAGTTCCTTGCGAGCGTCGCCGAGCCCCTTGGCGATGTCGTCGCGGGACATCTCCGGCAACCGGAGCTCGGGCAGTCGGAAATCCCTCCGGATCATTTTCAGATTCAACTCAGGCATCGGTCGCCTCCTCGTCACAGGTGGTTCCCAAGGATACGCCGATGCGTCGTGTGGGCCTTGATGCGACACGGCCCCATGGGATTGCAGTCCCGTACCATCCGGCGTCGGCAGGCCTGAGCGTGAGGGGCCCGGGCGTCAGGGAGCGAGCGTCTTGGTCGCCCAGGATCCCCAGTTGCCGTTGCGGTCGCGCTCGCGGACCCGGAACTCGTAGACCGCGCCGCGTCGCCACCACTTGGTCGCGGATGTTGATTGGGTCGTTCCGAGGTTCTCCCACGACCCACCCGCGAGACGCCGCTGGCTCTGGAAGTAGCGGTGCCCGGCGGTCAGGACCTGCAGGCGGAGGTCGCCGCCGCTCCAGCGGATCGTGCCGCGGGCCCAGGTCGCGTTGAGATAGACCTTGCTGAAGGAGCCGACCCGCGCGTAGCCTCCGGTTCGGTCAGGGCCGCGGAGGTAGACGCCCGCCCAGTAGCGGGTCCCATCGTCGGCGATCGCCAGCCCGAAACCGACGTAGTTGTAGTCGTCCGAGAGGACGATGGCCCGGTGGCCGGCTGACCCCATCCAGCCCTGGACGGCGAAGGACGCGGAGTAGTCGAGGGGGCCGGCCGTGTTCCACGCGATGATCTCGCCGGCCGCGTACCAGCGGATGCCTGCCGCCTCGATCATGTCGAATACGTCCCGGCCGCCCGATTGGGTGTGGCTGAAGTTGCCGGTGGCGGCCATGTACTCGGCGCGATCGCGGGCGAGTGCAGCCATCCGGGGATCCCAGCGGAGCTTGACGAGCCCGCGCGCGGTGCGGCGCTTGTTGGTGAGCACGAGTGCGTCCTGTTCGGCAGCCTGGATGGCGGACTCGCTGACGTCCGCGTCGGTCGCGGTCGCCGCTGGGACGGCGCCGGCGACCAGGACGATCGCGAGGGTGAGCGGGCCGAGGCGGCGAAGGTGGGAACGCATGAGTCGATGGTCGGCAGCCGTGGCGCGTCCGGGAACCGCTCGGCGGTCCCAGCCATCGTGGGCGGATGGTCCCTGACGGACCGCACCCGAGCCGACCCGACCGACCCGAAGTACGCCGTTCCGACCTGCTATCGGCGGCGGGGCGGTCGCGCGTCGCGTCTGCGACCATAGGAACGACCCGATCGACGAAGGAGACGAAGATGTCTGCCATCCGACGCGCGGAGGTCACCTGGGCCGGCGATCTCGCATCCGGTACGGGGACCGTCAGTGCGGTCTCGAGCAACGCATTCACCGACCTGCCAACAACTTGGGCCGCGCGGACCGAGACGCCGGGCGGCAACACGAGTCCCGAGGAGCTACTCGCCGCCGCGCACGCGTCCTGCTTCGCCATGGCGTTCTCGGGTGGACTCGGCCGGGCCGGCACGCCGCCGGATCGGCTCGCGGTGTCGGCCGACGTGACGTTCGACAAGGTCGACGCGGGCTGGCGCGTCGTATCCAGTCACCTCACGGTCCGCGGGGTCGTACCCGGGATGTCGAATGAGGACTTCGTGGCCGCGGCCGAGGTGGCCAAGGACGGCTGCCCGATCAGCCAGGCACTCGAGGGCAACGTCGCGCTCAGCGTCGACGCCACGCTCGAGGGCTAGCGCTGGCCGACCCCGCGTCCGCGGGCTTACCTCAGCCGATCGCGAGCATCCTCCGCGGGTTGGCCACGGTCATCGTGTCGATCTCGGCCTCGCCGACACCCGCCTCGCGCAGACGTGGGAGGAACGTCCGCGCGAGATACGTATAGCCGTTGCCGCCGTAACGCGAGAGCTGCGAGTCGTGGCAGACGTCCTGCGACAACATGATCCGCTCGACGTGCCCGCGACCGAGAAGGTCGCAGACCAGCTCGACGATGCGGGCCTCGCCAAGGCGCTCGCTGGGCGTGAAGGACATGCCGAGGAAGTCGAACTCGAGGCTCGAGCCGCGCTCCACGATGGCAAGGAAGTGGTCGAGCCGCGGGAAGGAATCGGCGTGGCCGATGACGACCCGCGCCGGGTCGGCGCCCTCGTCCTCGATGATCCGGAGCTGATCGAGACCGACGGCTGACAGCACACCGTGGGTCGTGATCGCGAGGCCCGTGCGCCGGGCGGCGCGCGCGGCGGCCCGGTGGACCCGCTCCTCCAGCGCCGAGACCCATGGTTTGTCCGTGCCGATCTCGCCGATGATCCCCGGTCGGATGCCGGTGTCGCCGACCCCCTCGGCCGCCTCGCGGACCAGCTCGTCGGCGAGATCGTCGACGGAGCGCCGGTCGATGCGCGCCTCGGGCGGGTAGTAGGCGGTCCGGTACCAACCGCAGCCCATCACGACGTGCAGGCCGCTGGCCCGGGCGATCGTCGCGAGCCACTCCGGATCGCGGCCGATCCCGGGGAGCGTGAGGTCGACGATGCTGCGCCCGCCCGCTTCCCGGAACCGCTCGAGCTCGGCGAGGATGACCGGCTCGTCGCGCGTCAGCTGCCAGTAATCCCAGCGGTTCTCGATGTGCCACAGGGCGCACTGCG
>DASTIG010000165.1:0-7700 GCA_035717785.1 Candidatus Limnocylindrales bacterium
CGGCGTTGGGTCTGGGGTTGGCGGCGATCGTCGACGCTCGCCTTGTCGGTCTCGCCCTGGTCGTTCTCGCGATCGGCGCTGCATACGACCTCGTGGCCAAGGGGACGCCATGGTCATGGCTGCCGTTCGCCGTGGGTATCCCCATCCTGCCGATCTACGGCTGGTTCGGGGCGACGGGTACCCTGCCTGCCTTTTTCGCCGTGCTCATCCCGATGGCGGTGCTCGCCGGCGCCGCACTCGCCGTCGCGAATGCGCGGGCCGACCTGGACGCCGATCGTGCGGCCGCGACCGCCTCCGTGGCGACGGTCCTCGGACCCGTCCGATCGTGGTGGCTGGACGCCGGGCTCATGGCCGCGGCGACGGGGGTCGGCGTGGTCCTCGTGGGGCGCGCCAGCTGGGGCCTAACGACGTGGATCCTGGTGGTCGCAGGGACTTTGCTGGTCACCCTCGGGCTCGCGCTCGGGCGCGGCTCGACTACCCGCGCGCGGCAGCGTTCGTGGGAGACCCAGGCGGTCGGTGCGGCGGTCGCCGCGACCGGGTGGATCGCGGCGATGACGCAGGTCGGGTTCTAGTCGGACGCCACTGATCGATCGCGGTGAACCCCGTCAGTCGAGTTCACCAGACCGGACGAGCGCGATCGCGTTCTCCAGCCGCAGCTTCGAGATAGTCAGATACTTCGCGAGATTGTCCCGGTCGACGTCGCCGATCGAACCGATGGCGTCAGGCTCGCGCAGCACCCCGACCAACTCGTCGAGTGCCTCTGCGAGCGACGCTTTGGCGTTGACGAGCGAGTCGTCGCTGAGTGGCCGACGCAGCGCTGGCGGCGCTTCGACCTCGGGCTCGAGCTCGACCGCCGACCCGTTGGCCGGCTCGTCCTCGATGACCACCGCCTCCAGGATCACGACGGCCTCGGCGCCATCGAGCTCCTCTGCCAGCTGCGGTTGACGCGCCCGGCGACCCTCGATCTTGTCCCGAAGCTTGATGAGCGTCAGGTCTCCACGTGCGACCTGATCGACGAGTCGCCGGCGTCGCTTCGGGTCCTGGACCTTCATCAGCTCGTACGCGTGCGAGAGTGTGTCTTTGCGCAAGGACACGAGCTCGCGCACCTCTTCGGGGGCGTCGGCCAGACGGAGCCGGTTCTCGACGTAGCCCTTGTCCTTGCCGAGCTTGTCGGCGAGCTTGCGGATGCTGTACCCGTGCTCGGAGACCATGCGGTCGAACATCGCCGCTTCGTCGAGGGGCGAGATGTCCTCGCGCTGGAGGTTCTCGATGATCGAGATCTCGAGCGCCGTGTCGTCGTCGATCTCTTCAATAAGCGCCGGGATGGTCGCGAGGCCCGCCTGCTTCGAGGCACGCCAGCGGCGTTCGCCGGCGATGAGCTGGTATGTGTTCGGGCCGACTGGCCGGACGAGGATCGGTTGGAGGACACCGTGCTCGCGGATCGATGCCGCGAGCTCGTCGAGCGCCTCCTGGTTCATCGCCAGGCGCGGCTGCTCCGGGTTCTGCTCGATGTGGTCCAGCGGCACGATGCGGACGCCGACGCTGCGCGTCGGGCTGTCCGGCGACAGCAAGCTGACGATAGCCGGGGAGAGCTCGCGCTCCTCCGATAGGCGGCGCGCGGCCGCTGCGCGGAAATCAGGGCGTGCCAAGGTCCACCACCTCTCGTGCGAGCTCACGGTACGTCCTGGCAGCTTCACTGCTGCCCGCGTACGTCGTGATCGGTCGCCCGACGAGGGGAGCCTCGCCGAGCTTGACGGTGTTGCGGACGATGCTGCTGAAGACGTGGTGGTCGCCGACGACACGCAGCTCGTCGAGCATGTCGCGGGCCAGGTTCGTCCGGCCGTCGTAGAACGTCGGCAGGAGCCCGAGGATCCGGAGGTTCCGGTTGAGCTTGAGCCGGATCGCGTTGATGACCTTGACAAGATTGGTCAGGCCCTTCATCGCGTAGTACTGGGTTTGGACCGGGATGATCACGCCGTTGGCGGCGACGAGGCCATTGACGGTGAGCAGGCCGAGGTTCGGTGGGCAATCGATGAGGACGTAGTCGTAGCCCTTGAGCTGGCCGACGATCGCCTCGCGCAGGATATTCTCCCGGCCCAGCGCGGTGAACAGTTCGCCTTCGGTCGATGCGAGATCGATGTGGGCGGGAGCCACATCGATGCCGGGGCTTTCGGTCGCGAGGATCACGTCGACGAGTTTCGAGCGGCCGTCGGCGAGGACGTCGGCCATCGATCGTTCGACGGTGTTGAGATTGACGCCGAGGCCCGCGGTGAGGTTCGCCTGAGGATCCATGTCGATGCAGAGGACGCGATAACCCTCTTCAGCAAGTGCACCGGCGAGGTTGATCGCTGTCGTCGTCTTGCCGACGCCGCCCTTCTGATTCGCGATCGCGATGACGTTCTTCACTGGGGCATCACCTCGGAATCGATCGCCCTGGGCTGACGGGGACGGGCGGGACGTCCGGTCATGCTACTCCAGCAGTTGTTATCGCGGGCACCCGGTTATCCACACGCGGCGCGAGTTGTTCACCATTTCCGTGGATAACTGTGACCGTATGATGACCTCTGTCCGTGCGCAAAGACACGCCGTTTTCGCGGAGGTCCGACTGGTGTCGACGAATGAACAGCGATTGGCGCGTCTTGAAGCGATGCGCGAGGAGGCGCGACTCGGAGGCGGCCAGGACCGTATCGATCAACAGCACGAACGCGGAAAACTGACCGCGCGCGAGCGACTCGACCTGTTGCTTGACGCAGATTCATTCGTCGAGCTCGATGCATTCGTGACGAATCGCAACCCCGAGGTCGAATCGGCGTTCCTCGGCGACGGTGTCGTCACCGGCCACGGCACGATCGACGGTCGGCTGGTGTTCGTCTTCAGCCAGGACTTCACCGTCTTCGGTGGATCCCTGTCCGAGGCCTATGCCGAGAAGATCTGCAAGATCATGGACCTTGCGATGAAGGTGGGTGCTCCGATCGTCGGCCTGAACGATTCCGGCGGGGCACGGATCCAGGAGGGTGTCGTCTCGCTCGGCGGCTACGCGGATATCTTCCTGCGCAATACCCTGGCGTCTGGGGTCGTGCCCCAACTGTCCCTGGTCCTCGGGCCGTGCGCCGGTGGCGCGGTATACTCGCCGGCCATCACCGACTTCACGATCATGGTCGATGGGACGAGTTACATGTTCGTCACCGGGCCCAATGTCGTGAAGGCTGTCACCCACGAGGATGTCGACGCCGAGACGCTGGGCGGCGCGACGACCCATACGACCCGGAGCGGGGTGGCGCATCTCGCCGCCCACGACGAGGCTGAGGCTCTTGCCTCGGCGCGGCGTCTCCTCGGATTCCTCCCGGAGAACAACCTCGCTGATGCGCCGCGGGTCGAGACGTCCGATCCGACCGACCGGATGGATGCCGCGCTCGACTCCATCGTCCCGGACGATGCGTCGAAGCCATACGACATGCATGGGGTCATCGAGCGGATCGTTGACGACCGAGCGTTCCTCGAGATCCAGCCGGGCTGGGCGCCGAACATCATCACGGGATTCGCTCGGCTCGCCGGCCGAAGCGTCGGGATCGTCGCGCAACAGCCGGCGGTCCTCGCGGGCGCGCTCGATATCGACGCATCGACGAAGGCTGCCCGCTTCGTCCGGACATGTGATTGCTTCAACGTCCCGTTGCTGACGTTGGTGGACGTCCCAGGCTTCCTGCCCGGCGTCGGACAGGAGCACGGCGGGATCATCCGTCATGGCGCGAAGCTGCTCTATGCGTATTGCGAGGCGACGGTCCCCAAGCTGACCGTCATCACGCGAAAGGCATACGGCGGGGCCTATGACGTCATGTCGAGCAAGCATGTTCGCGGCGACATCAACCTGGCCTGGCCGACGGCGGAGATCGCCGTGATGGGTGCGGAGGGCGCGGTCAACATCCTCCACCGCGACGAGATCGCCGCCGCCCCCGACCCGCAAGCGGCGCGGTCCCAGCTGGTCGCCGACTACGAGGAGCGATTCGCCAATCCGTATGTCGCGGCCGCGCGGGGGTACGTCGACGATGTCATCCGGCCATCCGAGACGCGACCGCGCCTGATCAAGGCGTTGGAGATGCTCGCCGACAAGCGGGACACGAACCCACCGAAAAAGCACGGCAACATCCCGTTGTGACGAGCGTCACCCGGCCGGGGGCCGCGTCTTTGCGCAAGGACAGCCGGACGCCACCGTTCGACCGGATCCTCGTCGCGAACCGCGGTGAGATCGCCGTCCGCATCATCCGGACGTGTCGCGAGCTTGGCATCGAGACCGTCGCCCTCTACTCCGACGCGGACGTCGATGCGTTGCATGTCGCGGCTGCCGACGCAGCGGTGCGTCTTGGCCCGGCCCCGGCGGGGGAGAGCTATCTCCGCGGCGAGGCGATCATCGAGGCGGCACTCGAGACCGGGGCCGAAGCGATCCATCCGGGCTACGGCTTCCTGTCGGAGCGCGCGTCATTCGCCCGAGCCGTGACCGACGCCGGGCTCGTCTTCATCGGTCCGCGCGCCAGCGCGATCGAGGCGCTGGGCGACAAGCTCGTCGCCCGGCGGACCGCGAGGGCGGCCGACGTGCCGGTCGTGCCCGGAACATTCGAACCGTCGCCGATCGACCGGGCGGATCAGATCGAGGCCGTCGTCGCGGTCGCGGAGCGAATCGGCTTTCCGTTGTTCGTAAAGGCGGCCGCGGGCGGCGGCGGGCGAGGCATGCGGCGCGTCGAGTCGGCGACCGACTTGCCGGCCGCGCTGGCCGCGGGCGCAGCCGAGGCACTCGCGGCATTCGGTGACGGATCCGTCTACCTCGAGCGCGAGATCCGACCGGCGCGACATATCGAGGTCCAGCTGCTCGGTGACGAGGGGGGCGATGTCGTCGCGCTGGGCGAGCGAGATTGCTCCGTCCAGCGGCGGCACCAGAAGCTTGTCGAGGAAACGCCGGCGCCCGGCCTGTCAGCGGACGAGCGAGCCGAGCTGCACGCGATGGCGGTCCGGGCGGCTAGAGCCGCCGGCCTCCACAACGCGGCTACGGCCGAGTTCCTCTTCGACCCCGACCGGCGCTTCTGGTTCCTCGAGGTCAACGCGCGACTCCAGGTCGAGCACGGCGTCACGGAGCTCGTCACCGACCTCGACCTCGTCGCCGAGCAGATGTGGCTGGCTGCAGGCGAGCCTCTGTCCGACGCCGTTCGAGAGGTGGCGGCGATGGCGACCGCGCCCGGCCGGCATGCCGTCGAGGTGCGGCTGGCGGCCGAGGATCCGGGGCGCGGATTCGCGCCGGTTCCCGGCCGCGTCGGCGCGTGGGTCATGCCATCCGGCCCGGGAGTCCGGGTCGACACGGCCATCCGTCCGGGCGAGCGCGTCCCACCCGACTATGACCCGATGATCGCCAAGGTCATGACCGTCGGACGCGACCGGAGCGCCGCGCTCCGGCGGATGCGGCGGGCCCTCGACGAGGTCGTCGTCAGTGGCATCCAGACGACGATTCCGTTCCACCGCGCGCTGGTCCGCGATCCGGCATTCGCCGTCGAGACGGGTTCTACCCTATCGACTGATTGGGTGGGGGAACGCTGGGACGGCCCGCGGGACCGAGCAGGCGTCGCCGCGGTGGCGGCGATCGCGGCAGTCGCAAGCGCGTCCGATCCCGCACGCCGAACGGAGGCGGCGTCTTTGCGCAAAGACGATCGGGCGCGGGCTGACTCTGGGTGGCGACGTGCGGGTCGCCAGGCAGCGACCGAACGATGGCCGAGATGACGAGTCCGGACCGCGCGGTTCGGGTCATCGAATCACCCGTCACCGCCCAACCTGATGAGACGCCGCGCGTGATCGCGGCCGGTACCGCGGTACCGGGGCGTCACCAGATCCACGTCGGGCGGCTCGGCGCTCTCGACATCGACGGGCGGCGCACGATCGAGGTCATCGCGGACGGTTGGCGGTTCGAGCTGGTACTGGAGGACGAGACACGAGCCGTCCTGCGTGAGCGGGCATCGCGAGTCCGTGGCGCTGTCGCCGGGGCTGGTGGACCGCTCGAGATCCGTGCCATCATCCCGGGGAGGGTCGCATCGGTCGCCGTCAACCCGGGCGATCGCGTCGAGGCCGGCCAGACTTTGCTGGCCGTGGAGGCGATGAAGATGCAGAACGAGCTGCGCGCGCCACGGTCGGGCACGGTCGCGAGGATGCCGGCGACCACTGGGGCGACGGTCGAGCTCGGCGACGTGCTCGTCGTCCTCGAGTGATGCGATGACCGACGCCACGGATCGCCGGCGGCGACTGGTGGGGGAGGGGGACGACCCTGCCCGCGAGCGGTGGCGCGACACCCTTCGGGCCAAGGCGGTCGCGTCGGCCGCCGAGCGTCGCGATCGGTTCGCCACGTCGTCCGGCATCGAGATCCGAGACCTGTACACGCCCGCGGAGATCAGCGATCTCGACGAGGACCGCGACCTCGGGCGCCCAGGCGAGTTCCCGTTCACCCGGGGCGTCCAGCCGACCATGTACCGCAGCCGGTTCTGGACGATGCGTCAGTACGCCGGGTTCGCCACGGCCGAGGAGACCAACCGACGTTTCCGCTACCTGCTCGACCACGGCCAGACGGGCTTGTCGGTCGCCTTCGACCTTCCCACCCAGATGGGCTACGACTCGGACGCCCCCGCGGCCGAAGGCGAGGTCGGCCGGGTCGGCGTGCCGATCAGCAGCCTGGCCGACATGGCCGTCCTCCTCGACGGGCTGCCGCTGGGCGACGTCAGCACCTCGATGACCATCAACGCCACGGCGCCGATCCTGCTCGCCCTCTACGTCGCGGCGGCAGAGGCCCAGGGAGTCGAGCGCGCGAGCATCAGCGGGACGACCCAGAACGACATCCTCAAGGAGTACATCGCCCGCGGCACGTACATCTTTCCGCCGCGCCCCTCGATGCGGCTGGTCACCGATGTCTTCGAGTTCTGCGCCCGCGACCTGCCGAGGTGGAACACCATCTCGATCTCGGGCTACCACATGCGGGAGGCCGGGGCGACCGCGGCCCAGGAGCTCGCCTTCACGCTGGCCGACGCGATCGCCTACGTCGAGGCGGCTGTCGAGCGCGGGCTCGACGTCGACGACTTTGCGGGTCGGCTGTCGTTCTTCTTCGCCGCATGGTCGGAGCTGTTCGAGGAGGTCGCCAAGTTCCGGGTGGCGCGCCGGATGTGGGCGACGATCATGAAGGAGCGTTTCCGGGCGACCAACCCGCGGTCGATGATGTGCCGGTTCCACGTCCAGACCGCTGGGTCATCCCTCACCGCCCAGTCGATCGACAACAACGTCGTACGCACGACGATCCAGGCCCTTTCGGCGGTGCTCGGCGGCGCCCAGAGCCTGCACACGAACTCTCGCGACGAGGCCCTCGCCCTGCCGACCGAGGAGGCGGCCCGACTGGCCCTGCGGACGCAGCAGATCCTGGCGTACGAGGCGGGCGTGACCGAGACCCCCGACCCGCTGGCTGGCTCCTACTACGTCGAGAGCCTCACGAACGAGCTCGAGGCGGCAGCCTGGGCCTACCTCGACGAGATCGAATCGATGGGCGGGACGCTCGCCGCCATCGAGCACGGCTTCCAGCAGCGACAGATCCAGGAGGCGGCCTACCGGGTCCAGCGGGCGATCGAGTCCGGCGACCAGATCGTCGTGGGCGTCAACAGGTTCCGCGACGACGAGGTCAGCACGCC
>DASTIG010000166.1:0-17381 GCA_035717785.1 Candidatus Limnocylindrales bacterium
GAAGAGCACGAAGTTCGTCAGGACTCGTCCCGGGTCGAGGCGGCCAGGCGACGGCTGGGCGATGCCACCCGGACTCGATACGCCGTCCATGTCCGCGAGCGCCTCCGCCAGGCGGCGCGCGTTCGCGTGATCGTCGGCGAGGCGGTCGATCATGCCGGCCGGTCCGTCCGCCAGGGCCACCAGCCCGGGGGCGGCCAGGACGCCGGCCTGGCGCATCCCGCCACCGACCATCTTGCGTGCGCGCCGCGCGCGACCGATGAACTCGCGTGACCCGACGACGAGCGAGCCGACGGGACAGCCGAGCCCCTTCGACAGGCAGAACGTGACCGAGTCCGCCGGATCGGCGAGGTCCCGCGCCGTGACGCCCTCCTCACGTTGCGCGACGACAGCGTTCCAGAACCTTGCCCCGTCGATGTGGAGCGGGACGCCATGGCGGCGTGCGATCGCCGCGACCTGCTGCTGATAGGCGGGCGTCAGTGGGCGCGCCATCGAGTGGGCGTGGGTGTTCTCCAGCGCGACGAGACCGGACAGCGGCTCGTGGACGTCGTTCGGATCGCGGAACGCGGCGTCGATCTCTGCGGGGTCAAGCGTCCCGTCCGGGCGGTCATCGAGCGCCCGCGCGCTCGCGCCGACGATGACGGCATGGCCGGCGGCCTCGTCGATCACGAGGTGGTGCTCGCCACCCGCGATGACCTCCTGGCCGCGCGCCAGGTGAGCCATCATCGAGACGAGGTTGCCCATCGTGCCGGTCGCGACGAACAGGCCGGCGTCCTTGCCGAGCAGGTCGGCGGCCCGCTCCTCGAGGGCGATGACGGTCGGGTCGTCGCCGAAGACATCGTCGCCGACCTCGGCCGTCGCCATCGCCCGCCGCATGGCGTCGGTGGGTCGCGAAACGGTGTCGCTCCGAAGGTCGATCACGCGGTCTGCCATGGGCCGCGAGTATAGGCGGGACGTCTGACAAGGCATGGTCCCTCTGCTATAGTCCGGCCTCGCCGCAACTGGACCCGTGGTGTAGCGGCCCAACATGCCAGCCTGTCACGCTGGAGATCGCCGGTTCGAATCCGGTCGGGTCCGCCACCACTGTCGCATCTCCCTACGCCCCGTCCGCCCGCCCGGACGGGGCGTTCCTTTTCCTCTGGCATCCGCTCGATCGAAGATCCTGGTTTCGGTCATCCGATACCCAATGACTGGGTCGTGTGCACTCCACGACCGTATCGGAGATCGAGGGAGTTCTCAGAATCGAACTTGTGCGTGTGATGCCCACGATCGAGTCGAAACAGGACGCTCGCCGTCGATCTGGTGCACCCCATGCCAGGATGGAGGGCGAAGGACTCATCAACCTCCCGAATGGTCACCACGTGCACGCAGGTGGACTGGCACGGAAGATGCGCATCCCGTCCTCTGGCAGAATGCCCGCGATGCCGCGGCTGAGACTGGATCGCCTCCCTGTGCTGGTCATCGCCGGCCTGTTGGTGGTCGGCATCGCCGCGCCGATGAGTGGCGGGGAGCTTGGTTTCGGGGGCGCCGGCGGCACTGCCTCGGTCGCCCCTGGGCCGTCGGCGACACAGCCGGGCGGTTCCGTCGCCATCGCCACCGGCAGTCCGACCGCCGCGCCGACCCCAGTCGCCACGGCTGAGGCGACCCCAGTACCGCCCCCGACGCCGGGCATCGTCCAGGCCGCGATCGTGCCGGTCACCCAGTTCCGGGGCACCGCCACAGCGACAAACCGCAAGGAGCTCGCCGACGTCCTTGCCGGCTCCAGCAGCAGATACGACGCGCTCACGCTCGTCAGCGACGAGGCGGACGCGATCCTGGCCGCGCTCGGCGTCGACCGCCCGTCCGATCCGGACAGGCTCGTCCTGGCCAAGGACGCGGCGACACTGACGCGCGACCTCGCCAGGAACCGCAAGCGCCTGGCGTTCCTGCGCGCCGACGACGTCACCATCGCGGTCCGCGCGTTGGCTTGGGGCGACCGCGCGCTGTTCGGTGTCGAGCGAGTGGCGAAGGCGGACGACTGGAGCCTGCGGGCGGAGCTTCCGGCACGGACCGCCGACGCCGCGTTCGATCCGGCGGCCACCTGGACGTTGTTCGCGGGCGGCGACATCCTGCTCGACCGCGGTGTCTATCAGACGGTGCGCATCCGGGGCAAGGGTGTCGACTTCCCGTTCGATGGCGGGACGGCCGAGATCACCTCACGCTGCAAGGACTGCTCGTCGATGGGTTGGGACCTGCCCCGGACGCGGCGGACCGGGAATGCCGGCGCCGTCCGAGGCGTGATCTCCGGCGCGGACCTGGCCATCGCCAACTTCGAGAACCCGGCGCCCAACCGCTTCCGCTATCACACGAGCGGGACGACATTCACCGCCGATCCGCGTCTCATCGACGGGTTGGTCAACGCCGGCATCGACTACGTATCGATCGCCAACAACCACATCGGTGACGCGGGTGACAACGGCATCCTGCAGACGATGTCGAACCTGCGAAAACGGGGCCTGAAGTATTCCGGGGCGGGGAAGGACGTGACCGCGGCCCGCGCGCCGGCGATGCTCGAGGCCAACGGCACGACGGTCGCGGTGCTCGCCTTCGATGCCATCGACAAGGGCGATTACGCCGGACGGAACGAACCCGGCAGCTCGGCGCTCACCCTGCGGCGGGTCGAGACCGGCATCACGGCAGCGCGAGAGGCCGGCGCCGACGTCGTCATCGTGTTCCCGCATTGGGGCGTCGAGTACCGCTCGAAGCCGTTCGCGCGCCAGCAGGAGCTGGCCCGCCAGATCATCGACGCCGGGGCCGACATGATCATCGGCAATCATGCCCACTACGCGGCGGCGATGGAGGTCTACAAGGGCAAGCCGATCTGGTACGCGCTCGGCAACTTCGTGTTCGACCAGACGTGGTCCGAGTTCACGATGGAGGGCATCACCCTCGAGTTGACATTCCAGGGCGCCGAGCTGCTGCAGGTCAAGATGCGGCCGCACATCATCCTCGACAAGGCGCAGCCGAACTTCATGGACCCCGGCGGCAGCGGCCGGATCGTCATGGGCCAGGTGTTCGACGCCTCGCGGGGCCTGCTGCCCTACTGAGGCGGTCTCAGACCACGCCGGCGAACAGGTCGTCCTCGGGCTTGAGCGTCTCGACGGTCGACTCGCGGAGGATGTACGCCTCCTTCGACCACTGTTCGCGCCAGCCATCGAGCCCGAAAGCCATGAAGAAGGAGTCCTCGGCGATCTGCGTCACGTGCTCGTGCATCGCATTCCACTTGCGTTCGACCGGGTCTCCCGAGATGTCGACCCAGGTCGTGATCGACTCGTCCGGCACGAGCATCCGCGCCTGGAACGCCTCGAACTCGGCGAGCTGCTCGGGCGTGGCATCGGGCGGGGGCGCCCACGGATTCGGCTTGTCGAGCTCGGTCATGCGGTCGCGGATCGCGGTCCGGACCGACGCCGGGATCGCCTGCTCGTAGAGCTTCGATGGCGTCCACGGGACGAGCCCGCCCTCGGCGGCTGCCGGTCCGGTGCCGCCGTGCTCGGGCGCCAGCTGCTCCGGGTACCAGGCCGGGTCACCCGCCCGGGGGTACGCCCGCACCGTCACGTCGTGGGTGCGGATGTGGTCGGGGTGGCCGTAGCCGCCGAAGTCGTTGTAGGTCGTGATCACGTCGGGCTGGTAGCGGCGGATCAGCCAGACGAGGCGCTTGGCGGCCTCATCGATGTCGGCTTGCCAGAACGAGCGGGGGTCCTGGTTGCCGACCCGACCCATCATGTCCGAGTCGTGGTAGCCGAGGTTCTCCCACTCGGTGACCCCGAGCACGCCCATGGCCCGTTCGAGTTCGCCTGCTCGGATCTCCCCGAGACGTCGGTGGTTGTCCGGGGTGTCCCTGTCCTCGACGACGATCTCGCCCATCTCGCCGCGGGTGCATGTGACGAGCACGACCCGTTGGCCGGCGGCGACCGTTTTCGCCATCGTGCCCCCGGTGCCGATGGTCTCGTCGTCCGGGTGGGCATGAACCGTCATCAGGGTCGGGACGTGGGTGTCGCTCATGCCCGGATGCTAGCGCGGAACGGGAGCCGGTACTTTCGGGCTACGCCGACGCGGGACGTGCGGCGGCGCACCGGTGCCGCCCGTCACCGAGCACATGACGGAAGTACCTCCGGGTCAGGGGTGCCCGTCCGGGGGCGCCGCCACGATGGCCCCATGATCCACAGTTTCGGTCGACGTCTCTCGCTCATCTTCGATGGCACCGCCGACGCAGCCGACGACTCCGAAGGTGTGCACCCGGGCGCGGCCGTCCTCCATCCGATGGTCGACTTCGTCGCCTACGCCGAGGACTGCACGCTGTCTGGTCGCATCCGCCTGCGAGCGGAGCGCCTGACCGACATGCTCAACGACCACGAGGAGCTGGAGCTCGTCGACGTGATGGTCCAGTCCCTCGCCGAGCCGGGCGTCGTCGAGGTCAAGGAAGTCGTCGTGCCACGGGACGAGCTCCTGCTCGTCCACGCGACCGGGCCTCGCGGAGACCTGACCCGCCGGACCCGCACCCGCCAGACGTCGGTCGCGGTCGCGATCGGGCCATACACGGTCCGCGGCCACCTGCACACCGCGCCCTTCGTCGATGCCATGACCGCGCTCCATCGCCGCAGCGCCATGGTGCCGCTGACCGATGCGGTCCTCGACTATCAGATGGGTGGCGACTGGCACCGCCAGCGCCTGGGCACGCTGATCGTCAATCGCGCCGGCATCGACCACATCATCGAAGCGGTGGAGCACGACAGTCCGGACCGCGGTGACGTGCCGTACGACGAGCCGGGCCTCGTCGCCCGGGATTTCGCCGGGGCCATCCTGACGGGCTCGACGCCCTCCTCGTAAGGCGGCCCGGCGGCGCTACCATCGCCGCCATGCCGGTCCAGCCCACAGCCAACTCGGGTCCGTTGTCGGGGACCCGGATCATAGACCTGTCGACGGTTCTGGCTGGGCCGTACGCCACGATGATCCTTGCCGATCTGGGCGCGGACGTCATCAAGATCGAACCGCCCGACGGCGACGCCACGCGCGGGTGGGGACCGCCGTGGGTCGGCGATCTCGAACGGGGGACGCGGACCGCCGCCTACTTCCTTGCCGTGAACCGCAACAAGCGCGCCGTCCGGCTCGACCTGAAGACCCCCACGGGCGGTGACGCCCTGCGGCGGCTGCTCGCCGACGCTGACGTCCTCGTCGAGAACTTCCGCCCCGGGGCGCTCGATAAGCTCGGGTTCGACGACGAGACGCTTCGTTCCGTCAATCCGGCCCTCGTCCACCTCGCGATCAGCGGTTATGGACGAACCGGTCCCGCGAAAGACCGGCCCGGCTACGACTTCGTCATCCAGGCCGTCGGTGGCCTGATGTCGATCACCGGTGATGCCGACGCGGACGGCGGGCGGCCTACCAAGGTCGGGGTGGCGATCAGCGACGTCGTCACTGGGTTGTACGCGGCCATCGGGATCCTGGCCGCTCTACTCGCCCGCGGCGACACCGGCCAGCGCGTTGACGTGTCGCTCCTCGGGTCGACGCTGGCCGTCCTCGTGAACCAGGCCCAGAATGCGTTCGTGACCGGCCGCTCGCCCGCCCGCCGCGGCAACGCCCACCCGAACATCGTCCCGTACGAGACGTTCTCGACCGCAGATGGCGTGCTGGCCGTGGCCGTCGGCTCGGAGCGGCAGTGGCCACGGTTCTGTGAGGCGCTCGGCCTGCCTGACCTCGCAGAGGACCCACGGTTCGCCACCAACGGTGACCGCGTCGATCACCGCGATGAGATTCGCCCGCTCATCGCCGAGCGCCTGGCGAGCCGGCTGACGGCCGAGTGGGCCGCCGCTCTCGATGCTGCCGAAGTGCCGAACGGCGCGATCGCCGAGATCGGGGACGCGTTCGACTCGCCGGAGGCCGCCGCGCTCGGGATGTCGGTCGATATCGAGCATCCGGCTCTCGGTGTGCTCCGCCAGGTCGGGATCCCCATCGCGTTCGAGACGACACCCGGCGCGATCCGGTCCGCCCCACCGCTCCTAGGCGAGCACACGGACGAGGTCCTCGCGGAGGCGGGCTTCGACCCGTCGGAGATCGCAACGCTGCGCAGCAACGGCGTCATCTAGCCGACGAGGTCCCCTGATCCGACCGTGCAGACCTGCACGCGACCGGGTCGTCGGCGTCCCGCCCGCTGCTAGACTCGGGCCGCCCCTGACCCCCAGTCACGCGGAGGCCCACCGGAACATGACCGATGAACGCGAGCGCTGGGCGCTGATCCTCGGCGCGTCGTCCGGCATGGGCGAGGCGACGGCCCTGACGCTCGCCAAGGCCGGCTACAAGATCTTGGGGATCCACCTCGATTTCCGCGCCGCGCTGGCTCATGTCGAGGAGGTCAAGGCCGGCATCGAAGCGGCCGGCTCGGAGGCGCTCTACATCAACATGAATGCGGCCGACGATGAGAAGCGCGCCGCGGCGCTCGAGAAGTTGCGCGAGCGCTTCGAGCGCTCCCGGGCCGAGGGCCGCGATCCGTATGTCCGAGTCGTCATGCACTCGCTCGCCTTCGGCTCGCTCGTGCCGTTCCTGGCAGAAGACCCGAAGGCCGCGGTCGACCGCAAGAAGATGGAGATGACCCAGGACGTCATGGCCAACAGCCTCGTCTACTGGGTCCAGGACCTGTGGCGCGGCGGCTTCCTCGGCAAGGGCTCGAAGATCTACGCGATGACGTCGGAAGGTTCGACCCGGGTCGTGCCGTCGTATGGCGTCGTGTCGTCGGCCAAGGCGGCCCTCGAATCGCACATCCGCCAGCTCGCGATGGAGCTGGCCCGGCAGAACACCGGTGCGACCGCGAACGGCATCCGGGCAGGCGTGACGGTGACCCCGGCGCTGCTGAAGATCCCCGAGTCGCAGACGATGATCGACATCACGATGAAGCGGAACCCGACCGGCCGGATGACCACGCCGCAGGACGTGGCGAACGCCATCCTCGCCCTCTCCGGGGAAGGCACGGACTTCATCAACGGCGACATCATCAGCGTCGACGGCGGCGAGTTCATCACCGGCTCCTGACGTCAGCTGGCGGTGACCTCCCGACGCCGGCGGCGCAGCCCGCGCGTCCGTGGCGAGAACAGCAGCGCGACGACGAAGCACAGGGTCTCGACCAACACGATCGTGGCGCCCGATGCGACGTTCAGGTAGTAGCTCAGGTACAGCCCGACGATCGCGGAGACGACTGCCACGGCGATGGCGACACGCACGAGATCCCAGAACCGATCGACCAGCAGCTGGGCTGTCGCGGCCGGGGTCACCAGCATCGCGACCACCATGATGATCCCGACTGTCTGGATGCTCACCACGATCGTGACCCCGATGAGACCGAGCATGAGGTAGTCGAGCATCTCCACAGGCAGCCCGGACGCCGCCGCCCCCGCCGGGTCGAACGACGCGTACAGGAACTCCTTGCGCAGCAGGAACACGACGACGAGGACGATCAGCCCCAGCACGGTCACCTGGACGATGTCCCCGAACGAGATCCCGAGCACGTTCCCCAGCAGGTAGCTGAACAGGTCCGCCACGTAGTTGTCGATCGAGCTGAAGAGCGCGATGCCGAGGGCGAACATGCCGGCGAACAGCACGCCAACCGCGGTATCGAACCGAAGCCCGCCGCGCCGGGACACCCAGCCGATGGCCAGAGCGGTCGCGATCGCCGCGATCGCTCCACCGATGTACAACGGGATCCCGAGCAGGAACGCGATGACGAGGCCGGGGAATGCTGCGTGGCTCACGGCGTCGCCGATGAAGGCCAGGCCGCGCAACACGACGAAGGCACCCATCACCGCGCACACGATCCCGACCAGGATCGCGGCCACCAGGCCACGCTGCATGAACCCGAAGCGCATCGGATCTAGGAAGAACTCCAGCACGCTCACCGGCGGCCCTCGTGGAAGTGGCGCTCGCCGGCCGGCGCGTCGTCGTGATGGTGGGCGTCGTCGATGATCCCTTCGCCCTCCGGCAGCACGACGACGTGGCCGCCATAGGTCGTGCGCAACAGCTCGCGATCCATCACCAGCGTCGACGGACCCATCGCCACGAGGCGTCCGTTCACGAGGGCGACCTCGTGGAAATGCTGCGCGGCCGCAGCGAGGTCGTGGGTGCTGGCGATGACCGTCCGCCCGGCGGTGGCCTCCGCCTCGAGGACCTCCATCAGGTCCTCCTCCGTTGTGGCGTCGACGCCTGTGACCGGTTCGTCGAGTAGGTAAAGGTCCGGCTTGGCCGCGAGGGCCCGGCCGAGGAACACGCGCCGGCGTTGGCCGCCTGAGAGGGAGCCGACCTGGCGTCGATCCTCGCCGGCCATGCCGACGGTCTCGAGGGCCTCCTGGACAGCCTGCCGATCGACTGCCGACGGGGACCGACCGAACCCGATGAGAGGAACGCGACCCATCATCACCACGTCGCCGACCGTGACCGGGAACGCCCAATCGACGAGCTCGGCCTGCGGCACGTAGGCGATCCGCCGCGCCTCTCGGCCGGGCGGGCCGCCGAGCACTTCGATCGAGCCCCTGGCGGGTTCGATGAGCCCGGCGATCGCCTTGAGGAGCGTGCTCTTGCCCGCCCCATTCGGCCCGATGACCGCCAGCAGCGACCCGGCGCGGATCTCGAGATCGACGTCGTCGAGCGCGATCCGGTCACCATACGCCACGGTCACGTCGCGGAACGCGACGGTCACGACCGAGGGCGCGGACTCCCGGACCGCGTCGAGGGCGCTGGTCATCTCAGGGCTTTCACGATCTCGTCAACGTCCCAGGTCATGAGTCCGACGTAGGTAACGGCAGGTGCTGGACCGAGGGAATCGTTATACAGGGTCGTGATCACCTTGGTGACACCCGCTTCGTCGGCGAGCGTCTGCGCGAGCTTCGGATCGAACTGCGCCTCCGAGAACACCGCCGTGACACCGGCCTCCTTGATCGTCCGGACGAGAGCGGCAAGATCGGCCGCCGACGGCTCCTGACCCGGGTTCTCGAGGATCACGCCGACGAGCTCGAAGTCGTAGTGCGCCGCGAAATACGGGAAGGCATCGTGGAAGGTGACGAGCTTGCGATGCTCGGCCGGGATGACGGCCAGCTTCGTCCGGTTCGATTCGTCGAGTGCGCGGAGCGAGGCCGCATACGCCGTCGCCGACGCTTCGATGTCGGACTTGGCCGAGGGGACGAGCCGCGTCAGGGTGTCGCGGATGGCCGGGACATAGTACTGCTCGACCAACGACGGGTCGAGCCAGAAGTGGGGGTTTTCCTCGCCGTCGATCGTGATGGTCGGGATGCCGTCGCCGAGGACGAGCCGCTCGGCCGTGGCGCTCCCGGCGGCATCGATGATGCCGGTCAGGAAGTCGTCGAGGCCGACGCCGTTCGACACGATCAGCTCGGCCTCGGAGATCTTGCGGGCGTCCACGGGACGCGGCTCGTAGTCCTCGGGACCGGACCCCGCAGGCACGATCGCGTCGACCGTCACGTGAGGTCCGCCGATGGCGCCGACGATGTCGGCGAACACCGTTGTCGTGGTGACGACGCGCAGCGCGTCGCCTGCCGGCGCCTGTGAGGCCGTCCCGGGCGAGCACGCCGCGAGCGCAAGCGAGAGCATCGCCAGCGCGGCGAAGAGCGGCCTCGAACTGATATCCAGTCTCAGTGCCGGTCGTGCGTCGGTCACGTCGGGCTCCTTTGTGCAGGGTCTACCCGGCGGACTTGCAGTCCGGACAGACGCCGAACAGCTCGAGCCGGTGGTCGTCGATGCGGTAGCCCGTCCGACGTTCGATGTCACGGACGACGGCTCGCCAGCCGGCGTCGTCGATGTCGCGACTCGCGCCGCAGTTCGAGCACACGACATGGTGGTGGTGCGCTCGCTCGCAGGCGACGTAGGCGTGGTCGCCCGTGGGCAGGTCGAGCCGCTCCACCGCCTGGAGATCCACCAGGACGTCCAGTGTGCGGAAGATCGTCGCGCGGCCGATCTCGAGATGCCGGGCGCGGGCATCGGCCACGAGGTCGGCGGCCGTGAAATGGCCGTTGCGGGCGGCGATCAGGTCGGCGATCGAGCGACGCGCCTCGGTCAGGCGATAGCCGGCATCGTCGAGCGCGTGGACTGCGATCGAGTCGGTCATGGCCCCGAGATGATACTGAGTCTCAGGTTGCTGTGTCCAATGGCACCACGATGGGTACCGGTTTGCGCGGGACCATCGTCCGACTGGGATTCGCACCGGACCGACGCAGACTGGGCACGTCATGACCATCGACGCGCTCCACGGTCCTCTCGAACGGGGCCGCGACTCGTCGCCCGATTCCGGCGCGATCGGACTCCCCGACGCGAACATCTTCCTGTGCCCGCGATGCTCCCGGCCGTTGGCCGTGGGTGTATCACGCTGCGCCGGGTGCGGGACGCGCCTGGTGGCAGGCGTCCCGGTTCTGAAGGTCAGCGGGTTCGTGGCCCTCGGGCTAGTGGCCGGTCTGACCGTCGGCGGCGGCATCGTCGCTGTGGCGATGAGCGGTGGTCAGCCGGCCGCGGTCCCGATCGCCCAGCCGCCGGTCGCCGCGATCCCGTCGGCCGTACCGGTCGCGCCTGCCGCGCCGGTGGTCACCGCTGCGCCACCTCCGGTCGCCCCGCTCGTGCCACCCGCAGCCCTCTCCGCGCTCCGTCAATCGGCCGTTGTCAACCAGCGCCTCCTGGCCGATGCCGATCGGCTGGCGACGGCGCTCGGCGCGACGAAGCCGTCATCCGCGGAGATTGCGCCGCTCCTGCGCGGCCTCGCATCGACTGCTTCCTCCGGCGATCGACTCGCACCTGCCGTCGCCAAGTGGGATGACGGCGACGCCGTGTCGGTGGCGCTGGGCGCCTTTTACGCCTCGATCGGCCGTATCGCGGACGACGGCCTGTCGGCCTCACTGACGAACGAGCGCGCCTACGTCGACGCGGGTCGGCAGATGCTCGCGCTCATGGACGGACTGACCGACCTGGACGCAGCCTCGCGTGGTCTCGCCGCGAGTGCCGACCTGGATCTGCCGCCGCTTGTCCCCGCCCGATAGGTCTCAGGGCGCGACGCCGGCCGGCCCGTACCCGGTCAGCTCCACATAAGCCTCGCCGGTCAACTCCGCGGACCCACGCCGCGCGCTGACGATCTGTGACCCCTCCCAATACACGACACCAGTCGACGGGCGCGTGTCGAGCTCCTGCGCCGCGACCGTCGGCTCGAGGTCGATAGCGAGTCGCTCACCGGGGATCGCGATCGACCAGGCCGCGGGATAGGTCGCCCCGGTCGTCGGGCTCGTCCACTGCCGGGTCGCGGTCACGGTGAACGCGTCGCGCTCGAGGTGACGCGTCGTCCCGTCGGAGTCCACGATCGTGCCATACACCAACGGATAGGACCCGTCCGCGTCACGGACAAGCGAGAGGGTCAGGTCGGTGCCGTCCTCGAGGTTGACGGCGAACCAGTCCCAGCCTCCGCCGCCGACGCTGATGAAATCGCCCCACTGATGGTCGAACCAGGCGTCGCCGACGACGCGATACGTCGATCCGCCAAGCAGCAGCGAGCCCTCGGCCGCCATCGATGTCCGCGAGTAGTAATACGAGCTGCCGGCGGGCCCGAAGTCGATCCAGCCGTCTCGGTCATGGAGCGCGGCTGGTTTCCGGCTCGCGAGGCGCAGGCTGAGGTCGAGGGCCGGGACGCCGGCGACCGCCGCCTCCACGGGCGACAATGCCGCCCGCAGGTCGTCCCTGCCGTTCGCCCCGGCCATCTGCCACGTCGGTCCATCGAGCGCGACGGGATTCGTGGGATCGCCGCCGGTGAGGATGAGGTCGAAGCCAGTCGGTGAACCGTCGGTCCGCCGCGGCGATCGGTCGACCTGCGGGCCGATCTCGACGCGCTGCGAGTAATGGAATGACTCGCCGGTCTCGTCGGTGATCGCGAGGTGGGAGAGCCACAACGGTGGGAACGAGCCGCGTTCGGCGCGGAAGATCACGAACTGGAAGCCGAATCGGTGGGCGACCGACAGACCTTCGTCCGTGCCGCCAACGAGGTGCCCGGTGTAGTACCACCACTCGGTCAGCCGGTGGTGCGGACCGTCGTCCCGTGGCAGGACCACGGGGAGCGGATCGGCGGGTGGGCTCGGCCTGGCGCTCGGTGGCGCGATCGACGGGCGCGGCGCCGGCGGGTTGGCGAGGATCGGCGAGCCGCTCGCGACGCAGCCCGCGACCACGGCGGCTGCCACGAACAACGCGGCGAGGCGTCTCATCGGGCCGCCGCCGCCTCGGCCTCGGCCTCGGACGCAGGCAGGCGGTTGGCCACGAACCGCTCCAGCGAGGCAGGCATCCACCAATTCCAGCGACCGAGCAGCTTCATCGTCGACGGCACGAGTAGGGCCCGGACGACCGTCGCGTCGAGCGCCACGGCGATAGCGACGCCGAGCCCGAGCGCCTTGATCAGCACGATGTCGGCGAAGGCGAACGAGCCGGCGACGACCACCACGATCAGCGCCGCCGAGGTCACGATGCGCCCGCTCCGCTCGAGGCCGCGGGCGACAGCCTCGGTGTTGTCGCCGGTCGTGTCCCACACCTCCTTCATGCGCGACAGGAGGAAGACCTCGTAGTCCATCGACAGGCCGAACAGCACGCAGAACAGGATCACCGGCTGCGTCGTCTCGACGAACCCGACGGGCTGGAACCCGAGCGGGGCCGACAGGTTGCCGTCCTGGAAGATCCAGACGAGGGCGCCGAAGCTCGCGGTGAGCGACAGCGCGTTCAGGATCAGCGCCTTGGCCGGCAGGATCACCGACCGCAGCAGTGCGAACAGCACGATGTATGTGGTCACGATGATGAAGACCGCAGTCCGCGGGAAGTCGGCGGCCACGCCATCGACCACGTCGGCCACGTCGGCCGCGCCACCGCCGACCAGGACCGTCGTGCCGGCGGGTGCCGCGAGCGGCCCGGTGCCCGCGCGCAGGTCCCGGACGAGCGCTCGACCCTCCTCGCGGTTCGGGCCGAACGGCGTCGTGATCGTGAACGCGGTGAGATCGCCCTTTGTCGTCGCGGTCAATGCCGTGGCCACGAATCTGTCGCGCGGACCATTCGGGTCGCCATACATGAGCTGGTACTGCGAAAGCGTCAGCCTCGGGTCGATGTCGACGAGGCTCTCGACCCGGGTCACGCGCGGGTCGGCCGCGATGCGGCGGCTGTAATCGAACAGCGCCGCCACATTCTCCGCGTCGGTCGCGTTCCCGTTCGTCCGCACCGCGATCGCGATCGGCGCGAATTCGCCTTCCCCGAACGCATCGCGTAGTCGATCGAATGCCGCGCGCGACGGGAGGTCGGCGGGCAGGATGCTCGCGTCCGGCGAGTTGAACCGGACGTGCAGGAACGGCGACCCAAGGAGGAGCAGCAGCCCGAGGGTCGGGATGAGAAAGACCAGCGGTCGCTGCATCACACGACGGGCGAGCCTGGCCCATGGTCCCTCGGCGGCCGGCCGCGGCTGAACGCGGCGGATCGCGAGCCTGTCGAGATGCTGGCCGAACAGCGCGAGCAGGGCGGGGAGTAGGGTCAACGCCGCGAGCACGGCGAAGCCGACGACGATGGCTCCAGCGATCCCCACTGACCGAAGGATCATGAACTCGAACAGGACGAGACCGAGCAGGCCGAGCAACACCGTCAGGCCGCTGAAGAACACGGCGCGGCCCGCGGTGGCGACCGTGATCCGGACGGCCTCCTGGACGCGCGTCGGCTCATCGTCCGGCCGTTTGGCCAACTCCTCGCGAAAGCGACTCGTGAGCAGGAGCGAGTAATCGACGCCCAGACCGAGCCCGAGCAGCGTCGCGAGGTTGAGGACGAAGATGCTCATCGGTGTGAACGAGGCGGCGACGAAGATAGCCGCAAGAGCGACGAGCACACTCGATCCGCCCACCACGAGCGGGACTCCCGCCGCGACCAGCGAGCCGAAGACCAGCAGCAGGGCGAGTGCCGCGAGCGGCAGCGAGATCACCTCGCTCCGCTGGAGGTCTCGCTCACTCACCTCCTGGACGTCGCCGTAGAACGCCGGCCCGCCCGCGAGCTCGACGGTCAGGCCCGGCGCCTCGTGCAGGCGTTCGCGGAGGATCGGGAGGGCGTCGGGCGAGTCGTCGGCCGGCAGGTCGAGCAGGACGATGTCGTACGCGGTGTGGCCATCGGCCGAGACCTGGCGCGGCTGCAGGAGATGCGAGATGACACCGACCACGTGGGGCGCCGACGGGATATCGCGCATCGCGGCCGCCGCGCCCGTCTCGAAGGCCGGACTCCCCGCGGTGAGCTCATCGCTGTGGAACGCGACGACCAGCGCCGACGGCGGCACGTGGAGCTCCTGCTCGAGCAGCGTCTTCGCGCGCGCGGACTCCAGGTCATCGCGGATAAAGCCGCCGGCGCTCAGCGCGTCGGGGACCTGCGGCGCGAACGGCAGCGCGATCGCGATCAGAACGGCCCACGCGGCGACGACAAGCCGCGCGCGGCGCACGACGAACCGGCCGAGTCGATCGAAGGGAGACATGCGGGGTCATCGTATGGGAGACCCCATCTGCTAGCATCGCTGGCGAGATGCAGCTGTTCCTCGTGGCGTTCCAGCAGCCCATCCCGTTCGGGATCAGCATCGCCGTGGTCACGCTGATGCTCGTGATCGTGCTGAAGGCGGCGTTGTCGACCGAGGGCGGCTCGCGCTGGGTCCGGCGGGTCACCAACCCGAACGCGAAGTTCCTGTTCACCCTGCTGTTCATCGTGTGGGCAGTGGGGTTCGGCATCGGGTTGCAGCTCGTGCCCCACGTCGGTGCGAGCACGCCGTATGGCGGCCTCGGGCTCATCGCCCTGTTCAGCGGCTTCTTCATCATGATGGGGCTGCTCTGGTCGGTGATCGGGGAGTAATCCCTTCTGTCTCCCGGGCGGAGACCGCGCTCTTCGTCCTCGTCGCGTTCGTCGCGGCCGCCCTCGCCTTCCTCGTCGAACCGCTCGTCGCCAAGTCCCTGCTGCCGACGTACGGTGGCAGCAGCGCGGTGTGGACCACGGCCATCGTGTTCTTCCAGACGACGCTGCTCGCCGGGTACGCGTGGACCCATCTCACCCTCACATCGCTAGGGTTGCGGCGTCACGCCTGGCTCCAGATCGGTCTCGCTGTCGCCGCGACCGGGGTGCTGCTGACCGCACCCCTGTCAGTGCCGGCGTTCGCTCGCCCGCCCGACGGCGTTGCGACCGGGCTTTGGCTGGCGCTGATCCTGGCCGCGATCGTCGGGTTGCCGTTCTTCGTCCTCGCGACCGCAAGCCCGACCACGCAACGCTGGTTCGCGGCGGTCCCCGGGACCAGCGAGCCGTATCGGCTGTTCGCGGCCTCGAATGCGGGCAGCCTGATCGGCCTCATCGCGTACCCGACCCTCGTCGAGCCGAACCTCGACCTGCCGGACCAGGCTCGCTGGTGGTCGATCGGTTTCGCGGTCTTCGCGGCTGGGACGATGACGCTCGCGCTCATCGTCCGGCGATCCGGCCACCTGTCGCGGGACGTCGTCGCCGTCACGGAGCCCCGGCCGGTCGCCCGCCGACGCGCGATGTGGGTGCTCCTGGCGGCCGTGCCGGCAGCGCTGCTGATCGGCGTCACGACGAACATCTCGACCGACATCGCCGCCGTTCCGTTTCTGTGGGTCGTCCCGCTGACCATCTACCTCGCCACGCTGATCCTCGCCTACCTGCGCCCCGAGCCGATCGGCCGGCGCCTCGGGTCGGCCGTGCTCCCGGTCCTCGCTCTCGCAGTTGCCCTGCGGGCGATCGGAGCCATCGATCTCTCGCTGTGGCAGACGATCGGTCTCCTGCTCGCGACGCTGGCGGCCGCTGGTCTCGCGCTCCACGGCCGACTCGCCGCCGACCGACCGTCGCCGGTCTACCTGACGTCGTACTCGCTGTATGTCGCCTTGGGTGGCACGCTCGGCGGCGTCCTGACGGGGATCGTGGCGCCGCTCGTGTTCCGTGTTCCGGTCGAGGGATTGCTCGTCATCGCCGCGGCGGTGGTGATGGTCGCCGGCGCCGGCTGGCTCCGGCTCGCCAGCATCCCGTCACTGGTCGCGATTCTCGTCGCGGTCGCGTGGAGCCTGATCGGCTCACCCGACACGATCCGGGCTGACCGCAGCTTCTATGGCGTCTACCGCGTCGACGAGCCGCGGCCCGGCCTCCACGTCCTCGTCTCGGGCACGACCATCCACGGCCGCGAGACCTTCGACGGACCCCTTGCCGGCGCGCCGCTCAGCTACTACCACCGAGCCGGGCCACTCGGCGAAGTCATCGAATCGATGCAGGCGGAGCTGCCGGCGATGCGGTTCGGCGCGGTCGGGCTCGGGGCCGGCGCGATCGCGGCGTATGGTCGACCGACCGATACGTATCGGATCGCGGAGATCGACGCGACCGTGGTCGAGATCGCCCGCGACCCGGCGAGCTTCACGTTCCTCGCGGACTCGGCCGCGACGATCGATGTCGTGGTCGGCGACGGCCGGCTCGACCTCGAGACCGTGGCACCCGGATCGTTCGACCTGCTCGTGCTCGACGCGTTCTCGTCGGACACCGTGCCGGTCCACCTGCTGACCGTCGAGTCGTTCGCGACCTCGATGCGCACCCTGGCGCCGCGCGGTGTCATCGCGGTCCACATCTCGAATCGCTTCATCGATCTTGAGGCCGTCGTCGCCGCGGCGGCGCGGGACCTCGGGTTCGTCGCGATCATCGGCAGCGACTTGCCGCCGCCCGAGCTCTCAGACCTCGCCGATGCTTCGCAGTGGGTGGTTGTCGGTCGCTCGTTCGCCGACCTCGCCGGCCTCGTCGAAGGCGATCGATGGCGGACCGCCCACGCCGACGACCGGCGCGCGTGGACCGATCGCTACAGCGACCTGCTGGGCGCGCTGCGGGACTGATTCCAGGTCAGCTCCAGAACTCGTCGCCAGCGTACGCGTCCCCGGGGTGGAACCACGACTCGGTGACCTTGCCGCCCTGCACATGGAAGACCTGCGCCCCGCTGTCATTCAGGGTCTTCCCCTCACGCTCCCCGGTCACCTTGACCAGTGCGACGACGTGCTCGTCGTTCGCCAGCACGTCGTGGATGTCGACGCGAAAAGTCCCCCCGGCCCGCTCCGCGAGCTGCGCGAAGAACCCGAGGACCTCGTCTTTGCCCTTGTAGTCCCCCGTGATCGGGCTGCGTCCACCGACGTGCCATACAAGGTCGTCGGCGAAGAGCTCCCCTAGCGTCGCCACGTCTCCGGTCCCGAACGCGGCATAGCCGCGACGGACGAGATCCTCGTTAGGATGCGCCATGTCTGCGCTCCTCCCACTGATTCGGACTGCGACGGACAGTTCATCTTGCTGCCGCA
>DASTIG010000167.1:0-9812 GCA_035717785.1 Candidatus Limnocylindrales bacterium
GAGGGCTGCTGCGCCCGGAGGCGCGGCGCTACCTGTCCGAGGCCTGACGACCGCTGCGCACGTTATCGCGGCCGTGCAGGTACCCTCTCGTGGCGCGGTCTCCGTCGCCGCCGGATCTCACACCGATCCGGCGACCCTTTCCGACCACCCGAGGCATCACCAGTGAGCAAGGAATCACGCCGGCGTCAGCGCACGTCCGGCCAGCCGTCCGGGACACGCCCGGGCGCCCCACAGCAGCGTTCGTCGGATGGGTCGGGCGCGCGAGCCGCCGACCGACCTGCCGCCACCCAACGGAGCCCGGAACGAGCCGGTCGGCGCGAGCGGGCTCGACCGGCGCCACGCCGCTCATTCATCGAGCGCTACCGGACCTGGCTCCTCGCAGCGGCCATCGTCGCCGTCGTGGCGATCGTCGGCGCGGGAGTGTTCGCCGCGGCAACGCAGCCGGCCTTCGCGTGTTCCACGGAGTGGCAGCCGTCCCCCACGTCCAGCCCGGCCCCCGACGCTTCGCCTGAGCCCGGGTACGTGCAACCCGACATGGGCAACACCCACGTCGCGACGGGCACGGTCGTCAAGTACACGTACTGCCCGCCGGCATCGGGGCGACACTACATCGGCGCAAGCATCGGGCCGATCGCCGCCCGTCCATACGGACCGAATGACGCGGTCATCCCGGAGGGCTGGGTCCACAACCTCGAGCACGGCGGGCTCGTGATCCTCTACCGCGGCGCCGAGGCCGATCAGGCGGCGCTTCGCGCGCTGTACGACGCCGTCCCCGCGAGCCCGGTGTGCGGCTTCGAGCCCGGTGGGCAGTCCCCAGGTCCGGTCATCGCGCGGTTCGACCAGATGGCGTGGCCGTTCGCCGCGCTCGTGTGGGATCGGGTGTTGCCACTCGACACGATCGACCAGGCCGCGATCCTCGACTTCTACGCACGCTACGGCGAGCGAGCGAACCCGGAGAAGCTCTGCGGGTCGCCCAGCCCGTCCGCAGTGCCCGGCGCGAGCGGGTCTGAGGCGCCGTCGGCGGCGCCATCGGCGAGCCCCGCGGCTGCGCCGAGCGCGTCACCGGCGGCCCCAAGCGGGACGCCCGCCGCCTCGCCGAGCTGACCCGGCGGCCCGGGGTGCGCCTTTGCCTGTTCGACCACCCGCACGACGGGCGGACCGTCGGCCTGATCACGGCCGAGGATCGGGTGATCCCTATGCCCGCCTGGGGGCTCACGTCGGCGCTGCTCGACGGTGACGATCTCGCGCTCATCCGCCGCATGGCGGCCGCGCTCAGTGGTGCGGCCGGGCTCGACCGCCAAGCGTTGACTGTCCATGCTCCGATAGAGGCGGGCAAGGTCGTGTGCGTCGGCTTGAACTATCGCGAGCACGCCGCGGAGGGCGGACGCGAGATGCCGACTCGACCGCTCCTCTTCGCCAAGTTCTCGAACACCGTCATCGCAGACGGTGAGGCGATCGTCCGGCCCGACGGCACGCATGCTCTCGATCTGGAGGTCGAGCTGGGTGTCGTGATCGGTCGGACGGCAAAGCGCGTATCCAGAGCCGACGCGATGACTCATGTCGCCGGGTACGTCGTGCTCAACGACGTGAGCGCGCGCGACTGGCAGGGCGTTGCGGTCGCACTCGGGGACGGCGAGAAGGGTGACGGCCAGTGGCTGCGCGCCAAGAGCAGCGACACGTTCCTGCCGATGGGTCCGGTGTTCGTCACGGCCGACGAGCTCGACCCGACCGCCGGGCTCCGCCTGCGCAGCTGGCGAATCACACCGGACGGGACCGAGCACCTGATGCAGGACAGCACGACCGCCGACATGATCTGGGATATCCCATCGCTGATCGAGTACATCAGCGCAGTGATCACGCTGGAGCCAGGCGACGTGATCGCGACGGGCACGCCGTCAGGCGTGGGCGTGTTCCGGGACCCGCCGGTCTTCCTCGAGCCAGGTGACCGTGTCCGCTGTGAGATCGAGGGGATCGGGACGGTCGAGAACCCGGTGGTCGACTGGTCGGAGGTCGACGCGACCCCCTAGAGGGGCTGGCAGCACCCGCCATTCTGGGTGGCGGCAGAAGGACGAGTGAGCGCCGTCCTGCACCCCATCTGCACACCTGCTGACGGTCCACTCGGGACCTGTGCCGCCGACGCTATTGGCAGAAGCGCGCTCGACTCGATGAGACCGATAGCCGCCCATCGTCCGACGGGTAGTCGCAGCGAGTCGTGCGCCACGGATCAGCTTCGGCGCCTGACCTGCCCCATGAAGTCGGCGTATCCGAGGTATGGCGGCGGCGATCGCCGGCCGTCGACCCGGGCCCGGATCAACCAGTCTCGCCGCCGGCTTCGAGGGTCGATCAAGGCGAGCCCTCGTCCTTCGACGATCACCTCGGGACTTGCTGCCGTCAGCGCCATGTCCCTGGCTCGTCGTGCAAACGCTACCGCCCATAGAGCCCGGTTTCGTCGCAGCTCTTCCTCGACTTCGTCCGATGCGAGAGCAGTGACCCAGGCTCCGACGACTCGAGGACGCCAGCCAAACCGCTCCGCTGCGCGTCGCGCACCGCGGATATGCCAATCGATGGATCGCTCGATCGCTCCGACATCATCGATCTGTGTCTTGACCTCGATGACGAGGAGTGTTTCGGTCGGGGCGTGGAATGCCAGCAGATCGATCCAGCCGACGTAGCGGCCATCCTCGAACCGGACCTCGCGGGCGACCTGCCAGCCGCCGCCTCCAGCCGGCGCTGGACGTATGCGGAACACATCGCATGCGCCGCATCTCCACGACGCGGACGATCGATCACTGCGGGACCACGGGCGACAAGATCGAGCTCGATGTCGAGCCCGTCGAACAATGCCGCGATGACATCGAGACTCGGGTTCGCCTGTGCAGACTCCACGGCTGCGACCATCTGGCGCGAGATCCCGCTCCTCGTACCCAATTCGGTCATGGAGATGCCGCGCGCCTGGCGAGCGTCACGGACGATCGCGCCCACGCGAACCCCGATCCGGATCCGTCCAAACGATCGCCGTCGCGCCATGTGCTCTATTGAACCGACCGCCGCTCAACAGCCACTTACCCGCCGGCTTCAGCCTTGGCGCCACCGCGGATGGCGGCGATTGGACGAGTGAGCATGCGCGCTACGGCATGACTGCGTCCTGGCCGCTGATCCGCTCACGACTGGTCCCGTCGACGCCATCGGTGATAGCGGGGGCGAACGTGCCTGCGCGGGACTACCTCGTGTGCCTCCGCGCACCGCGCATCGCGGTACGCTCCGTGCATGAAAGCACTGGTCAAGGCGGCGCCCGGGCCGGGACTCGAGCTGCTTGATGTCCCCGAGCCGTCGATGACCATCAACGACGTCCGGATCCGTGTCCACAAGACCGGCATCTGCGGCACCGACCTGCACATCGCGGACTGGGACCCGTGGGCGCAGAAGACGATCAAACCACCTCTCATCGTCGGCCACGAGTTCGTCGGCGAGGTCCTCGAGATCGGCAGCAACGTCCATGACATCGCGCCCGGCGACATCGTCAGCGGGGAGGGTCACGTCGTGTGCGGTCGGTGCCGTCATTGCCGCGCGGGCCGCTGGCACCTGTGCGCCAATACGGTGGGCCTCGGCGTCCAGCGGGACGGGGCGTTCGCCGAGCAGGTCGTCCTCCCGGTGACGAATGTCTGGCACCACTGGCCCGGCATCGACGAGGACGTGGCCGCGATCTTCGACCCGTTCGGCAACGCGGTCCACACCGCGCTGGCGTTCCCGGTCCTCACCGAGGACGTCCTTGTCGTGGGCGCGGGTCCGATCGGCCTCATGGCCACCGCCGTCGCGCGTCATGCGGGCGCCCGCTACATCGTCGTCAGCGAGCCGAACGCCACACGCCGCGCCCTCGCGACCGCGATGGGCGCCACCCGCGTGGTGGACCCCATCACAGAGACTCTCGGCGACGTCCAGCGCGAGCTCGGCATGGTCGAGGGATTCGACGTCGTCTTCGAGATGTCGGGCAACGCAGGCGCGCTGCGAGATGCCCTTGCGAACATGGCCCACGGCGCCGGGATGGCGATCCTGGGCATCCCGACCGACGAGATCGCGATCGATGTCAGCCGCGTGGTCTTCAACCAGCTCCGCCTGCAGGGCATCTACGGTCGGGAGATGTACGAGACCTGGTACAAGATGTCGGTCATGCTCAAGTCGGGTCTCGACATCTCGCCGGTCATCACCCACCGTTTCGGTTATCGCGAGCACGAGCCCGCTTTCGCCGCCGCTCGTACGGGCGCCTCCGGCAAAGTGGTGATGGACTGGACCGCGTGAGCTGACAACGATGCCCATCCGATGTACGCCCGAGCCGACCGCACGATGACCATGGCCCAGCACACTGACCCGCTCGGCTTCCTCGAGGACGAGGTCGCCGCCCTGCGCGAGCGCCATCTTTACCGGTCGCTGCGGGTGATGACCTCGGCCCAAGGTCCGATCGTCTCGATCGACGGCGAACGCGTCATCAGCCTCTCGTCCAACGACTACCTGGGGCTGACACACCACCCGCGGCTGCGCGAGGCAGCGCTCGAGGCCGTGCAGTCCTTCGGCGTCGGCTCCGGGGCGGTCCGGACCATCGCCGGCACGATGTCGATGCACGAGGAGCTGGAGGCGGAGCTCGCGGCGTTCAAGGGCACGCCCGCGGTCCTCACGTTCCAGTCCGGCTTCTCGGCCAACACCGGCGTCATCCCCACGATCACGGGCGAGACCGACCTGATCGTCAGCGACAGCCTCAATCACGCCTCGATCATCGACGGCATGCGGCTGTCCAGGGCGCCCCGCAAGATCTACCCGCACGCCGACGTGCTTGCCCTCGCCTCGATCCTCGAGGAAGCCATCGAGAACGGGCGCGAGGGCACCGGCGAGCCATACCGCCTGATCCTCGTCGTCACCGACGGCGTCTTCTCGATGGACGGCGACATCGCGCCGCTCCCAGGGATCGTCGAGGCGGCCGAGGCGGCCGGTGCCGCCGTGTTCGTCGACGACGCGCACGCGTCGGGCGTCCTCGGTCGGGACGGTCGCGGGAGCGTCGATCACTTCGGGCTCCACGGTCGTGTGGCGATCCAGGTCGGGACGCTGAGCAAGGCGGTCGGCTCGCTCGGTGGCTACGTGGCAGGATCGACGGCCCTGCGCGAGATCCTGACCCAGCGCGCGCGCCCGTTCCTCTTCTCCACGTCCCATCCACCGGCCGTCGTGGCCGCCTGCCGCGAGGCGATCAAGGTCATGCAGGAGGAGCCCGAGCTGCTCGAGCGGCTGTGGGCCAACACCCGACGCTTCAAGGCGGAGCTGCGGCGCCTGGGGTTCGACACCGGCCGGTCCGAGACGCCGATCACACCCGTGATGATGGGCGACCCCGAAGTCGCGATGCGGTTCAGCGACCGGCTCATGGGCGAGGGCGTCTTCGCGCAGCCGGTAGTGTTCCCGACCGTGGCCCTCGATCTCGCCCGCATCCGGACGATCGTCACTGCGGCCCACACCGACGACCACCTCGACCGGGCGTTGGAGGCGTTCTCCGCCGTCGGACGGGAACTCGGGGTGATCTCGGGGTGAGCCGGACACGGGGGCACGGGGGATGATCGACCGCCAGGCGCGCGACCTGCCGCTGGACGCGCATCTGCACACGGACCTGTCGCCGGACAGCGACGTACCGATCGACGCGTTCGCCGCAGCGGCCACGGAACGGGGCATCGCGGAGATCGCGATCACAGACCATGTCGACTTCGCGCCGAGTGCGCCCGCCTACGACTACACGACCTTCGAGCAGCGCGAGCGGATCGTGCGCGAGGCCGCCGAGCGCTGGGCCGATCGCGGTGTCGACATCCGGTTCGGGGTCGAGATCACGTGGGACAGCGGCTGGGAGGCAGACATCCGCGATCACCTCGCGACCTACGCGTACGACTTCACCATCGGGTCGGCTCACATCTATCGGGAATCGCCGTACGCCGCGTCAAATGTGGCGAACTGGGTCACGGGTCGGTCGCTGCGCGAGATCGTCGCGCCGTACTTCGACGAGGTCGAGGCAGCTGCCCGTTCCGGGTTGTTCGACGCGCTCGGCCATATCGACTTCGTCAAGCGCTTCCTGTTCCCGCACGTGACGCCGGCCGACCTCGCCGCCGCGCCGGAGCTGTACGAGCGGATCCTGGACGCGCTCGTCGAGAACGGGACCGCGCTCGAGATCAACACCAGCGGTCTGCGCCATTCGCCGAACGAGAGCTACCCCTCGCCGGCCATCGTGGCGCGGTTCCGCGCGCTGGGCGGCCGGGCCGTGACCGTCGGGTCGGATGCGCATCGTGCCGACAACCTCGCGTGGGGGCTCGACGAGGGCTATCGGGCCGCCGCGGACGCAGGTTTCGAGGCCCTGACATTCCGGCGTGGGGACGATCCGGTCGCGGTCCGGATCCCCAGCGCACCTAACATCGTCGCGGGACGTTCGTTGTGACCCTCGACGACGCCGCGATCGAGCGGCTGGTACAGGAGGCCCGGGACGGGGACGCCTGGGCGTTCGGCCTCTTGTTCGACCATTACCACCTGCCGGTCTATCGCTACATCGCAAGCCGCGTCCACCGCCCGTCGGACGCGGAGGACCTGACGCAGCTCGTCTTCGTCAAGGCCCTGGAAGCGCTCCCGCGATACCAATCGCGGGGCATCCCGTTCGGGGGCTGGCTCTTCAGGCTGGCCAGGAACACCGTCATCGACCATGTGCGCACGCGGCACGACCATATCGACCTGGACACCGCGAGTGGCCAGGCAGGCAGCGACGCCGGACCCGACGAGGTCACGGTCGCTCGACTGGAGATGGATGAGGTCGCGGTCGCATTGGCCGCACTCACGGACGAACAACGGGAAGCCATCGCCCTGCGCTTCTTCGCCGGCCTTTCGGCCCGCGAAGCGGCAGAGGTGATGGGCAAGCAGGAAGGGACGATCCGCGGACTCCAGTTCCGGGCCATCGCCGCGCTGCGGCGGCAGCTCCGGATCGACGAGTCGGGCACCGGCGACGACCACGTTGCCGGCTCCGGGGGACGGATCGGCTGATGGACGACAGGATGATCGATCTCGCGGCCGGGGACGCACGATTGCGGCAGCGCCTTGACGCGTATGCCGACGCCCGCCTGACCCCGGACATCGTGTCGACCGCTCGCATGCGGGCCCGGGTGCTGGCCGTGGCCCATCGGCAAGCCGATCTCGCGCGGGCGGACGCAGCCCTGACCGTCGTGTCCCAAACGGCCCTGCCCGGCGCGATCCGGACCGACGGTCGCTCCACCCGAACCCGCCGATCCGCGCGGTCGCGGATTCGGCGTCCGATGACAGCGCTCCTCGCCGCTGCCCTCGTCCTGGCTGCTGCGGCCGGCACGGCCTTCGCGGCGCGACCGGGCGGCGCCCTGTATGAGCAGCGCATCTGGATCGAGACCCTGACCCTGCCGAACGATCCGTCCGCCCGGGCGATCGCCGAACTGGCCCGTCTCGACGTCCGGCTTCGAGAGGCCGAGGATGCGGCGCGCGCGGGTGATTCGGCCGGCGCGGCCGCCGCGCTGGCCGCCTACGCACGTATCGTCGAGGCAGCATCGGAGGCCGCGATCGCGACCCAGGACGAGGTCGCGGTCGCGATCCTCGAAGCCGGCGTCGGCCGCAACGTCGAGGTGCTCCGGGCGCTCGCCCTTTGGGTCCCCGATGGCGCCGCCGACGCGATCTCCCGGGCCGTCCAGCGCGCCGTCGAACGCGCGGTGGACCGCAGCGACAGGGCGATCGAACGGATCGATACCGCAGGGCCCGCGAACGGCGGCCACGGTGGCAATGGGAGCGGCGGCAGCGGGACCGGCGGCAGCGGAGCTGGCCCCGACACGCCCGCAGATCCGACCGCCAAGCCGACCAAGGCCCCGACCGTCGCGCCGACGCCGAAGCCGACCAAGGAACCGAACGCCGGCCCGACCGACCCGGGCGCTCCCGGGGGCCAGGGCGGAGAGAACGGCCCGGGGAACACGCCGAAGCCGCAACCGACGCCGAAGCGCACGCCGCGGAACTGACCCGACCTACGGCACCTGTCGTCGTCGGCTAGTCTGGCGGCCATGCCCGCCGGACCTTCGGCCCCCATCCAGCTCGACGTGCTCGGCGCCGGGCCGGCGTACACCGACCGCCCTGGATCGGCGGGCGCGGCCTATCTCGTGCGCTCCGGCTCGACGGCCATCGTCCTCGATCTCGGCCAGGGCGCCTTCCCCCGGCTCGCAGCACGACTGGAGCCGAGCTCGCTCGACGCGGTCCTGGTGAGCCATCTCCACCCGGACCATTTCATCGACCTCGTGGCACTGCGCCACTATCTCCGGTGGCAGTTTCAACCGACCCGGCGCGTCCGCGTGATCGCGCCGGCCGGGCTCGAGAAGCGCATCGATGCGCTCCACGATGAGCCGGGCTTCACAGCGGCGTCGCTGGATGTCGAGCCCATCACGATGGGCTCGATCGACATCGGCGAGCTGCGCGTCGAGGCGGCACGCGTCACGCACACGCGGGACAGCCACGCTTTCCGGGTGTCGCATCCGGATGACGGCGTCGGCCTCGTCTACTCCGGCGATTGCGGACGGGCGGGGGATCTGGATCCACTCATCCGGCCCGGTGACGCCATCCTCATCGAGGTGTCATTCGGGCCGGGCCCCGTCGCTCACGACGCGATGCACCTGGACGGGCCGGCGGTTGGCGCCCTGGCCGTTAGGACCCGTGCCGGTCGGGTCCTGCTCACGCATCTCCAGATGGGCTTCGACGCGGTGGCGACGATCGAGTCGGTCACGTCGATCTACGACGGGCCCGTGGACCTCGTGGAGCCCGGAGCCCGATTCCTGATCTGATCCTCTCGGGCCTGGACGATGACGACCGGGAGGCCAACACTGGCTTCCCGGTCGCCAGGGCCGTTCGAGACGGTGGGCGGAGCGACGCACGGACAGCGCGCCGCTCCGCCCGGGTCTCGGGGACCCCGTAGGGAGGCCGACGGTCAGCGGGAGCGGTCGTCCTTCCGGACCACGGCCCCAGCGGGCGTCAGCAGGAGTGCGACGGCGAGCAGCCCCGCCACCACAAGAAGGATGATCCGCCAGCCGTCACCGGTCGGGTCCGTGCCCTGGCCGTCGAGCGTGCTGGTCGATGGGAGGGTCGGATCCGCGGTCGCGCCGGCCGGCGGCGTACCGATGATTCCTCCGACTCCGCCGGTCGGGGTCGGCGCAGGCGTCACACCGGGCGGTGGCGTGGGCGGGGTCGGTGTGGGCGGCGGGGTCGGTGTGGGTGTTGGCGTCGGGTTCGAGGTGTCGTAACAGAACGATACGTGGCTGGTGCCCTGCTGGCTCGGTCCATGGGTCAGGTTCGTGTCCCCGGAGGACTCAGCCGAGCCGGCCGTGGGCGCATAGACGTACAGCGCGTGGTTGTCGCTCCCGGCCTTGACCAGGACCGCGTCGACGGGGACCGTCGAACTCCAATTGAACGTCTGCCCGCTGGCGCCAGTGATCGTGATCTCGCCGTACGTTCCGTTGGCCGGAGACCCGTCGATCTTCTCGAGTTCGAGCCAGGTCTGGCTGCCACCGTAGAAGGCATCCAGGAACTCGCACGTCGGATTCTGGTCGGCTTGGCCATCGCCGTCGATGTCGGCGGGCAGGAAGATCGGACTGACCGAAGCCGCAAGCACGGGCGCTGCGGTCGGCGCGATGAGGGCGGTTGCGCTCAATCCGAGCACAACGAGCCAGGCTAGCCGCCGTCCGAGTCGGGAACGCGATTGGGTAATCATTCGATACGGTCCCCAAGGTGCGTGAGGCATACGCCTC
>DASTIG010000168.1:0-19568 GCA_035717785.1 Candidatus Limnocylindrales bacterium
CAAGGCGAAGAAGACCCTCGAGCCGGTCGTGCGCGAGCTGGGCGCCCGTGAGCTGACGACCGACGCGTCGGTCGCCAAGGTGAGCATCGTCGGAGCCGGCCTGCACAATGCCCCGGGCTACGCCGCCCGGATGTTCGGCACCCTGGCCGACGCCAAGGTCAATATCGAGATGATCTCGACCTCGGAGGTGCGTATCACCTGCATGATCGCGGAGGAGGAGCTCGAGACCGCGCTTCGCGCGCTCCACGAGGCGTTCGAGCTCGAACGCCCGGAACCCGTCGAGGTCGCGGCGGCCGGCTGACCGCCGCGCCCCCTCGCTTGCCCACGATGGCCCAGTTCATCGCCCGCTCCGAGCGCTTCGACCTCGTCGCATCGACGAACGACGTCGTCCGAAGCTGGCTGCAGGACGGCGAACCCGAGGTCTGCCTGGCGGTCGCCGACGAACAGTCGGCGGGGCGTGGTCGCGATGGCCGGACGTGGTCGGCACCGGCAAGGGCCGCGCTCCTTCTGTCGGTCGGGTTCCGGCCGTCGTGGCTCGCTGCCGCTCAGCTCTGGCGGCTGGCGGCCTCTGTGTCGCTGGCGATGGCCGAGGCGGGCGAGTCGATCGCCGATCTCCCAGATCGATCGATCCGCCTCAAATGGCCGAACGACCTGGTAGTCGAAGCGGGGGCAGGCGTTCGCAAGCTGGCTGGAGTCCTCGGAGAATCCACAGGTATCGGGACCGACGACCCGCGCGTCGTCATCGGCATCGGCGTGAACGGCGATTGGCCGGCGGATGCGTTCCCGGCAGACCTCGCCGGCACGATGACGTCGCTCCGCGCCCTGGCGGGCGGCCGGCCGATCGACCACGCCATGCTCCTCGATGCCTTCGTCGAACGCCTTGAAGGCCGGATCCTCGCGTTGCGCGACGGGCGGTTCGACGTGGACGAGTGGGCGGACCGGCAGGTCACGACAGGCCGCGATGTCGTGCTTATCGCACCCGACGGGGATGCCATGACGGTCCGGGCGCTCGGCGTCGACCCGTCGACCGGCGTGCTCCTCGTTGCGGATCCGACTGTCGACGGGGGCCGCAGGGCAGTCGTGGTGGGCGAGATCCGCCACGTGCGGCTGCCGGCGATCTCTGAGACCACGGCGACCTCCCCGGCTGCGGCGCAGACACGGGTGTAACGCGATGGCCCGTCCGGCATTGAGGAAGACGACGCGGTCCCAGCAGCCCGCTCGCCCACGTCTTGCCCACCTCGACCTTGATCGGCCGCTCGTGGACGCGGCACGGGCCGACCCCGCGCGGTTCGACGCGCTGTACCGGAAGTACGTTGCCCAGGTGTACAACTACGCGGTCTACGAGCTCGGCGACCATCACGAGGCGGAGGACGCCACGGAGCGGACGTTCCTGTCCGCCCTGGCTGGCCTGCCGCGGTTCGAGGAGCGCGCCCTCCCGGAAGACGGCGAAGGCGCGTCGACGTTCCGCATCTGGCTGTTCCGGATCGCCCGGAACGTCGTCAACGAGCGCCGCCGTCGCTGGCGGCGCCGGCCCGAGGCCCCGCTCGACCTGGCGTTCACCGCCCCCGACCCGACCGACATCGAGCACGCGGTCGTCGAACGCGAATCGGCGATGTCCGCGTGGCGGGCGGTCGATCGTCTGGGCGGCGATCGCCGGCGCGCTGTCATCCTGCGTTTCGTCCACGAGATGTCGACTGCCGAGATCGCCGCGATCCTCGGCCGGTCGGAGGGGGCGGTCCGGGTCCTGATCCATCGCGGCCTGCGCGGCGTCGCACGTGACCTGCGCGACCGTCGCGAGGGGAGGGCGTGACCGTCGGGTCGTCCGCGCGTGACGGGGAGATCGAGGCGCTCGTGGTCGACCGATATCTCGAGTCGCTGCTCGCGCGCGCGCCACGCGACACCACCGATGTGCCGGAGGACCTGCGGGCTACCGCAGATCGGCTGGCGACAGGCCTCCCGCGCTATCACCCGTCCTTCCGCTTCGAGGACGAGCTGGCCGCGCGACTCGCGCTCGCGGCGGGTTCGGCGACCGGCACGATCGGGGAGGTGATCGACTTCCGCCCACCGCGGACGCGCGACCGCGGCGCGACCGACGACGGTCGTGGCCAGGTTCGCCCGGTGGTGGTCGGCGGCGTAGTCACGTCAGCGGCGATCTCGCTCGCCGCCGCGTGGATGGCCTGGCGGCGCGGCCGGCCGCCCGGCGAGCCGAGGATGCGCGCCGTCCGTGCGGTCGCCCGGACGAGGATCGTCTGATGCCGCTCAAGCTGCCGTCGTTCCGTGCCCGGCGCGACGTCTACCCGCCGGACCTGTGGACCAAGTGCCCGACGTGCTCGACGATGCTGTTCAACAAGCAGCTCGAGAAGAACCTGAGGGTCTGCACAACCTGCGGCCACCACTTCCGCCTGTCGGCCGAGGCACGGTTGGAGCACGTGCTCGATCCGGGCACCTGGTCGGAGCGCGACCCGGGGCTGCAATCGGTCGACGCGCTCGGGTTCGTCGACCAGAAGCCGTACCCGGACCGGCTGGCCGCGGCCCAGCTCGCCACCGGGATGCGCGACGCCGCCGTCTGGGGCACAGGGTCGATCGGTGGCCACGAGATCGCGATCTGCGTGATGGATTTCGGGTTCATGGGCGGGTCGATGGGCGCGGTCGTCGGGGAGAAGGTCACGCGGGCAGCAGAGCACGCTCTCGCGGCCCGGGTGCCGCTGGTCGTCGTGAGCGCGTCGGGCGGGGCCCGCATGCAGGAGGGCACGCTCGCGCTGATGCAGCTCGCAAAGACGCTTGCCGCGCTCGAGCGACTGCGCGCGAGCGGCGTGCCGTTCTTCTCGGTCCTGTCCGACCCCACGACCGGCGGCGTCTTCGCTTCTTTCGCCGCGGTCGGCGATGTCAACATCGCCGAGCCCGACGCCCTGATCGGATTCGCGGGGGCGCGCGTGACCGCGGGGACGATCGCGGCGGAGCTGCCGCCCGGGTTCCAGCGGGCCGAGTTCCTGTTCAGCCACGGCTTCGTCGACCGCGTCGTCCCGCGTCCGGAGCTGCACGACGAGCTCGCGAGCCTGCTGCGACTGCTCCCATCGCGCGGCGCGTTCGACGAGCCGGAACCCGAAGAGGATGTGCCGGCTTTCCGGCCGTTCTCCTTCCTGACGACGATCGCCGACCGGGTGGGTGAGCTCGCGAACGGCGATGGCGCGGCGGACGACGACGAAGCTGCCGTCTCGACGCCGCCCGTCACGGTGCCGGCCGTGGACCCGGATGGTGCCGTCGCGATCGCGCCCTTGAACGACAAGGCACGCGACGACGTGTGGGCCCGCGTCCAGCTCGCTCGCAGCCTGCGCAGGCCCCGGACGCTCGAATTCCTCGACGCGATGGCCGATGAATTCGTCGAGCTGCACGGTGATCGCCTGTTCGGCGACGACGCCGCGATCGTGGCCGGTCTGGCCCGCATCGGCGGCAGGCGCGTGGCGGTGATCGGCCAGCAGAAGGGCGCGGACACAGACGAGAACATCCTGCGCAACTTCGGCATGCCCCATCCGGAGGGCTATCGCAAGGCCATGCGTGTCATGGAGCTCGCCGAGCGCGCCGGCCTGCCGATCGTCACGTTCGTCGACGTTCCCGGCGCCCACCCCGGTCCGGAGTCTGAGGAGCGTGGCATCGCCGAGGCCATCGCTCGCTCGATCGGTCTGATGAGCCGCCTCCGGACGCCGATCGTGACGGTCATCACGGGGGAAGGCGGCTCCGGCGGGGCGTTGGCAATCGCGGTCGGCGACGTCGTGATCGCCCTCGAGAACGCGGTCTACTCCGTCATCAGTCCCGAAGGGTGCGCATCGATCCTGTGGCGGACGTCCGACGAGGCCGCGACCGCGGCCGCCGCGATGCGGATGTCGGCTGCCGACCAACACGCACTCGGGGTCATCGATATCGTGGTGCCGGAACCCGGCGAGGGTGCGCATGCAGAGCCCGAAGCGACCGCCGACCGGCTCCGCTCGGTCATCCTCGACAGGCTCGACGCGCTTGCCCTGCTGCCGATCGACACGCTTCTCGAGCAACGCTACCGACGCTACCGTGCTCTGGGCGCCTACACTGAGGTCGCTCGACCCGAGGTGCCCGGGCGCGTGGACCGGAGTCTGGCCGATCGCCTGCGCGATCTGCTCGATCCGGCCCGGCGGGGACTCATCGGCGTCGAAGTCTGGTCCCGTGACGACGATCCACCGGCTCGCGAGGAGGTATAGCGCGTGCCAGATCAGGTCCCGGCCGACGCCCGACGATCGCCTGACGACGACGAGCGTGCTGCCGACCACGCAGCCATCGACCGCCTCACCGGCGAGCTCCTGCCCGCTCTGATCGCGAAGCTCGGGCGGACCGGCCTCGGTGAGCTCGAGGTGCGCGAGGGAGCGTGGCGCGTGAGGCTCCGGCGTCCCGCGGGTCCGCCCGTCGGCACCCGCGAGCGCCGTGCCAGCGACCGTGGCGGCGCCGAGCGGTCGATGGATCGGGTGCCCGAGCGGCCGCCGCGCGCCCAGCACCTGCATCCCCACCCGGAACCCCCGGCCACCGCCCGCTCCGATTCGCGGAGCGTCGCCACGTCACCCGCGGTCGGCATCTACCAGCCGCGCAAGGATCTGACGATCGGCTCGCGCGTGCGCGCCGGTGATCGATTGGGCGCGGTCGACATGCTGGGGGTCGCGCAGGAGGTGGTCGCCCCGATCGACGGTGTCGTGGGCACCAGCCTGGTCGAGCCGGGCGAGGCCGTCGAGTACGGCCAGGAGCTCATCGTCGTCGAGTTCGGCGTCCCGATGTCGACCAACGGCACCGGAAGCTGATGTTCAAGAAGGTCCTCATCGCCAACCGAGGGGAGATCGCCCTCCGCGTGCTGCGCGCGTGCCGCGCGCTCGGTGCAGAGGCAGTGGTTGCCTACAGCGAGGCTGACCGCGAGTCACTCCCGGTCGGGCTCGCTGACGAGGCGATCTGCATCGGCCCGCCCGACGCTCAACGGTCGTACCTGTCCGCCCCTGCCGTGATCTCGGCCGCGCTGGTCACCGGCTGCGACGCGATCCATCCGGGATACGGGTTCCTGTCCGAGGACGAGGGCTTCGCCGAGGTGGTGGTCGCCCATGGCATGACCTTCATCGGCCCACCGGCCAACGTCCTGGAGCGCTTCGCCAGCAAGGCCGGGACGCGCCAGCTCCTTGGCGCTCACGGGTTGCCGACGATCCCCGGTTCGGAAGGGATGCTGCGCGACGACATGCACGCCCTCGCAGAGGCAGAGCGCATCGGTTACCCGGTCCTGGTCAAGCCGTCCGCCGGTGGCGGTGGTAAGGGCATGCGCATGGTGCGCACGTCGCGCGAGCTCGAGTCCGTGCTCAAGGTCTGCCGGAGCGAGGCGAAGGCCGCGTTCGGCGACGACTCCCTGTATCTCGAGAAGTGGCTCGACGAGAACCGCCACGTCGAGGTCCAGATCGCCGTCGACCGGTACGGCCACGGCGTCCACCTCGGGGAGCGCGACTGCTCGGTCCAGCGGCGCCACCAGAAGATCCTCGAGGAGGCCCCGACACCGACGCTGTCCGACGCCGTTCGAGCCGACCTGACCGAACGGGCGATCCGGGCGGTCGTCGCGGCCGGCTACGAGAACGTCGGCACGCTCGAGTTCCTGGTCGATCGCACCGGTAACTTCTATTTCATCGAGATCAACTGCCGGATCCAGGTCGAGCATCCCGTCACTGAGAGCCTGACCGGCGTCGACCTCGTCGCGATGCAGCTGCGCATCGCCGCCGGCGAGCCGCTCGGCATCAGCCAGGCCGACATCAGGTTCTCCGGGCACGCGATCGAGTTCCGGATCAACGCCGAGGACCCCGCGCACGACTTCCGCCCGGGGGCCGGCATCGTCGAGCGCTATCACGCGCCGGGCGGGCCGGGCGTGCGCATGGACTCGCATCTGTTCACGGGCTACGAGGTCCCGCCTTACTACGACTCGCTGCTCGGCAAGCTGATCGTTTGGGGTCCGGATCGCGAGACCGCCATCGCGCGTGGCCGGGTGGCACTCGAAGAGCTCGTAATCGACGGCATCACCACCAACGTCGATATCCACCAGGCACTCCTCGCGTCGGAGACGTTCCTCGAGGGACGGATGACGACGAACCTGCTCGATCGGGTGGGCAGCGCGGCCTTCCTCGCGGCGGCCGCCCGGGTATGACCGTCGTGCAGACCTGCACACGCCGACCCGTTGCCGCCGGCCGCCACCGCCCAGACTGAACCAACACATCGCCCATGGAGTCGCCCGTGACCGAGACCGTCCACACGACCGCCGAGATCGAACGCCTGATCCCGCATCGCCATCCGTTCCTCCTGGTCGACCGCATCGTCGAGTACGACCAAGACGCGAAGCGGATCGTCGGGATCAAGGGCGTCACGGCGACCGAGTGGTTCTTCGCCGGGCATTTCCCGGGTCTGCCGGTCATGCCGGGTGTCCTCCAGGTGGAGGCGCTCGCCCAGACCATGGCGGTCTACGTCGCCAAGCAACCGGGGTTCGGCGACCGGATCGGCCTGTTCGCCGGCATCGACGATGTGCGCTTCAAGCGGATCGTCGCTCCGGGCGATACGCTCCGGCTCGAGGTCACGATGGAGAAGCTCGGCTCGCGGTTCGGCAAGGGCCGTGGCGTCGCGTCGGTCGCCGGCGAGGTTGCCTGCGAGGGGCTGTTGAGCTTCATCATCCCGCCCGAGGGTGCGCTCCGATGAGCCGGATCGCTGCCCTCTCGGACGTACACGGCAACGCGGCCGCTCTTGAAGCCGTCCTCGCCGACATCGCGCGCGAGAAGCCCGACGCGCTCATGGTCGCCGGCGACCTCGTGCTCAACGGCCCCGAACCTGCGCTGGTCATCGACGTCCTGCGCAGCCTGGCCGGCGACGGCGCCCTGATCATCGGCGGCAATACAGACATCGCGGTCGCCGATTTCGACTACGCGGCGGCCTTTCCGTGGATGATCGACGGCGTCCCGGATGCGATCGTCGATGCCGCGGAATGGGCCCACGAGGCCATCGGGGAGGAGCGACTCGACTGGCTTCGACGCCTGCCGGCCGAACGCCGCTGGCGGACCGACGACGACACGCTCGTCCTGGCCTGCCACGGATCGCCGGGTTCCCAGACCTCGGGCTTCGACCAGCATCTCGACCCGTCGGTCACGATCGAGCGGGTCGCCCGCACCGATGCCCGCGTCATCGTCTGTGGCCACACCCATCTGCCCGAGGTGCGCGACCTCGGCTGGAAGGTCATCGTCAACGACGGATCGGCGGGCTACGTGTTCGATGGCGAGCCGACTGCTTCGTGGGCGCTCATCGACATCGAGGACGACGAGGTCCGCGCCGAGATCCGGCGCACGACGTTCGACACGCTGGCGGTCGCCAACGCCATCTCGGCCCGCGGCCTTGCGGGCGACGTCTACCGTGCGGCAACGGTTCGCACCGGGAAGTTGGTGCGATGAGCCGGCGGGCCGCGTGATGGGCGGTCGGCGGGTCGTCGTGACCGGGATGGGGCTCGTGACGCCGCTCGGGAACGACCTCGAGACCACATGGGCGGGCATGGTCGCCGGCCGATCCGGCATCACGACGATCGACGCGTTCGACCCGTCGCGGCTGACCGTCCGCATCGCCGGCCAGGTACGCGACTTCGACGCGAGCCACGTCCTCGACCGGAAGGACCAGCGCCGGACCGACCGCTACATCCAGTTCGGGCTGGTCGCGGCGCGCGAGGCGATGGACCAGGCCGGCCTGCCCGACCGGCTGGAGGGAGAGCTGGCGGAGCGCACCGGCGCGATCCTGGGCACCGGGCTCGGCGGCGTCGGGACCCTCAACGAGGGGATCAGCACGAACGTGACGCGCGGCCCGGACCGGATCAGCCCGTTCCTCATCCCGATGGGCATCCCCAACGTCGGGTCGGGACAGATCGCGATCAACTACGGGATGACAGGGCCGAACTTCGCGACCGTCTCGGCATGTGCCACCGGCGGTCACGCCGTCGGCGAGTCGTTCGAGACGATCCGCCGCGACGACGCCGACGTGATGGTCTCCGGCGGCACCGAGGCAGGCATCTACGAGTTCCTCATCGGCGGGTTCGCGGCGATGCGCGCGCTGTCCACCCGCAACGACGACCCGCCAGCCGCGTCGCGGCCGTTCGACTCTGGTCGCGACGGCTTCATCTGCGGCGAGGGAGCCGGCGTCCTGGTCCTCGAAGAGCTCGAACACGCCCGGGCGCGCGGGGCGACGCCTCTCGCGGAGATCGTCGGGTACGGCGCGACCGCCGACGCGTCGCACATCACGTTGCCGGCGCCCGGTGGCATCGGAGCCGTCCGCGCCGCGCGACGGGCGCTCGAGAAGGCCGGCTTGGCGCCGGCGGACGTCGACCACGTCAACGCCCACGCGACATCGACCCCGGAAGGCGACAGGTCGGAGCTCCAGGCGATCAAGACGATCCTTGGCGAGCACGCCGCCGAAACCCCGATCACGGCCAACAAGTCGATGATCGGCCACACGCTTGGCGCGGCTGGCGCGATCGAGTCGATCGTCTCGGTCATGACGATCCGCGAGGGCTGCATCCCGCCGACCATCAACCTGACCGACCCGGATCCCGAAGCCCACGGACTGACGATCGTGGCGAACGAGGCCGCTCGGCACGACGTCCGTGTCGTGCTGTCGAACTCGTTCGGGTTCGGCGGCCAGAACACCGCCTTGATCTTCCAACGGTGGGACGCATGACCGACGACCTCGAACCGATGGCCGTCGGTCCGGGCGCAGAGCCTCTGCCGGACGGCGTCGTGGACGCGCTCGATGCGCACGCGACCTCGGTGGAGGCGGCCGCAGACCTGAAGGGCGCGGACCAGATGGCGACGCCGCGCGACGACGGCGATCTCGAGCTGCTCGGCCTCATCGATCGTCTTGCTGCACTGCTCGATCGCTCCGACCTGACAGAGCTCGAGGTGGAGTCGGGCGGCACCGGCCTCGTCCTGCGCAAGCCATCCGCCCTCGCTCCCATCACAGTCGCGAGCGTCGCGGCGTCGTCGCCCGCGGCGACAGCGGTGGCCGCCCCGGCCACGGCAGACGCGGCGGCCGGGGATCGCGAGCCGATCACGCCCGCAAAACCCTCGATCAAGGCGCCGCTCACTGGCATCTTCTATGCCTCGCCGGCCCCTGGCACGGCGCCATACGTGGCGGTGGGCGGCGAGGTCGCGGTGGGCCAGATCATCGGGCTCATCGAGGCCATGAAGCTGTTCAACGAGATCAAGTCGGACCTGGCGGGGCGTGTCGTCCGGGTCGTGGCCGAGAGCGGCGCTCTGGTCAAGGCCAAGCAGCCGCTCATCGAGGTGGAGCCCTTGTGAACGACGTCGCTCGGCAGCCGCGGGCCCATGTCACCGGATGGGGTCGCTACGCGCCCGCGCAGGTGCTGACGAACAAGGACCTCGAGCGGATGGTCGACACGTCCGACGAGTGGATCGTGACCCGGACCGGGATCCGCGAGCGTCGAGTCGCGGCCGCCAACGAGACCACCGCGTCGATGGCCGCAGTGGCCTCTCTGCGCGCGATCAGGACTGCCGGCATCGACCCGGACGACATCGACCTCATCCTGCTTGCCACGCTGACTCCCGACTACTGGATGCCGTCGACCGCGGCGCTCGTCAAGGAGGCGATCGGCAATACGCGCGCGGCGGCGATGGACATCGCGGCAGCCTGCTCCGGGTTCGTCTACGCGTTCGCGACGGCCCAGGCCTACATCGCCAGCGGCATCGCCAAACACGTCCTGGTGATCGGCGCGGAGCTGCTCACCCGCTTTCTCGACTACACCGATCGGAGCACGTGCATCCTGTTCGGGGACGGCGCGGGTGCGGTGGTCATGTCGGCCAGCGACGAGCCGGGCGGCGCGCTCGGGATCGAGCTCACGACGGCTCCCCAGGGCGCCTACATGATCTGGCTGCCGGCCGGCGGCGCCAAGAGCCCGCCATCGGCCGAGACGATCGCGCGCGGGGAGCACTTCATCCGGATGGAGGGCAAGGAGACGTATCGGTTCGCCACCAAGACGATGGCGACGACCGCTCTCGAATCGGTCAGCAAGTCCGGGCTCCAGCCGTCGGACATCGACCTGTTCATCCCACACCAGGCGAACATCCGCATCGTCGAGGCGGTGGCCAAGGGCCTCGACCTGCCGATGGACAAGATGTACGTGAACCTCGACCGCTACGGCAATACCTCCGCGGCGTCCGTGCCGATCGCCCTGGCCGAGGCCGTCAACGAGGGCCGGGTCAAGATCGGCGACCGGATCGTGATGGTCGCGTTCGGCGCGGGCTTCACCTCGGGAGCCGTGACGGTCGAGTGGACGGCCGATCCGGCGCGCGGCCGGGTCGGTGACGCGGCAGTGAGCGCCGACGACGTCCATGTCCGGTTGCCGGTCGACTGGGACTCGGTCGACCCGATCCCGCCGGCGCTGGTGGAGCTGATGGCCCGACCCGGTACGGTCGATGTCCCGTTGGACGACGTCGTCCCAGGCGAACCTGAATCGGCGCATTCGGAGGTCCATGCGTGATCGATCTGACCGGCAAGGCGGCCCTGGTGACCGGCGGCTCGCGTGGGATCGGCAAGGCGATCGGTCTGCGGCTCGCGCGCCAGGGCGCCGACATCGCATTCAGCTACAAGGGCAACACTGATGCCGCGAAGGCGACGGCCGCCGAGATCGAGTCGATCGGGACGCGTGCGTTGGCGATCCAGGGCGACGTCAGGGATCCCGAGTCGGCCGAGGCCGTGGTCAAGACCGCGCTCGAAGCGTTCGGCAAGATCGACATCCTGGTGAACAACGCCGGCGTGACCCGCGACGACCTGATCATGCGGATGAGCGCCGAGGCCTGGCGCGAGGTCCTCGAGACCAACCTCTTCGGGGCGTTCTGGATGACCAAGGCCGTGACCCGGCCGATGCTCAAGGCGCGCGCCGGCAGGATCGTGAACATCACGTCGGTGTCCGGCCAGGCCGGGCAGATGGGGCAGGCCAACTACAGCTCGGCCAAGGCCGGGCTGATCGGCCTCACCAAGGCGACCGCGCGCGAGCTGGGCTCGCGCGGGATCACCGTCAACGCCGTGGCCCCGGGCTTCGTCCTGACCGAGCTGACGCAGGGATTGCCCGACGCGCTGAAGGAGGAGATCACGTCGCGCACGCCGCTCGGCCGGTTCGGCACGACCGAGGAGGTCGCCGATGCCGTGGCGTTCCTCGCATCTGACGAGGCCGCCTACGTGACCGGCCAGGTCCTGGCCGTCGACGGCGGCCTCGTGATGATGTAGGGCGAACGACATAGGACCCATACCGGACCCACCCGGTACCCCTGGCGAGGACCAGGTCGGGCACCCCCGATGGGACGATGCAGCGGTATGACTGCGCGCCTCCGTCACCGCGTCGATGCTGAAACGCGCCCGGAGCGGGCTCCCGGCCAAGGGCGCCCGTCGGTCTTCCGCCGCCTGCTCGCCGTGCCCGACACCCAGCGGCACGTGGACGAGGAGCCGGACGGCCGGATCGGCCTCGAATCGGAGCTCGCGGAGCGGCTCGACAGCGTCCTCGGCATCGCCGAGCGCCTCGCCGCGTCACACGATCGAGAGGACCTGTTCCGCACGATCGTGGACGAGACGAAACGGGCTCTCCGCGTCGACTACGTCACGATCAGGATCCTCCGCGACGACCAGCTGTACGTCGCCGCGTGGGCGGGCCTGCCCGACGACCTCGCCGCCGCCCTGCCGGCGTTCGGCGTCGGTGAGGGCTGGGTCGGCGAGGTGCTGCGGACCGGTCGGGCCGCAGCCTGGACGGACACGCGCACCGATCGGCGCTACGGCTCGAGCAAATACGACGGCATCCTCGAGTTCGCGGGCGACCTCATCGCGCCGCTCATGCATCACGATCGCGTGATCGGGGCGCTGTCGGCGGTGACGCGGGAGCCGCGCGAATGGACCGATGGTGACGTGGCCTTCCTCACGACGCTCGCGACCCATGCCGCGATCGCCCTGACCAACGCCGAGCTGTTCGAGCAGACCGAGGCGAAGGCCGCGCAGCTGACCGTTCTCCAGGCGGCCTCCGGTCGACTCAACCGGGCGACGTCGGTCGAGGCGGTCGGGCGAGCACTCGTCGAGGAGACCGGCCGGATCATCGACTACCACAACGCGCGCGTGTACCTCATCGAGTTGCCCGATCAGGTCGTGCCGATCGCCTTCGAGGGTCGGGTCGGCGCCTACGAGCACGTCGATCTCGACTTGCTGCGTTGCCGCCTCGGCGAGGGCTTCACCGGCTGGGTCGCACAGCATGGCGAGCCGTTGCTGATCAACGACGCGAACGGCGATCCGCGAGGGCAGACGATCGCCGGCACTGAAGACATCGACGAATCGATGCTGGTTGTCCCGATGCAGTACGACGAGGAAACCGTCGGCGTGATCACGCTTTCGAAGCTCGGCCTGGACGGCTTCGATGGCGACGACTTGCGGCTCCTGGCGATCCTCGCCGACCACGCTGCGACCGCGCTCGAGACCGCGCGCCTGCTGACCCGGAGCCAGGAGCTCGCGCTGGAGTTACGCCGGATGCTCGACATGAGCGGCGAGCTCTCGGAGAGCCTCGACCCGCGTCAGGTCGCGCACCTGATGGCCGGCCACCTCGCACGTGCGATGGGCGTCGATGAATGCGCGATCAGCTACTGGGATCGACCGTCCGGGCGCGTCGAATCGCTCGGCTATCACCCGCCGCTGCACGAGATCGAGCCCTACTTCGAGGTCGACGGCTTTCCTGAGACGCTACGCGTCCTCGAGCGGCAGGTCACGGTCATCATCGACGCCGAGGACCCACGTGCCGATCCGGCCGAGGTCGCCCTCCTGCGCGGCGACGGGATCCGCATGCTCGTGATGCTGCCGTTGGTCGCCAAGGGCCAGTCGATCGGCCTCGTCGAGCTGTTCTCGCGGACGGAAGCACGCTGGGACGCCCAGCGCCTCGAGGTCGCGCGGACGATGGCCAACGAAGCGGCCATGGCGCTCGAGAACGCGCGCCTGTACGAGGACGCCCGCAAACGCGCCGACCGCGACCCGTTGACCGGGTTCTTCAACCACCGCTACCTGCACGAGCGGATGGGGGAGGAGGTCGTCCGCTCCCAGCGCGGCAAGCGCCCTTTGAGCGTGATGATGCTCGACCTCGACGACTTCAAGCTCGTGAATGACACGTTCGGCCACCTGTTCGGCGACCGCGTCCTGACCTGGGCGGCCGAGCTGATCAAGGCGACTCTCCGTGCGTCGGACGTGCCGGCCCGGTACGGCGGGGACGAGTTCGCTGTGATCCTGCCCGACACCGATGCTGCCGATGCGGCCCACGCCGCGGAGCGGATCCTCGAGGCATTCCGCGACCGGCCGTTCATCGGCGAGCAGCGCGGACCGGTCCCGATCGCCGCCTCGATCGGCGTGGCCACGTTCCCGACGGACGGCCGGACGGCGACCGAGTTGATCGCCTGCGCCGACGGCAGGCTCTACCAGGTCAAGCGCGGCGGCGGTCATGGTCGCGCGACCGGCCCGGACGGGACGACCGATCATCCGGGCGGGGCATCCGCGTAGCCCGACCAGGACGGAAGTACCAGGTCGCATCCGCCATGGGTACCATCCTGCAGTAGTGGACGCGGAGGCGTCTGGGCCGCATCCTTAATTCCCGAGTTGACCCCTTCCCCCCCGCGCCCCGCGCGCCCCGTGGACCCGTCGGATCGCCGGATCCGCCGGTCCTGGTGGACCTTCTCCGTCGCTTTCCTTCTCGTCGCCGCGGTGGTTCTCCTCCGCGCGCTCGCCGTGGATGCGACGCTCGCCGACCGGCTGTTGCTGGTGGTCGTGCTGGTCGCCGGGTTCGCGGCGTTCATCCACGGCTCCGCCGTCTCGGATCTCGGGGCCCGGCGGCGTGACGAGGCCGAGTCGTTCGTGCGGATCCTGAGTGGCCTGTCGCGCTCGGTGTCGCCCGACGCCATCGTCGACGCGATCGCCGAAGACCTCGGCCAGGCCACGGCCGCCGACCACGTCGTGGTGGTCCGGCGAGCCGAGGACGATCGGGAGCTGGCCGCGCACCTCGTGAGCCTCCGCCCCGGCGTCCCGGATCACTCGACGCCGCTCCCGCTCGGCGACCTCGAGGACCAGATCCGGGGGCGACCGGCGGCCCCGTCCGAGGCTGCCGACCGGATCGCCCGCCGGGTCCGCGACGTGTACGGGCTCGGCCAGGTCTTGGCGGCCCCGCTGACGACCGCGGAGGGCATCGTGGGCGCGCTCGTCGTCTCGCGGCGGGTCGGCTCGACATGGCCGGAATCCACGCGCCGTATCCTCGTCGGTGCTGCGGTGGAGGCGTCGGCCGCCCTCGCCCGGGCCTACTCCCATCGCGATGCTGAGGCGCGCGCCTCGACCGATTCGCTCACCGGCCTGCCCAACCGGCGCTACTTCGACGAGTTCGTCGGGCTGTTGGCGCAGCGCCGCCGCGCAGGCGACGCGGTCGGGATCCTCATGGTCGATATCGACCGGTTCAAGGCCCTCAACGACAAGCACGGGCATGCGACCGGCGACGTGGTCCTGCGCGCGGTAGCCGGCGCGATCGTATCGGCGGTGCGCGAGGACGACGTGCCGGCACGCTTCGGCGGGGAGGAATTCGTCGTCCTGTTGCGCAACCCGGGGCCGGGGGTCGCGGTGGAGGTCGGTGAGCGGATCCGCGCCGCCGTCCGCGCGTTGGACCTGCGGCGGCTCGGCGTCCCGGCGCCGAGCGTCTCGATCGGGGTGGCGGTGGCGACGAGCCCGGACGAGGCCGTCGAGTCGCTCATCGATGTCGCCGACCAGGCGCTCTATCGGGCGAAGCGCGCCGGGCGCGATCGAGTGGTGGCCGCGTAGCAAGTGTGGCCCGGCCCGATCGCCCCGAGGCTTTCGTAGTCAGCTCCAGACACACATCCGAGATGAACACTCAAGGGTCGTGCCCCAAAGCGGCCATAGCTGCGGGAGGTCGGGGGTGATCGTGCACGTTCGTCGGGGGAGCGTGCCTAGGGCTGACATCAAGCCGCCTGGCTCCACCGACTCTCGCCGCGGGTACCATCCCGACCATGCCGCGCCGCGTCGCCCGAACCGATCCGCCGCCGGAGCGCGCGACCGCGATCGAGCCGCCGCCGGATCGCGAGCCCGCCCCCGTCGACGACCCCGACGCCGACCTTGCGGACGCCGACCTGCGTCCGGACGACGAGGACGAGCCCGACCGCCAGCTGACGAATGGCGACCTCGCGCGGATCTTCCACGACATCGGCGACATGCTCGAGGTGAAGGGTGAGCTGTCGTTCAAGACCGTTGCCTATCACCGGGCAGCGGACGCGATCGGGCGCAGCCCCGTCGACCTGGTCGCCGCCTACCGCGACGGCCAGGCCCCGAAGATCCCCGGGGTCGGTACCGCGATCAGCGACAAGATCGCCGAGTTGGCCACCACGGGGCGGATGGCCTACTACGACAAGCTGATCGCCGAGGTGCCACCGAGCCTGGTCGCCCTGCTTCGGATCCCAGGCCTCGGTCCCAAGACCGTCCGCCAGATCTGGAAGGACCTGGGGATCGTGTCGATGGACGACCTCCGGAAGGCCGCCGAAGCGGGCACGCTACGCGGACTGCGCGGCCTCTCGGAGCGGACCGAGCAGCTCATCCTCGAGGGGATCGCGCGTCTCGAATCCACCCCGCGGCGCATGCTCCTCAACCGGGCGGAGACCATCATCCTGGGCCTGATGGAGGCCCTGACCGAGACGCCCGGCCTGCGGTCGATCGAGCCCGCCGGCTCCTTCCGTCGCCGTCGCGAATCGATCGGCGATCTCGACCTGCTTGCCGAGACCGACGACGGGCCCGGGCTCATCGAGCGCTTCACGACGCTCGGGATCGTGGACCAGGTGCTCAACAAGGGGGGATACAAGGCCGCCGTGCGGCTCCTGCGCGGCCCGCAGGTCGACCTCATGGTCATGTCGCCCGGCACAGCCGGCACCTATCGCATCCACTTCACGGGGTCGAAGGAGCACAACGTCCGGATCCGCGAGCGCACCCGCGACCAGGGCTGGAGCCTGTCGGAGAAGGGCTTTCTGCGGATCGGCGACGATGGCGAGCCGCTGACCGGTGACGTCGCCGAGCTGCGGACGTTCGCCACGGAGGAGGAGGCGTACGCGTTCCTCGGCCTGCCGTTCATCGAGCCCGAGCTGCGCGAGGACCAGGGCGAGATCGAGGCGGCCCTCGACGGCAGGCTCCCGCAACTCATCGCGCTCGACGACCTGACCGGCGACCTCCACAGTCATTCCGACTGGTCTGATGGCACGCACAGCATCGAGGTGATGGCAGAGACCGCGCGCCGCCGTGGGCACGCCTACCAGGTGCTCACCGACCACAGCCAGTCGCTGGCGATCGCCCGAGGCTTGGCACCCGACCGGGTCGAGCAGCAGCGCGCGATCATCGCCGCTCTCAACACGCGGTACGCCCACGAGGAGGCGGACGGCACCGCCCCGCCAGAGACACCGCCCGAAGGTTTCCGGCTCCTGCACGGCTGCGAGCTGGAGATCCGCGCCGACGGCGCGCTGGACTATCCCGACGAGCTGCTCGAGCGGTTCGATCTCGTCGTCGCGTCGGTCCATGTCTCGCGGCGGCAGTCGAAGGCCGAACTGACCCGGCGGACGCTGAACGGGATCCGCAGCCCCCACGTCGATGTGATCGCGCACCCCGCCGGCCGGATGATCGGCACGCGCGACGACCTCGACCTCGACTGGGACACCGTCTACGCGGAGGCGGCGCGGACGGGCACCGTGCTCGAGATGAACGGGTCGCCGCATCGCCTCGACCTCGCGGTCGAGCGCGCGCGGCGAGCAGTCGCGATGGGCTGTGTCCTGTCGATCGACTCCGACGCGCACAAGATCGCCGAGTTCGACCATCTGCGCTGGGGCATCACCCAGGCCCGGCGTGCCTGGGTCGAGCCGGGCGACGTCCTGAACACCCGCTCTCGGGCCGATGTCCTGGCCTGGGTCGCCGGCAAGCCGAAGCGGGTATGAGCGCCATCGCCTCGCGTACCATCGTGGCGATGCAGGACGACCGAACCGGCCGCCGCGACCTCGCGCTTGCCGCGGTCACGATCGTCGGGCTGTCGCGCCTGATCGAGCCGCCGGGTGTCTGGCTCGTCGCGATCTTCCTGCTCGGCGCGATCATCCTCGGCAGCCTGCAGGTCCTCAACGACGAATCCGCGGACACGGACAGCCACGCCCTCGGCATCCCGATCGAGTCGCTCATCCTGCCCGCCGTGGCGGCCGTCGCGTGCCTCGGTGCGATCCGTCTCGTGCCATTCGGGCTCGGGCTCGTGCCGGCGCTCGCGGTGACGGGCGTCATCGTGGAGCGCTGCCTGACGCTGGAGGCGCGCATCCTCGCCTCGCCGGCCGGGCTCGACGACGACGGTCGCACCCGGGTCCTCGTCACGACGCTGGTCGTGGGTTTCCTCGCGTTCGTCGGTGTCGCCGCGACCGTACCGGGCGGGCTCGCCCAGCCCGGGGCGAGCGGAGTGGCCGGTCTGCCGCTGCCGCGCCGCGACCTGCTCGTCCTTGCGACCGGCGACGCCGCGGTCGCGTTCCTGCTCGGGTATCGGGCGGCCGCGCTCCGCATCGTGAACCTGCGCGACGCGCTGTGGTCCGCGGCCACGTACGGAATCGCGATCGCCATCGCGGCCGCGGCGTTCCGCTTCGTCCAGATCCCCCGGCTGATGGGCCCGGCGCTGCTTACATTGACCTTCTACCTGTGGGATGCGTTCCACGCGGCGACGCCGTCCCGCCGGCGCGACGTCCGCTGGCTGTGGCAGACGATCCTCCTGGCCATCCTCGGTTTGGTCGTCATCGGGCTGAATCTCATGATCAGGGAGTAGTGGCGGCGAGTCGCCGCGTTTGACGCCACGGGCATCCGATGCTAGAAAGCGATGCCCGAGCACCTGCCCGCCCCGACCCTGATCCGAGCCTGCCCTGACGCGCCCGGCTCATCGCGCCCCCGAAAGGACGACCCGCCCGTGACCTTCCCCGATGTCGACACGACCTCCCAGAGTCCGGTCAACCTGACCCGGACCAAGCGCCAGCTGGCCGAGCAGGCCATCACGCAGGCCTCTGCCGCGCAGTGGGAAGAGGCGGCCGACACCAACCGGAAGCTCCTCGAGCTCGGCCCGGATGCGGAGGCGGAGAACCGCCTGGCCAAGGCCCTCTGGGAGCTCGGCCTGCTCGCCGAGGCACGCGAGCACTACCAGACGGCCCTCGCGCTGGATCCCACGAACCGGATCGCCGAGCGCAACATCGACCGGCTCAAGATCCTCCTCAACGCCGCCGGCGAGCGCACGGTCCCCGCGGCGGAGGGCAGCAAGGCCCCCGTCAGCATCTTCGTCGAGGAGACCGGCAAGACCGGGTTCGCCTTCCTGACCGACCTCGCCACTCCCAAGGAGCTGGCCCAGGTCAACCCGGGCGACGCCGTGGAGCTGACGCCCGAGGGCAGCCGACTCATCGCCTTCTCGAACGGCATGCGCATCGGCGTGGTGGAGCCCCGCGTGGCAGCTCGCTTGCTCAAGCTCATCGCCGACGGGAACAAGTACGCGGCGGGCGTCACGAGCCTCGGCGACAAGGATGTCCGGCTGATCATCCGCGAGACGTTCCAGGACCCGAGCAACTACGGCAAGGTGAGCTTCCCGACTGCGGCGAAGTCGACCGACCTGCGGCCGTACACCAAGGGCACGCTCGTGCGCGAGGAGATGGAGCTCGAGGATGACCTCGAGGACGACGAGGAGGACGAGGAGATCGAAGACCTCGACCGCGTCCTGCCGCCGGAATCGACCACCGACGAGGCGTTCGAAGAGGAGCCGGACGAGCTCGACGAGGCCTGATCGTCGTCGCCGGGACCGGCAGCGGGCAAGTCCGCCGCCGGTCAGCGGCTCTTCCCATGTGGTCTAGCATCGTGCCGAGATGACGGTCCGTCTCCACACCTCGCGTGCCGATGTCGGCGGGAACCTGCCCGTCTTCGAGCGCCTGGCACCGGCGCCGACGCCCGCCCTGCTCGCTGCCCGGATCGAGGCGCATACCGGCCCCGGTGACGTCGTCGTCGACCTCGCGGGCCGCGGTGGCTGGGTCGCCCGGGCCGCGGTGGATCGCCAACGCCGCGCCGTCTCGATCGAGTCCAGCCCGCTGACGCGGATGCTCGCCGAGGTCGTCCTGCGCCCGCCGGACGTTCGCCACCTCGACGCGGCCTTCCAGGGCATGTCCGCGTCGCCGCGCGGTGAGTCGAGCCTCAAGGTCTCGATGGGCGACCTCTTCTCGACGCGCTGTTCGACCTGCGGCCGCGTTCTCGTCGCCGACGAGTTCACCTGGTCGAACGAGGGCGATGGCCCGCCCCGACCGATCACGCGCCACTACCGATGCACGGTCTGTCGCGACATGCGCGGCGGGACGGAGGCGCGTCACGGCGAGCTCGAGCCCGACGACATCGCGCGAGCGATGAACGACACCGAGGGCGCCACGGCTCGCACGTGGGCCCGCGAC